>NZ_JAFNNA010000001.1:0-444394 GCF_026536965.1 Gilliamella sp. B2911 | reverse complement strand
CCATCATCATCACCCCAATAATTATTAGGAGGACCGATAAGAGAACTCAAAGCGACTGAATTAGTATTAGTAGGAACGAACATACTTATATCAGCAAAACTCTGACCCACAACCGGCAAGACGATTGGGGTTGTAGATGATGAATTGGTAGAAGGCGTATATTGTGTACCATCAGATAGTGTAATCCCAAGCAGACCGTTAGCATCAACAACACGAGTACGACCACCATCGAAAGTCAGATAAGGTGCACTACCCTCAATATGATTTTTTGTTGTCTGTGAAGTCAATGCATGACTGGGAAAAGAAAGAAAAAACACCACGAATAGACCTAAATGGATCCACCGGGATAATTGTAGAAGATATAAGGATCTAAAAAAGGATCTGAAAAACGATCGAGAAAAGGATCGCGGAAGCGATCGCGCGAAAATTCGCAGAATTTCACTTGATCGCATGAAAAAATAAGCGATAGTGAAAAATTTAATTTGGGAGCTGGACTTAGACGAATTTAAATTAGAAGTTGGCCAAGTTGCCTGTTGCCTGTTGCCTGTTGAAAATTATAAAACATATGCGACAATCCTGTCAAGTAATTTTTTGATTTCTTTGCACTTTTGTGCTTTTTTATCAAATTTTAGCTTCTTTGCTAAAATTGTTAAAAAAGTATAGTGATTGGAAAAACACGATGCAACATTTTTTTTCACTCAATTGCGTTAACTTTCGTAAAGATGATCTAAAAAAGATCTAGGTGATATTTAGTTAATTACTGTTTTAATTAAAGATGTCATCATTACAAATCTTTAAAAAGATGATTAATGATCCTAAAAATTTTATTTTAGGGTTTAAAATCGTGATTGTGATCATTTATAAGTTTTTAAATGAAATTTATAACCTCAAAAACCCCACTTCTCAACTTTTTTGATGGAAAAATAGAACTACTAAAAAGCGCCACAGTTAAAGCGGAATTATTTGTTTGGGACAATATTTCAAAACAGAATTTAGAACCCCAAAAACCCCGTTCCTCAACTTTTTAGAGAGTTTATTAGGATTAATAAAAAAGGTCGCAACTGCGACCTTTTGCTTTTAAGGTTAATTTTATCTAGCTTGTTTAACGGCTAATCCCAATTGCCATACTGCCATTGCATAATGTGTGCTATGGTTGTAGCGGGTGATGACGTAGAAGTTAGGTAGTCCATACCAAAATTGGTAATTATCACCCATGTCTAAACGTAATAAGCTGACTTCTTTATGACCGTCGATTGAGCTTTTTGGTTTTAATCCTGCTTTAGCTAGATGTTCAATCGTATATTTGGTGCTAAAGCCTGTATCGAGTTCGATCGCTTGACCATCAGCAACCACTGCGACTTTTTTGTTTCGTTGCCAGCCGTGTGCTTTGAAATAGTTTGCTACACTGCCGATTGCATCAACTGGATCCCATAAGTCGGTATGACCGTCATGGTTGAAGTCGATAGCATGATTTCTAAAGGCTGATGGCATAAATTGTCCGTAGCCCATTGCTCCTGCAAATGATCCATTTAAATCAAACGGATCAACACCTTCATCACGACACATAATTAAGAAGTCTTCAAGTTCCTTAGCAAAGTATTGTGATCGTCTTGGGTAATAAAATGCTAGGGTTGATAATGCGTCGATAATTTTGGTTTTGCCCATTACTCTTCCCCACCCGGTTTCAACGCCTATAATTCCGACGATAATTTCAGGTGGTACACCGTACTCTTTGTAAGCACGTTGTAGATCTTTGTCATATTTATTCCAAAATTCGACACCTTTAGGTAAATTACCTGGGGTGATGAATTTATTTTTATAACGAATCCATGCGCCATTAGGTACGTTTGACGTTCCTGATTTTGGTGCTTGTTTGTCCATTAAACCAATAACCCAATCAAGTTTGTTGGTTTGTTCTAAAACATTGCGAAGTTGTTGGCGATTAAAGCCATATTTATTTACCATCATTGTGATAAATTTTTCTTTATCGACCGATAAAGGGGCACTATTGGCTTTTGGTTCTTCGTGCTGTTTTTCTAGATAAACGCCACCCTTTACATTCGAATGTCCTCGATGCTGCTGCATTGGCGATTTCGATGATCCCCCACTCGAACAAGCAGTGAGCCATAAAACCATCATGACACAAATAACGATACGTTGCATAAATCATCCATATTCATTTAGTTAAAAAACGGCGACATATTAAATTATTTATTGTTATTTAACAATATTTTGACACTCTTTTCCTGCTGCTATTTGCGCTATATTATTTAAGGTTGTGTCAGAGATATTTAATAGTGCTTCTTGGGTTAAAAACGCTTGATGACCAGTAAAAATCACGTTATGGCAGGCTGATAATCGACGGAATACGTCATCTAATATGACATCATTAGATTTATCTTCGAAAAATAGGTCTCGTTCGTTTTCGTAAACATCCATACCTAGTGCACCGATTTTGGTCTGTTTTAACGCTTCGATTGCAGCGGTTGCATCCAATAAACCACCTCGGCTTGTGTTGATAATCATCACACCATTTTTCATTTTGTTGAATGACTCTTTATTTAGTAGATGATAATTTTCAGGAGACATTGGGCAATGTAAGGTGATAACATCTGATTTGGCATAGAGTTCGTCTAATTGAACATATTGTGCACCTAATTCAACAGCGATATCATTTGGATAAGGATCATAAGCAAGGATGTTCATGCCAAATCCTTTTAAGATGCGGATCACTGCTTGGCCAATTTTACCCGTTCCAATCACACCTGCTGTACGATTGTGCATGTTAAAACCAGTTAAGCCGTCTAACGAGAAGTTAGCGTCGCGTGTACGTTGGTAAGCTTTGTGGGTTCTGCGGTTTAGTGTCATCATCAATGCAACTGCATGTTCAGCCACCGCTTCAGGAGAATAAGCTGGCACACGAACAACGGTGATCCCTAATTTTTTTGCTTCATCGAGATCAACATTATCAAAACCCGCACAGCGTAATGCTAAGATTTTAATACCATAATGGGCTAATTTTTGTAGAACTAATTTATCAACTTCGTCGTTAACAAATACACAAACAGCATCATAACCTTGTGCGGTGACAACCGTTTTATGGCTTAATTTATGCTCATAATATTCGATATCAAAACCAAAGTGTTTGTTGGCGATTTCGAGATGTTCTTTGTCGTAATGCTTACTGCTAAAAACAGCGACTTTGACTGTTTCTTTCATACTGCAATCCCCCTTATAGGCGTTTAATTAATGCATCTTTTAAGTTTTAGTGATGATTGAAACGCATTGTTTACTTGATATTTTTTTGGCGAATGTTGATTAAATGCTTACTTTTGAAAGTTGAGTTAAAAATTAACCTGTATAGTAAAACGCTTTATGTTAGCTTTAGCAATTATTTTTTTTATTAATATGCTATGATAGCACTTTGCTATATAACTGACCGATAATGTTAACTAATGAATAAAAAACAAGTTTCTCTTCTTAGGACTATCTTTTCCACTAAAATGCTTATTTGTATTTTTACTGGTTTGGCTTCCGGTCTTCCTTTTTATTTGTTAATTCAACTTTTACCTGCTTGGTTAACCAGTGAAGGGCTGAATATAAAAGCTATTGGTGCATTTTCATTAACTCAACTGCCCTATATTTTTAAATTTGTTTGGGCGCCATTTATGGACAATATTTCACTGTTTGGGATGGGGCGTCGACGGGGATGGATGTTTCTGTCGCAAATAATATTGCTCTTTTTTATTGCAATATTGGGGTGTTTTTCACCGACTCTGAATATTTGGATTATTGCTACACTCTGTTTCATTATTGCGCTGTTTTCAGCCACGCAAGATATCGCTTTAGATGCATTTCGCCAAGAAATTCTTTCTGATACTGAACTTGGATTAGGAAACAGTATTCATATTAACGTTTATCGTCTTGCCAGTTTGGTGCCCGGTTCATTATCGCTAATCTTATCTCATTTTTTACCTTGGAGTAGCGTTTTTATGGTCACGGCGCTATTTATGTTGCCCGTGATAATTATTACCTTGTTGATAAAAGAGCCAATTAATAAACCAATACCAAAATCCCATAATTTTGAAGATATTATTATCAATCCTTTTTTAGAATTTATTAAAAGAAAAGGCGTTAAATCCGCGATGATCATTTTGGCCTTTATATTTTTATATAAGTTAGGCGATAGCATGGCGACATCGTTAGCGACTACTTTTTATATGAAAATGGGATTCAGCCTACCAGACATTGGTTTGATCGCTAAAAATGCGCAATTATGGCCAGGGATATTAGGCGGGATTATGGGCGGCATTTTGATGATAAAAATAGGGATTAATCGGGCTTTATGGTACTTTGGTTTTGTTCAAGTCTTTTCTATTTTAGGTTTTGCCTGGTTATCAATTGAAGGTCCTTTTAATGATATTGGTGTCAGTGAAAAAATAATGTTAGCGATAGTGATCAGTGTTGAATCCTTGGGGGTTGGTCTTGGTTCGGCAGCTTTTGTTGCTTTTATAGCCAAAACCACGAATCCATTATATACTGCAACACAGTTTGCGTTATTTAGCAGCATCGCTTCTATTCCTCGAACATTGATTAATTCAACAACAGGAATTATGGTTGAATATTTAGGATGGACCAACTTTTTTGGTTTATGTACGCTATTAGCAATACCCGGCATGGTGTTACTGTTGAAAGTGGCACCATGGAATAAGAAATCTTAGGAGACATTATGGACAAACTATCGTTAGCTTTGGAGTTTAGACATGCTTGTAAACGGTTTGATGAATCAAAAAAGATTAGTCATAGCGATGTTGAAATTATTTTAGACGCGGGTCGTTTATCGCCTTCTTCGTTTGGTTTTGAGCCTTGGCATTTTGTCGTTGTCGATAATGCAGATATCAAAGCTGAATTGCGTGCTGCTTGTTATGACCAAGAACAAGTTACTAGCTGTTCACATTTTGTGATTTTACTTTACCGTAAAGCGAATAATTTTACTTTGCAAAGTCCATATTTACGTCAAGCTATAGGAAGAACATTGCCAGATCAGAACGATCAAACGGCAATTGATAAAGCTAGCCAAGATTTTCTTAACTATATTGCTTATGGTTTACGAGAAGGTTTAAATGCTGATAGCTGGTCAGAAATGCAAGGTTATATTGCTGCTGCAAATATGATGACTACAGCGGCTTATCATGGCATAGATTCTTGTGCGCTTGGCGGATTCCAATATGATAAGGTGATTAATATTTTAGAAAAACATATTCCAACATTTAGTCGTGAGGTATTTGGTGTTGGGCTGTGTTTAGCGTTTGGTTATCGTATTGATGAGCAACCACCTCATATTCGTTGGTCACTTGAAGATGTCACCACTTTCTTATCTTAATTGCTATTAGTCTTATGTCGCCAACTGGCGGCATTAACTCTTTTTTTAACAATTATTCAAACGTGTTATTAAGCGTTTGCGCATCTGCTAATAGTGAATCTAAAATAAATTCAACACCCAATAATATATTTGCGATTTTTGGATCGTTAATATTCTGCTGAATTGAGTTTAAAATTTCTTTTACCCACGTAGTTTTAGCCGATAGCATTTCCATTTTTTTGAATGGTGGCTTGTCGTATTTCGAGTGAAGGCGTTATCGTCTAGTTATTAAAACAGTAATAATTATTTATTTAAAACTTATAAAAACTTTAAATAAATAAAATCAATTTGTTAAAAACATAAATTAATTTAACAATTTGATAATATAAGGAAAAGTAACGTTACCCCGTGTTATTTATCACCTTCACCTATTGCTGTAATAAACATTTTTTTTACAAGAAAATAGTTGATAATGTTAGACTTATCATCTATAAATTGCGCTAATCATATTTTATTTAGCCAGAATAATAGGAAGGATACAAAATGAAAACCAAACATGCCCGTTTATTAATTTTAGGGTCAGGCCCTGCTGGCTATACCGCAGCGGTTTATGCCGCGCGAGCAAATCTCTCTCCAGTATTAATAACTGGTACTCAACAAGGTGGACAACTTACCACCACGACCGAGATCGAAAACTGGCCAGCGGCAAATCCAGAATTAACGGGTCCTGAACTTATGGTGAAAATGCAACAACATGCCGAACGATTTGATACCGAAATTATTATCGATCATATAGATAGCGTTGATTTTAGCCAAAAGCCCTTCAAACTATTTGGTAGCGATACGGAATATAGTTGTGATGCGTTAATCATTGCAACTGGTGCCTCCGCACAATATCTCGGGTTGCCTTCTGAAGAAGCTTTTAAAAGTAAAGGTGTGTCAGCCTGTGCTACATGTGACGGTTTCTTTTATCGTAATCAGAAAGTGGCTGTTGTTGGTGGCGGTAATACTGCGATTGAAGAGACCCTTTATTTGGCTAATATTGCCAGTGAAGTCCATTTAATCCACCGTCGCGATAGTTTTAGGGCTGAAAAAATCTTAATGAATCGTTTAGCTGAAAAAGTGCAAGAAGGTAAAGTCATTTTGCATACTCATCAAATCGTCGATGAAATTCTTGGCGATAATATGGGCGTAACCGGTGTAAGATTACGAAGTACTATCGATTCTGATCTAACCGAAGAGCTATCAGTAATGGGGGTATTTATTGCTATTGGTCATAAACCCAATACCGCAATTTTTGAAGGCCAACTTGAACTTGATAATGGTTATATCAAGGTGAAATCAGGTACTGAAGGTAATGCAACACAAACTAGCGTAGAAGGAATTTTTGCTGCGGGCGATGTTATGGATCATATTTATCGACAAGCCATTACCTCGGCAGGAACAGGCTGTATGGCTGCGTTAGATGCTGAACATTATTTAGATAAATTAAAATGACACTAGATAAAAAACGTCAAAATTATTTACTTAGCTGGTTAAAACAGCACACAAAAATGCATAAACCAGATTTGCGTGCTTCAGTTTTATTCGGTTTTTTGTTGAGTCTATTAATGATCGGCCAAGCTGCTTTATTGGCGATTATTTTGCAGAAGTTGATCATCGATCAGACTCCTTTTACCACCGTTTTCCCTTATTTTTTATCTTTAGTTGTCATCCTATTGGCGCGTGGCTTGCTTATTTTCTTTCGTGAAAAGATTAACTTTGCTTTAGGCCAAAAAATCCGACAACAAATTCGGCAAAAAATTATCGATCAGTTTGAATTGTTTGGTCCTGCATATTTAAGTCAAAGTACTACAGGAGCTTGGAGTACCTTAGTTATTGAGCAGGTTGATAATTTGCATGATTTTTTTGCTCGCTATTTACCGCAAATGCGCCTGGCAAGTATGGTGCCGATATTAATTTGTATTGCTATTTTCCCTTTTAACTGGGCCGCGGCCGTTATTTTGCTTTGTACTGCTCCGCTAATTCCTATTTTTATGATTTTAGTGGGAATGGGAGCCGCGGATATTAATCGTCGTCATTTTAAAGCACTCTCTTATTTAAGTGGGCACTTTTTAGATCGCCTTAAAGGGCTGAGTACTATTCGCTTATTTAATCAAGGCAAACAGCAAACCGAGCAAATTGCCAAGGCGTCTGAAGATTTTCGAATTAAAACGATGCAAGTATTAAAGATGGCGTTTTTGTCATCAGCGGTTTTGGAATTTTTTACGTCGATTTCGATTGCAATTGTGGCGGTCTATTTTGGTTTTTCGTATTTAGGGGAGTTTGATTTTGGTGCTTATAATGGCACAGTCACGTTATTTGCTGGTTTTTTTGCCTTGATTTTAGCACCTGAATATTTTCAACCGCTACGTGATTTGGGCGTCTATTATCATGCCAAAGCAGAAGCCATTGCCGCAGCTGATAATATTGAAACTTTTTTAAATAAAAAATTGCCACTTGATAGCGTTGAGAAAAAAAACGAGTCTAATCAATCATCATCAACCATTCCTTCTGAAATAAATGTTTTAAAAACAATTGAAGCGAAAGATCTTATCGTGTTATCTAACGAAGGTTTGCCTATTGTTGGCCCACTTAGCTTTTCATTACAAGCGCCATTTAAATTAGCGCTAATTGGTACTAGTGGTGAAGGTAAAAGTTCTATTATGCAAGTATTGCTTGGCTTTTTACCTTATCAGGGTTCGCTAAAAATTAATGGGATTGAATTTAATCAGCTTGATTTAGTAAGTTGGCAACATCAAATCAGTTGGATTGGGCAAAATCCTTATTTGATTAATGGTTCGATTCGTGAAAATATTCTACTGGGTAAACCCATGGCGAGCGCCAATGAAATTGACGAGGTTATTGCAAAAGCGCAATTATCTGATGTTATCGATCAATTACCAGAAGGCGTCGATACCCAAGTTGGTGAAGATGCGGTTAGATTATCAGTTGGACAAGCTCAGCGCATCGCCCTTGCTAGAGCAATGCTGAAACCTTGTCAATTACTGATACTTGATGAACCGACCGCAAGTTTAGATAAGCAAACAGTTCAGCAGTTGGCACCCTATGATATTGCGACAAATAGTATCACTATCACCCATCAACATGATGATATGCATGAATTTGACCAAGTATGGAAATTGTCGAAAGGACAACTTAACGCCATCAAGGAGAGCTTATGCTAGCGCTATTACGTCCCTATATTGCACTTTATAAGCACTACTTTTGGCAAATTGTTATTGGATTAGGTTTAGCTATTCTTACATTATTTGCCAGTGTTTTTTTACTTTCTTTATCTGGATGGTTTTTAGCTTCTACCGCGGTAGTCGGTGTGGCGGGTTTATATACGTTTAATTATATGTTACCTGCCGCGGGCGTAAGGGCTGCTGCCATTATGCGAACGGCATCCCGTTATGCTGAGCGCTTGGTTGATCACAATACCACCTTTAAAATATTAGCGTATTTAAGAACATTAGCATTTAAGAAGATTCTTCCTTTAAGCGCTAACCAATTATCCCAATATCAAAAAGCCGATCTTCTTAATCGTTTTATTGTGGATATTGATGCCCTTGATCATCTCTATCTAAAACTCTTTTCACCTATTGTAACGGCACTGGTAATTATTGTGCTCTTGTTTGTCGGATTAAGTTATATCAACTTTCCTATTGCATTAATTATCAGCATGGTACTAACTACTACTCTACTTGCTATACCGGTGATCTTTTATTATGCAGGTAAACAATTAGGCGAAATACTGGCTAAACAGCAAAGTGAGTATCGCGCATTGTTGGTTAATTATCTACAAGGCCAAGCTGAACTGACTTTATTTAATGCGCAAGATCGTTATCGCTCAAAACTCGACAAACTTGAATCAGATTGGCTTTATCATCAACAAAAGCAGTCTACTTTAATGGCTCTCTCGAGTGCTCTTGTGGTATTAATTGCTGGCTTTTTGACTTTGTTAGTGCTTTGGCTTATCACTCAATATACATTATCGCCTTTAGTTGCCCTATTTGTGTTTGTCTGCCTTGCTAGTAGTGAAATTTTAGCACCAATCCCTACTGCATTTATCTTTTTAGGGCAAGTATTAGCGTCAGCCAAACGAACAACCGCTTTATTTGATCAAACACCAGATATCCAGTTTGTCGAGCAAGGCAGATCGATAGATTTGACTACCGCAAAACTGCGGTTTGAAGATGTTTGCTTTAGCTACCCAAATCAACCTTTTGCAGTTTTAAGCCATTTTTCATTAACAGTTGAAGCCGGCAAACATATTGGCTTAATTGGTAAAACCGGTTGTGGCAAATCCACATTACTTAATTTAGTCACGCGCGCGTGGGAACCCACTTCAGGTAATATCTTTATCAACGATATACCGATTAATCAACTTGACGAGCCAACTTTACGTCAGGCGATTGCTGTGGTTCCTCAAGTGATTACTATTTTTAGTGACTCGCTTAGACAAAATTTGTTAATCGGTAATCCAAACGCTTCTGATCAACAGTTAATGGATATTTTACATCAAGTTGGGCTTTCCAAATTGATCTCAACCGATCAGGGTTTAGATTTGCCATTAGGGCAAGGAGGACGATCATTATCAGGTGGTGAAACTCGACGTATCGGTATTGCTCGGGCATTACTACATAATTCACCATTAATGTTGATGGATGAGCCTACCGAAAGTCTTGACCAACAAACTGAACTGCAGATAATTGAACTTATCAAAAACTACGATAAAACTTTGCTGATGGTTACACATAGATTAACGGATAATCCATTGTTTGATCAGGTGGTTGAGTTGTAAGATTTGGGGTGTCAAAAACCCCGTTCCTCAACTTTATTTATTTTAAAAAGTGCGCTCCTCACATTTTTTGATTTGTACTGATTGAGATGTGCTATTTTCAAGGCGATTTTGAAAAAATATGCTATACTAGCGCTTTATGTATATTAGTAGAGAGTATATTTTGCAACAATCATTACAAGACTTTATTATTGATAAAATTGATGATTTAAAAGGCAAGGATATTGTTACCCTTGATGTGCGTGGTAAGTCAAGTATCACCGACTATATGATTATTTGTACTGGAACTTCAAATCGTCATGTTTCGTCAATTGCAGGGCATCTACTTGATGAAGCTAAAAAGCAAGGACATGTGGTATTAGGCAGTGAAGGCCAAAATGATGCGGATTGGGTAGTCGTTGATATGGATTCGGTGATCGTTCATATAATGCAAGAAGAGAGCCGACAATTATACGAACTCGAGAAGCTTTGGAGTTAGTTACGTGAAACTACAGCTTATTGCTGTTGGCAACAAGATGCCAAATTGGGTAACCACCGCTTTTGATGATTACCAATCTCGATTCCCCAAAGATATGCCTTTAGAACTCATTGAAATCCCCGCAGGAAAACGGACTAAAAATGCCGATATTGCGCGTATTTTAGATAAAGAAGGTGAGCAGATGCTGGCTTCTTGTAGTAAAGGTAATCGCATTGTGACGCTAGATATTCCCGGTAAACCTTATACCACTCATGATTTAGCTAAGCAACTTGAACGTTGGAAAGCAGATGGGCGTGATGTTAGTTTGTTAATTGGTGGACCTGAGGGGCTATCTCCCGCTTGTAAAGCTGCTGCTGAGCAAAGTTGGTCGCTATCACCTTTAACGCTACCACATCCACTAGTTAGAGTGATTGTATCTGAAAGCCTTTACCGTGCTTGGAGTTTAACGGCTAATCATCCTTATCATCGTGAATAGGTTGGATATTTGAATGAATATTTTAGATTTGCAAATTGCCACCGAGCAACGAGATAATCTGCCAAGTGAGCAACAAATTATGCAGTGGTTACAGGTAATTTTACCGCAGTTTGTGGAGAATGCTGAAATCACTATTCGGATTGTCGATAAGGAAGAGAGTCAACACCTTAATCATACTTATCGCAATAAAGATAAGCCAACCAATGTTTTGTCGTTTCCGTTTGAATCGCCAGTTGAAATTGATGTTCCATTACTTGGCGATTTGGTGATTTGTAAGCAAGTGGTTGAAGCTGAAGCAATTGAGCAACATAAGTCGTTAACATCACATTGGGCGCATATGATTGTTCATGGCTGTTTGCATTTATTAGGATATGATCATATCCTTGACGAAGAAGCCGAAGAAATGGAAAATATCGAAATCGATATAATGGCACAGTTAGGATTTGATAATCCTTATTTATTAATTGATTAGATGACTAATTTTTAATAGTCTGTTTAATATAAAATTATAACTCAAAATACATTTGATATATGAAAGGAAGAGAGCAAATGAGTGATGATAATCACCGGAGACCCAAAAAAGGGTTTACATTATGGTTAAGTCAATTATTCAATTCAGAACCTAAAGATAAAGATGAACTTATTGAAGTGATTCGTGAAGCTGAAGAAAACGAACTTATTGATCCAGATACCCTTGATATGATAGAAGGTGTAATGGATATAGCTGATCAGCGCGTTCGCGATATCATGATCCCCCGCTCTCAAATTGTAACAATCAAAGATAATTTTTCCCTTGATGAATGTTTAGATATTATTTCTGAACACGGCCATTCACGCTACCCGGTTATTAGTGAAGATAGAGACCATATTGAGGGAGTACTTTTAGCTAAGGATTTACTTATTTATATTCGACAAGGTGTTAATGATTTTGACTTGAAGAAGATCCTTAGACCGACTGTTGTTGTTCCTGAAAGTAAACGCGTTGATCATATGTTAAAAGAGTTTCGTATGCAGCGCTATCATATGGCGATGGCCATTGATGAGTTTGGTGGTGTTTCAGGTTTAGTGACTATCGAGGATATTTTAGAACTTATTGTTGGCGATATTGAGGATGAATACGATGAGGTTGAAGATCGAGATATTCGTCGTTTATCACCAACTATGTACTCCGTTCGTGCCCTTACGCCAGTTGAAGATTTTAATGAGATCTTTGGCACCTCATTTAGTGATGAGGAGATGGATACTATCGGCGGTTTGGTGATGCAACATTTTGGGCGTTTACCAATTCGTGGCGAGACGATTACTATTGATGGCTATCAATTTAAGGTAACCATTGTTGACCGTAGACGAATTATTCAATTGCATGTCACAATTCCTGAAGATGCAGTTGTTCCTAATTTAGAGCAAAATGCTTAAGCATATTCTATTGAGCCTTTTTTTAGGCGCCATTGCCGTATTTAGTTACGCGCCCTTCCATTTTTGGCCAATTGCCTTTGTGTCTTTTGCTGGGCTTTTATGGTTAGTTGCTGATAAAACAAAAAAGCAAGCTATGCTAGTTGGCTTTAGTTGGGGTGTAGGCTACTTTTTAGCTGGTGTTCACTGGGTTTATATCAGTATTAAACAATATGGCGAAGTGCCAACGTCAGTTGCGATTATTATTTTGGGGCTGTTAGTTAGCTATTTAGCGCTCTATCCAATGCTATTTGCTTGGTTATTGAGAGCCTGTGACCGTTTTGCAACTAAGTGTTCAATAAAACAATTGGTTTTACTGGCACCAATTTTGTGGCAAGTTACCGAATTTTTACGAGGCTATATTTTAACAGGATTCGCTTGGTTAGAATTAGGTTATAGTCAACTTGATAGCCCTTTACGAAATTATTTCCCAATCGTTGGAATTAATGGGGTAACGTTACTCTTTACTATATGCTGTGGATTGGGTGTTTATTATTTGTACCATTTCAAGCAATCAGCCTTTATAAAGCACACATTTGGTGCAATTGTCGCACTATTTGCGATCATTTTTGCACCAGTTTCACTCAATTCAATTAATTGGACAACCATTGATCATTCCCGGACAGCTAATTTCAGCTTAATTCAAGGAAATATTTTACAATCACTACGTTGGAGCAGAGAGCAGTTAGATAACACTTTACAAACCTACGCTTCATTAACCGAAAAGAATTTTGGTAAAGATAAAATTATTATTTGGTCAGAAGCCAGTATTACTGATTACGAGATAAATCAGCAACCTTATTTACAGTTTTTAGATAATGAAGCCAGAGCAAATGGCAGTGAAATTGCAGTTGGTATTATTGATTATCGTATTGGTAATAATGGTTATCAAGCAAATCCAGATATTTATAATACTTTACTCGTTTTAGGTGAACATACCCCATATCAATACCCTACCGCAAATCGATATCAAAAACATCATTTGGTACCTTTTGGCGAGTTTACACCACTCCAATCGTTGTTAGATCCTATTGCAGATATCCTTGATATCCCTATGTCGTCAATGCAAGCGGGAGCAGAAAAGCAACCTCAGCTTACAATGAAGGGATTTAAGTTTACTACTGCAATTTGTTATGAGGTGATTTTATCGAATTTGATGTGGAAGAATTTTGCACCTGATACAGATTTTTTATTGACCGTTTCAAATGATGCTTGGTTTGGTGATAGTATTGGGCCAAAACAACATTTGCAAATGGCACAAGCTAGAGCGTTAGAGTTTGGTCGACCAATGATTCGTAGTACCAATACCGGTATTACAGCAATTATTGACCATCATGGTTATATTATTGAGCAATTACCGCAATTTCAAACCAATGTTTTAAATTATACGTTGTCACCAACTGTTGGTTTGACTCCTTATGCTAGATTTGGCGATCTAGCTTATTATCTTATTCTTTCTTTGCTATTTATTTTGGTTTTTGTAAAAAAACGTCGATAATCAATTTTTTGGCATAAATATTGCTTGTATATTATTGAAATTCAAAAAATTGTCTGAGTTAAATTTTTGTGAAAATCTAGATAAACCTAGGTTGTAGCTTGTCCTTTTAATCGATAAATATACAGTAAAAAGTACTTTTATGATGAAAAATAAGTTATAATATATGCCCTTTGTAAAAATATTAAATTTATTTAATATGATACAAATTAAACAGTAGGAGATGAGTATGAACAAAAAGACAAAATTAACCAAATTAGTGTTATCATTAGCAATGCTTGGACTAATGAGTGGTGCCGCTGTTGCTGAAGAATTAAGTGGTACATTAGCCAAAATTAAAGATAGTGGTGTGATTGTTGTTGGTCATCGTGAATCTTCTATTCCATTTTCCTACTATGGTGAAAAACAAGAAGTTATTGGCTATTCACAAGATTATTCTAATTTAATTGTCGATGCAGTTAAAAAAGAGTTGAATATGCCAGATCTTAAAGTTAAATATTTACCGGTTACTTCTAAAACGCGTATTCAATTACTTAATAACTATACTTATGATTTTGAATGCGGTTCTACTACTAACAATCTTGAGCGCCAAAAGACAGTAAGCTTTTCTGATAGCATTTTTATTGTTGGTACTCGATTCTTAGTGAAAGCAGACAGCAATATTAATAGTATCGAAGATTTAAAAGGTAAAAATGTGGTAACTACTGCGGGTACTACCTCTGAAGTCCGATTAAATCAAATTAATAATAAAGATAATTTAGGTATTCGTATTATTACGCCTAAAGATCATGGTGATGCATTTAATGCCCTTGAAACAGGTCGTGCTGCTGCATTTTTAATGGATGATGCACTTTTAGCTGGTGAACGTTCACGCGCTATCAATCCAGCTGAATGGAAAATTGTTGGCGAGCCATTATCTTACGAATCCTATGGTTGTATGTTAAGAAAAGGCGATACCCAATTTAAACAATTGATGGATAAAGCTATTGCTGATGCACAAAAATCTGGTAAAGCATTAGAGTCTTATAACAAATGGTTTACTCAACCAGTTCCACCTAAAGGTGCGAATATGGCTCTTGAAATTTCACCTAAAATGGTTGAGCTTTTTGCAAATCCAAATGATAAAGCATTAGATTAATACTTTTCATATCTTTCTAATCCAATGTACTAAATGTTTTTGCATTTAGTACATAATCTAATTTAGTGAAATAAATATATTATGAGTTTCAATTGGACACTATTTTTTGAATCCACCCCTTATGGTGATGGAATTTACTTAAACTGGCTTTTTGACGGTATTATCGTTACCGTTTCATTAGCAGTAACAGCTTGGATTATTGCATTCATACTAGGATCACTAGTAGGGATTTGCAGAACTTTAGAAAATAAATTTCTAAATAGCTTTGCTGCCGGTTATATCCAGCTTTTCCGTAATATCCCATTACTTGTTCAGATGTTTTTATGGTATATGCTTTTTCCAGAAATTTTATCTGGTAGCTTAAAAACATGGTTTATTTCTGGCATTTCTCCTAATGTCAGCGCATTTATTACTGCGGCAATCGCTTTAGGTTTGTTTACCTCTGCACGTATTGCAGAACAAGTTAGAACAGGTATTCAAACTCTACCTAAAGGCCAACGTTATGCGGCAATTGCGCTTGGTTTAACCAATCGACAAGCTTATATGTATGTTTTATTACCTAATGCTTATCGTCGTATTATTCCACCATTAACATCTGAAATGACCAACATCATTAAAAACTCATCAGTGGCTTCGACCATTGGGCTTATTGATTTGATCGGTCAAATCGATCGTATTAATGATGCAACTAATAGTATTATTGAAATATTATGTGGCGTTACCATTGCGTTTATGTTGATAAACTATGCTGTGTTAACGATTATGCGTTTTGTTGAAAAACATACACGCTTACCTAATATGAGTCATGGAGGTTAATATGCAAATTTTAAGTTGGATTGCAGATATACCTTCATTGGTTTTAAACAATTATCATTTATTGTTATCTGGATTATGGCTAACAACTAAGATCACCTTTACCGCTGTTGTATTCGGTATTATTTGGGGAACTGTGCTAGCTTTAATGCGTTTATCAAATAATAAAATTTTAAATATTTTTGCTAAATGTTATGTCAATTTATTCCGTTCCATTCCATTACTATTAGTGTTGTTATGGTTCTATTTAGCATTACCACAAGTTATTAAGCATGTATTTAATTTGCCACCATATGCTGATGTTAGGGTTGTTTCAGCAATGATTGCGTTTGCTCTATTTGAAGCAGCCTATTATTCAGAAATCATTCGTGCTGGTATTAATGCCGTTGCTAAAGGTCAGTATCATGCCGCTTATGCGTTGGGTATGACTAAAGGCCAGGCAATGCGTTTGATAATATTACCGCAAGCATTTAGATCAATGGTACCATTGTTATTAACCCAAGGTATTATCTTGTTCCAAGATACATCTTTAGTTTATGTGATGAGTTTGATTGATTTATTTGGTGCAAGTGTGACACAAATTGGTGTCGTTCAAGGTGGCACAGTTAAGTATTCAATGATTATTTTTGCAGCAATAAGTTACTTTATAATTTGTTATACTGCTTCTCGTTTAGTTAATTATTTCAAGAAAGGGATAAGTAGATGATCTCCTTAGAAAATGTATCAAAATGGTACGGAAAATTTCAAGTATTAAAAAACTGTACTACTAAAGTAGGTAAAGGCGAAGTTGTTGTTGTCTGTGGACCATCAGGTTCTGGTAAATCAACATTAATTAAAACCGTTAATGGTTTAGAGCCTATTCAGAAAGGTAAAATTACGATTGATGGTACTGAGATTACTGATCCATCGACTAATTTAGCAAAACTACGTTCTAAAGTGGGTATGGTGTTTCAGCATTTTGAGCTTTTCCCACATCTGACAATTTTGAAGAATCTGACACTAGCTCAAGTTAAAGTGCTTGGCCGATCAAATGAAGAAGCACGTGAAAAAGCCCTTTCTCTTTTAGATCGTGTGGGTTTGTTAGCACATGCCGATAAATTCCCTGCTCAACTTTCAGGTGGACAACAACAACGTGTTGCGATTGCTCGTGCACTTTGTATGGATCCAATTGTTATGTTATTTGATGAACCAACTTCAGCACTTGATCCAGAAATGGTTAACGAAGTGTTAGACGTTATGGTTGAATTAGCCTATGAAGGGATGACAATGATGGTTGTGACCCATGAAATGGGCTTTGCTCGCAAAGTTGCCCATCGCGTTATTTTTATGGATGCCGGTGAGATCATTGAAGATACATCTAAAGAACAGTTCTTTACTAATCCACAATCTGATCGTGCTAAAGATTTTTTAGCGAAGATCATCCATTAATATATAAAAAGCACCAGCTATTATTAGTTGGTGCTTGCTTAATCTCTTCTTTAATTCTTTTGCGAATAATTTGCTATTTGCTCAACTAATCCACTTTCCCGATGTATTTGACTTTTAACCACGCGCTCTAATATTTTGGCATCAGCATAAATGGATACGGACTTTTTCGCCCTAGTGATTGCCGTATAGAGTAGAGAGCGATTAAGTAACGGTGAGAATTCAGTGGGTAGTATTATATTTACATGATCAAATTCAGAACCTTGTGATTTGTGTATTGTCATTGCATAGGCTGTTTCATGTTCAGGTAGTCGATAAGGTGAAAAACCTTTAATGACTCCATCCGAAAATGGAAAATAGACTCGCAGTTTTGAACTATCGTGTTCAGCTGTTAGTGTAATGCCTATATCACCATTGTATAAACCTAACGATGTGCTGTTACGTAAAATCATAACTGGTCGACCGATATACCATTGTTCACGTTGATTTAATTTGATCAATTTATGCTTGGCTAGTAGCAGTTCAATTTGTTTATTTAATCCTTCTACGCCAAATTTTCCTTCACGCACAGCACATAATAAACGGCATTGAGCGAATTTAGCTAAAACTGTAGCGATATCATTATTAGCGTGATACCTAATGGCATTTAAGTAATCTTTATAGTGTTCAGCACAGTCTTCTAAAAGCGCTTGGTATGTTTGATTTGATGAAAGTTCATAATAACTGACATCTTGTAATGTATTATCAGCAAGTAGCTTTTTAACATTATGATACTGCCCTTCTTTTACTGCATTTGCTAACAATCCAATACCTGATGATTCGTTAAATCGATAACTTTTTTTCAGTAAACAGATGCTATCAGCGATTGTTGTTACAGGTTGATCCGTGATTGGGATGGTATAGCCGGTTAACTTGCTTAGCTCATCAGCTCTTGATTGGCTATACCCATTTGAAATAAAGTGACATAAATCTCCAAAGACCGCTCCGGCCTCAACTGATGAAAGTTGGTCTTTGTCACCTAATAAAATTAATCGGGCAGAAGTCGGTAAGGCTTCAATAATTCTCGCCATCATATTGAGATCAACCATTGAGGCTTCATCAATTACAAGAACATCGATATGTAATTGGTTGTTTTTGTTATAACTAAACGAGCGATTATCCGTCTTTGCGCCCAATAGTCGATGAAGTGTTACCGCTTCGGTTTTAATATTTAATGATTCAAAAGATAGCTGTTCAATTGCTCGCCCTAATGATTCAGTTAATCGTGATGCAGCTTTGCCGGTTGGTGCAGCTGCTACGATTCGTGTTGCTGGGTTGTTTAATACGATTCCAGCTAGAATTTTAGCTACGGTAGTTGTTTTACCTGTTCCCGGTCCACCAGAGATGATGGCAACTTTTCGTGTTAATGCAACAGCAACAGCAATTTTTTGCCAGTCAATACTTGCGCTGTTGTGAGTAAAGAGTTGGTCGAGTATTTTTTTTAAGTCGATACTCGACGTAATATCCAATTGAGTTTGATTGAAATATTGCGCAACAAAACGTTCATCTAACCACATGCGTTGAAAATAGAGTTTGTTTTCAATAAAAACTAAAGGTGCGAGTTGTTCACCAAAACTGACAACATGTTTATTAGATGCTAACTTAAGTACATTAACCCAATCGTCATTCGTCGGTGAATTAAGTTCTGACCAGATTTGTGGCTCAATATTTTCTAATCGAGTAAGATCAAGGCACACGTGCCCTGCTCTTACTTCCATACTTAAGGATAAAACTAAAAAAGCAAAACGTTTAGCAATGACTTCATCTTCACAATCAATTTTATTAACCAAAAATTGAGCCAAATGAAGATCTAATAAACTGATCTGACTATTTTGCTTAAATTGTTCTAACCACGTAATTAACATACTTTATTCTTTGTTTTATTAGGTTTATAAACCATATATATCTCGTTCTTTACCATCTGGATAAGTGATTTTAAAACTTAGATTAAGGTTTTTAGTTTCACTTGGGTTTAAGTTGAATTGCCACGTTAATAATCCGGTTTGTTTGTCATATACTGCGCCATCATATTTGGCATCATCAAGTGTTACCGCTTTATTTAAGATAACAGGTAGTTGATCCTTCACAACAATATTTATTGGCAACGCTTTGGTATTTTTGACATCAATAGTATAAGCATATTTTTCTGAAACATCATTACCAAATAGTGTAGGAGTCGAGGTCTCTTTTATATTACGATTTCGAGAAACTAAGATATTTTTATCACGCCCTAATGAAAAATCCAATGAGCCTTTAGTATTTTTGGTTGAAATGATAGTTTCCCCCATAAAATCACCACTGAAAAAGATATTGGCTTTTCCTGATAATAAATTCAACTTATCCCAATCATTTATTTGCGCTAGTAAGTATACGCTACTATCAAATTTAGGCATTGAAACATATTGGTAGTTTGCTTTAACATCTTTGGTTTGTAATGTGATTATATTATTTTTACTATCGTTTTTGATTGTATAAGGTAACTTGATATCAAAATGGGTATTGATACCTAATGTATTAACATTGCCAATTTGACTAGGATTAACCAATTGCGATTTGGCATCGCGTTCATAATAATCTTCTTTATCAGATTTGGAAAAAAATAAACCGCTTTTTTCATTATAAACGTCAATATACCAGGGATTAAAATCTGGTGGAGTAATATCTATGCTCGGATTAGATGTCGATAAACTAAAATCAACATTTTGCCAATCTAAACCCGTGTTTTGGTGGATTTCTGCTTTATATGTTAATTGGAGTGGCGAATTGATATCCGCTACTCGCACATCATAAGCTGGTTCCCAACCTGCTTTAGTTGTGATATATGAAAGCGTGATAGGTAGCGTTATATCTTTGTCAGAAGCAACTTTGACTATAACAGCATTGTGTAATTTTCCATTGTTAGTCTGATTTTCATCTAGTTTTTTTTCATATTCGCTTATCTGCCTGTCTAACTCATCGACTTCTTTTTGTAATCGATTTTGTTCATTTAACGCAGTGGTCAAATTGGTTTTCACAAAATCTAATACATTTTTCATTGCTGTTAAGTCATCAGGTCCTTTTTTAGCTAAAGTATCTAAACGGTTACCTTGTAAAAGCATAATTTGTTCATTAACAGCTTTGAGTTCGATTTCTAATGTATCGCGATCTTCTTGTAACTTATTCATTTTTTTAACAGTTAATAGAGTATCTTCGCCGTTACGAATATTAGCCAGATAGTTATCACTAAATGATGTAGATAATACTCGGACGTCACTATTATTACCAAAACCTACATTGATTGTATTTGGTTTAACATCATTAGCAATACCAGTTAATACTATTTCACTTTCACCTTTAGTTAATGAAACAGTTGACTGACCTTGTAATTCTGCTCCCTGAATAAATAATGTCACTTTATTTAATTTAACGTTATTATCTGCCAAAGCACTACCTGAAATTAATGCAATTGCTAATGCAATTTTTTTCATTGAATTATTTCCTTATATCATTCTGATTTTAATTATTAAATTATAGATTTTACTTAAAATGAAGATTGCCTATTTTTAAAATTATAAAAGTATCTCCTATTTTATATTTAATTACTATTAGATTTAAATTAATTAGGCAAAATTATTTTCCTTGTTTAATATATTGAACATTTATTAAAAATGATGTAAATTTAGTTCCAGATAAAAAACAAAAGGTAAGGAGGCGATATGAATGGTTTTAGTTATTTGAAAACGGCCATAAAACGCAAAAATTTATCGTTACAGACAGTTGCTGATGCCTGCCAAATGACCAAAGGTTATTTGAGCCAATTAATTAATGATAAAATCAAAAATCCTAGTGCTCAAAAATTACAATCACTACACCGTTATTTGCAAATTGATCCCAACAGTAAACATAAAAAGGTAGGTGTCATTTTTGGTAAGTTTTATCCATTACATACCGGACATATTTATCTTATTCAAAGAGCGATTAGCCAAGTTGACGAACTTTATGTGATTCTTTGTTCCGATACGATGCGAGATATGGCGCTATTTAAAGAAAGCGCAATGTCACGCCAACCAACAATTAACGATAGGATTCGTTGGTTATTACAAACGTTTAAATATCAAAAAAATATCCATATTGAGCTTTTAGAAGAAGATGGTATTCCTTCATATCCTAATGGTTGGAATGAGTGGAGTGATCGCGTTAAAAAGTTATTCAAGGAAAAAGGCATCAATCCTAGTTGCGTTTATTCGAGTGAACCACAAGATGTAGCGATGTATAAAGATTTATTCGATTTAGATACTGTGCTTATTGATCCTACCCGCCGATTTATGCAAGTAAGTGGTACACAAATTCGTCAAGCGCCTTTAAAAAATTGGCAATATATTCCAACTGAAGTTAGACCGTTTTTTGTACGAACTGTTGCTATTCTTGGTGGTGAATCGAGTGGTAAATCAACATTAGTTAATAAGTTAGCCAATATGTTTAATACCACTAGCGCTTGGGAATATGGTCGTGATTATGTGTTTTCTCAACTCGGTGGCGATGAACGAGCATTGCAATATGCTGATTACGATAAAATTGCATTAGGACATGCACAATATATCGATTTTGCTATCAAACATGCGAATAAAGTGTCGTTCATTGATACTGATTTTATTACCACGCAAGCATTTTGCAAAAAGTACGAAGGTAAAGAGCATCCATTTTTACAAGCCATGATCAACAACTATCGCTTTGATTTGGTTATTTTATTAGGTAATAACACGCCTTGGGTTGCTGATGGCTTACGTAGTTTAGGAAGTCCAAAACAACGGAAAGATTTTCAGCAACTACTAATCTCATTATTGAAAAAGAATCATATCAGCTATGTTCAAATCGACTCATCTGACTATGATGAACGTTATTTACGCTGTATTGAACTAGTCAATCAACTTATTAATGATAAGAGTATTAATTATGAATAATTTAAGAGATGTTATCATCGCTATTGGACGAAACAAGTTTTATCCACTATTTTGTATTATCTGCGTCACCCTTGCATTTTTGTATACTGATCCATTTAATAATTTCAATTTACGCTATGCCGTATCGTATGCTGGTGCATTTTTGGGATTATTGTGTGTCATTTTATTAGCTAAACGAAAAAACTTAGGAAATGTGCTGGGAATGCTTGCTGTAGTAGCTGAGTGTTGTGCCAATTTTCTTGGTGGCAATATTGGGGCAGGCTTACCTACTTTTTACTATTTTGGTTCACATATTTATGGATTATTTACTTGGCAAAAAAATCTCGATCAGAATAAAAATGTTAAAGTTCGTTCCTTAAATGAAAGTGCATTTTTATATGCGTTGATATTTTTAATTGTTGCAGCATTTTTTAATATCTATTTAACTAACGAAATCGGTGCGAGCAATACTTCATATCAACTCATTACAAATTGCTTTATATTTGGCTTAGGTGTAGTTGCGCAACTATTATTAATGATGAGGTACGCCTTCAATTGGTATTTGTGGGTATTGTTAAATGTATTAGTGATCGGTTTGAATATTTATACTGACAATATTGTTATTGCAACTCAATATTTAATTTACCTATTTAATGCATTATACGGTATTAGTGAATGGAAGCTTTCAGAAGAAAAAGCAAAAGAAAATAAATTATAGAGAACATTCAATCAAAAAATAGAAAATAATTGATTATTTTCTATTTTTTGCGATTTATTCAACATCCCCATCAACAAGCGGTACAAATTTTACTTCCCCAATATTTGTAGTTATAAAATTGTCTCCATCACGCTCAATTAATTGTAACGTTTGTTTGTTTTTACCAACAGGTAAAACTAAGCGCCCTTTGTCAGCAAGCTGTTCTAGAAGGCTTTGAGGAACTTCTGATGCTGCGGCAGTAACGATTATGCCGTCAAATGGACCTCGTTCAGGCCAACCTTGCCAACCATTACCATGACGAGTTGAGATGTTATGAATATCAAGTTGCTTTAATCGCCGTTTTGTATTCCATTGTAAACTTTTTATTCTTTCTACTGAGCAGACATGATCAACCAGCTTGGCTAGTACTGCGGTTTGATATCCTGAACCTGTACCAATTTCAAGCACTTTGGCTGTCGGCGTTAACCTTAGTAATTCAGTCATTTTGGCAACGATATATGGCTGAGAAATGGTTTGACCGCTACCTATTGGTAATGATCGGTCATCATAAGCTTGATGAGAAAGCGCTTCATCAACAAAATTCTCACGCGGTATTGAAGCTATAGCATCTAAAACACGATCATCTTTTATTCCCTGCTGGCGCAATAAATTAATCATAGCCTGCATTTTTGAATTTTGCATTACTCATTTCCAATTATCAATTCGCGTAAAACACTTGTAGCATAGCAACCAGAAGGTAAGTAGAAATTGATTTCAATATCATTTTCGCCTATCCATTGCCATTCAAGTTGCTCGGGGCGCAATAATATTGAGCGCCTGATTGTTTCCATTCGTTCTTTCTTGAATAATTCCTCAAAGCAAGACCAATGTTTTAAACAATTTGTTTCAAATTCTAATGCAACTGATGTTGTGCCCAATGGCGAATCACCAACCATTGGTGCAGTAATATTAATTTCGCCATTTTGCAAACGTTGTTGTAAAAGTGATAATTCATCAGTTTTAGACAAAAACCAACTATTACTTTTAGATAGTTGTAATATATCACCATCGAGCACCGTTTGCTGAATATTTTGTTTAATTCTTTGACTGACAATATCATTGAAAATAGCACTACGAGCAGCAGAAAGATAAAAACCTCTTTTTTTACGATCTTTAACTGAAATTTCGCCAGTTGCCCATTTTTTTGCTTGGGTTATGTTATTTTGATCTCGTCCAAATCTTTGCTCACCAAAATAATTAGGGACACCATATTGTTTAATTGTGTTTAATTTAGGCTCAATATTATCGGTTAAGTTTCTTAAAATAATTTTAAAGCGATTACCTTTTAAAGCCCCTATTTTTAATTTTTTATTATGACGAGTAATCTGCAATATTCGACAGCCCGTTAAATCAAATTTTGAAAAATCAGGTGTTTCTTTACCTGGCATATGTAAGCTAAACCATTGCTGGGTAACTGCTTGACGGTCTTTAAGGCCAGCATAACTGACATTTTTAGCTGAAATACCGACATATTTAGCTAATTGTTCGGCGACAAAGACCGTATTACAATCTTTCTTTTCAAGATAAACTAAAACATGTTCACCTTCACCAGTAAACTCAAAACCAAGCTCTTCAATAACGATGAAATCTTCAAATTGCTGTTTATATAAACCATGAGTTGTCGGTTTACCATAAAAATAATTAAGTTCTGCTAACACTTATTTTGCCTATCGTTTATTTTGTATTTGTTTTTTTTGCTAATAGTACTACTGCCTCACAAGCTATCCCTTCTTTACGGCCTGTAAAACCTAGTTGCTCGGTGGTGGTTGCTTTAACACTAATTTGGTCAAAATGTACATTCAAATCTTCAGCAATATTAACGCGCATTTGATCTACATGAGGTCTCATTTTAGGTTCTTGGGCAATAATAGTTGTATCTAAATTAACTAATTCATAACCTTTAGATTGAACAATTTGGTAAACTTCTTGTAATAACAATCGGCTGTTTATATTTTTGTATTTGGGATCATTATCAGGAAATAGTTTACCAATATCGCCCAAAGCTAATGCGCCAATTAAAGCGTCAGTGATAGCATGTAAAACGACATCACCATCAGAATGAGCAATAAGTCCATATTGATAAGGAATTGTTACTCCACCTAGGATAATTGGTCCTTCCCCTC
The DNA here is from genome assembly GCF_026536965.1 of Gilliamella sp. B2911. Lineage (NCBI taxonomy): Bacteria > Pseudomonadati > Pseudomonadota > Gammaproteobacteria > Orbales > Orbaceae > Gilliamella > Gilliamella sp. B2911. The sequence continues at coordinate 419,075 of NZ_JAFNNA010000001.1, read as the reverse complement.
CAAACTTGTGTACATCAAATCCATGACCTATTCGCATAATCTACCTATATTAAATTTGATTAGTTAAATAAAACGTAGCCAAGCTTAAATCTTCTGGGCGAGTAATTTTTATATTATCTCGACGACACTCAATTAATAATGGATGACCACCACAATACTCTATTGCTGATGCTTCATCAGTGATGGCGACATGATTATTTAAAGCCTTCCTCAAACATGCTTTAAGTTCACCTGCATTAAACAACTGAGGTGTAGCAGCACCCCATAAATATGTACGATCCACAGAGTGGCTAATGATATTGGCATCATCTGTATAAGCTTGCTTGATCGTATCACTGAGTGGGGTTGCTAATATTCCGCCTTTGTTTTCATGTAAGACTCGATTTATTAATTTAGTGATATCTTCATGGCTAACACAAGGCCTTGCGGCATCATGGACTAATGCCCATTGATTTTCAGCAACTAAGTTTAAGCCTGCTAAAACAGAGTCAGCACGAGTTTCACCACCATAAGTCACTTTAACTTTTGATGCAACATCAAGTGTTTTAAAAAGCTTATCTTCTTGGTTTATCACCACTACTACTTGACTGATTTTAGGGTGGGTTAATAATTTTTGTAGGGTGTGTTCTAAAATGGTCATTTGACCAATTTTTAAATATTGTTTAGGTAATTGACTATCCATGCGACAACCAATTCCTGCGGCAGGAACGATTGCGATAATATCACTATTATTTGCCACGTAATACCTTATTGTTGTGAGTTGGAATCAATAATTATTCGATAAAAATACTCATTAGGTTTAACCATACCCAAATGACTTCGAGCTCGTTCTTCTATTGCTTCATAACCTTTTTGTAAATCTTCAACTTCAGCAAACATCTGTTCGTTGCGAGCTTTTAACTTATCATTCTCTTGATGTAGGTTTTCAAGCATTTGCACATTTTCCTGGTAATCATAAAAATTATTTTTACCATACCATAATGAGTACTGCAAATACCCTAATACAAGAAGTAATATAAATGGGAGTTTCCATCTAATCATGAGTATAATTGTTCTCTTAACTTAAATACATTTCACAGGTTTAGGTAAGCCTGCAAGTTTAGTTGCTTGTTTAGCTGGTCCGTCAGGAAATAATTTATATAAATAGCGACTATTACCTTTTTCTGGACCAAATTTTTTCTCCATTGCTTTAACTAACGCACGGATTGCTGGTGATGTTTTATATTCTAAATAAAAATCACGAACGAATAAAATGACTTCCCAGTGAGCATCAGTTAATTCAATAGACTCTTTAATAGCTAATTCAGGCACCAAATCAACAGACCAATCCTGCCAATTCTTTAAATAGCCTTTTTCATCGGTTTCTATTTGATTTAACATACTTCAAAACATGGTTTGATATTTGCGGTGTATTATACTCAAATAATAAGATTCCAACACTAATTTTGGTAAGTAAACCATATCAATTTACTTAAATTGACCCGAATTTGGCGAAAATTAGAGCAGTTGATGAAAAATATTAAATTAGCTATTTACAAATAAGTCCGTCTCCTTTAATATTCACAGCCATTGCGGAAGTGTGGCTGAGCGGTTGAAAGCACCGGTCTTGAAAACCGGCGAGGGGCGACCCTCCCAGAGTTCGAATCTCTGCGCTTCCGCCATCTTTCCTAGAGATTAATCAAATAGTTACAATTCAAAACTCAATAAATAACTCTCTTCCAAAATATATCACTTAGAATTAACTTAGAATATAACATATCTATTTTCCCTAAAATACCTGTTTTACGTACAGTGAAAATCATCATCAATTTTTTTGCTAGGGTAAAACTCATACCATTTTTAGCAAATTTCTGCGATCCGCTTTCCAACTTTTCACTTCAATTCACACTCCAGAAAAATATTAGTTATGATGAATAAAACTAACTAATCTTTCATAACATGATCACAATAAACTACACAAAACAATTTACATACTAACCGACCCAGACACCGATTCAATTTACGATTGTGAAAATGATTCGTATTTGATTTTTCCTCTCTCTCGATATACACAATGACTGGTAGTGCTTTTATCGGAATAACGGATTAAACAAAATCGGAATTTTTGAATCGTATCAAGATGTTTTTGAAATTCAATAATACGATCACTAATATAGGATTTTAGTTCATTTTCATTCTTATCTAACATTGGTAGAACATATAGTTGGTCATAATATTTGCCATATCTAGTTCCATCAACAGGATCTTTATAGATAATAGTATAATCATTATCATCGAGTAAATTGATATAAGGATATTCTGAAACTAAATATTCTTCATAGTGATCTAGTCTTCCACCATTCCAAGGATTAACAAATGAGGAATTACCTTTTTGAGTAGCTAGCGCATAACTTAATATGCTGTTATCCGGATTTTGACAACTTAAAATAATGTACATTTGGTCATCGGTAACAAAAGAGTGTTTAAATTTATGACAAATTGGTTTGTCATAATTAGCACTACCATAATAAAATTTACCACCGTTTGTTGCATAACCTTTAGCGAAATTCTCTCTTAGATTTTGAATCCGTCTTTCATCTAATGTTCCTTTATCTTTATAAAAAGGTTTTAAAGTATCGCCAAGTAATTTCTCTTCAAGTGCTTTTTTTTGCTGTCTATAATTTTGCTTTTTATTTTCTATGATCAAGTTATTTATCGGGATAAAAAAGATAATTGTAAATAACATTGTAATTGTTATGTAGTCACTTGTCTTTTTATTGGATTTGATTAGTAAGTAACATAACCCGATAATAGCATTAAAAATAAATAAAATGATAATTAAACCTGTAGTTACATTTTGATCGCTAAGTATAAGGTTTCTATTTTGACCAAGTCGAAAAAAAATTAAAAGGTATTCAATTGAGAGCAAAATTGTAATAAAAATTCGCATATTTTATATATTTTCAGCTATTTTATATTTTCATATTATTATGACAATAATAGTGAATGGCAAATTATTTATATGTTTATAATCAAGTTTTAAATTGATCGATACTATCAAGTTAACTCATCTTGTCGTTATCAACAACGAGAAAATACTAATGCTAAATTAACAAATTAATTGCACTACCTTATTTGTCTGATAATTGGGTATCGATTTTCATTGATTTTTGTATAAATAATTCTCAACAAGGGAAAATCAATTCACCTGTATCTCTTTCAATAGTTGATGTAATTTATCCAATCAGTATTAATCAGTTGGTACCAATTGTAAAAATATAACTAAATTGTTTAGGCAAGTCGTAGCATTGCTTGTTTTAAATCAATGGCTACTGAAAGTCGAAGTGTTTAGGAATATTGGTCGTGTAACGCCATATGACATTAATGCTGTGGTGACTGTTAGGTTTAATATTTATACCATTAACCAAACTTAAAAATTATTAAGCAGATCGTCGGATAGGCAAAATCACTTTCACTTTGTACATTTGAAACAGGTGAAGGAAATAGTTTCAGTAACATCATGCTCTGTTACATTCTAAAATTGATATGAGACATCGATTTTAGTGTCGATGATAATCAGATCTTCTGTTTCCAAAGAATATAACTCACCATTAACAACGTACACGTGCTTTTGTTAGCTAATGTTAGAAACGATACTATAGCTAATCTCAATAAGAACAATTTATTAATCAATTCATTACGATAGAACAGAACTTTTAATATTATATTAACTTAAAATAATAAATGTAGTTATCGATTTTGTTAGCTATTACTTTAAATACAACGATATATCGCCTCTTTGATTTTTTTGGGGTATAGGCCTGACATTCCTTCTATCGCTGTATTAGTAAAAATAACAACTGCTAAATCTTGTTGAGGGTCGTAAAACCAATCATGTCCGTACACACCAACCCACTCTATTGTGCCTTCACCTTGAGATGTTTGAGCTATAGCTGGATTATCAAGTACCGCACCGCCATAACCAAATCCCCAACCTGGACCTTGAGTAGCAAAGTCACTACTAATATAGCATTTAGCCATTTTATCCATTAATTTTTGTTCGCTTATTGGGTTATTTTTTGCGGTTAATGCTAACAAAAATTGTATAAACTCACACGCATTGCCAACCATACCTGCGCCACCAGATTGGTAAGCATTATTATTGTATATCCGTTTAGGATCATAAGATAAAATTCCATTATTCCATTCCGCACCTAAATGCATAAAATATGGACTTGGCATTGGTAAGGGCTCTGGAGCGGCATCATAATAATGAGTTACCAATTGACTGCTTTCAGATATAGTAAAACCAGTGTGTGGCATGTTTAAAGGTTCGGTTATTAGAGTTTTGATGACACTTGCTAATGATTGCTTTGTGGCCGCTTCTATTACTGCTCCTAATACATCTAGTGCTAATGAATAACACCAACTCGTCCCTGGTTGGTAAATAAGTGTAGTTTGAGATAAGCGCTTAAGATTCTCTTCCAAGCTGATAGCAATTTGATCAAAACCATCAGAAATCTGCAAAGAATTATAATTACCTTTACCATTAGGTTCATCAAATCGATACTTCAACCCAGCACTATGAGTCAGTAAATGATGTAAAGTTATAATCGGTTGCTCACCACTGTCAAGCTTAGGAGTGAAGCTAGGAAGATAATCGGTAACCGGCGATTGTAAATTAAGTAATCCTTTTTCTACTAAACATAATGCAGCAGCTGTCACTATTGGCTTCGTAACAGATGACAATAAAAATAGCGAGTCAGTATGCATAGGTATTTTTTGTTCACGATTAGCATAACCACAAGCTTGCTGATAGATAATTTCTCCATTTTTAGCCACTATAACAACAGAACCAACGATTCTTTTGTTTTCTATAGCTTCTTGATTGACGTGATTGATACTTTTAGACATTGCTGCTGATAGATGGTTAGTATTCATAATACATCCTTATACATTATTTATAACTTAATAATGGGTGTTACTTTTTTATATATAATTTTTGAATAATAATCTAATTTAATTAACCAATAAAATTATTTAGCTGTTTTAAATAAGTTTATCAGATTTATCTTGTAGCCCTGGTAGAACCTAAACTACAAGGTTATCAATAATATTGATAACTTAAACTAACGATAGTTTCTATTTTTATTAACCTTAGATCATAAATTTATCCAGAAAATTCCTTAAGCTTTTTATTGTGTTACTAGCATAAATTAATAATAAAAACCAATACACTATTCTTAAATTATTAAATAAAACCACAATAAAAAACCCTAGATAAACTAGGGTTTGATAGTAAAGTTGATAAGTTAATCAGTATGATTATCTATTTTTTATTAGCTTTACCTTGATACTCTGCATAATACTCTTGTGCAAGTTTACGCATAGATAAACCAATTGCCGCATATTGATATTCATTTAAGTTAGCTAATGAAGCCCGAGCAGATGGATGTTGCACTGCAAACCCTTTACCTGGTAATAAAACTACACCAGCTTCATCAGCAATTCTAAATAACATTTCAGATGGATTTTTATTTTTTAAGATCCATTTAGCAAACTTATCATCATAAAGTTCACGACAAATATGTTCTAGATCAATTAAGGTATAATAATCGACACTATTTTCATCAGTATGATGTTCAAGTCCTAAATGTTGATACAATGATGCTGCTCGACGACGAATTAACGATTTCAATGCGGCTTTATAACTTTGATCGGTATCCATCATCTCACATAATGCAAATAACACCATTTGAACCTGTTGTGGCGTAGATAGACCAGCAGTGTGATTTAACGCAACCGCACGGCTATCTGCTACTAAACGATCGATAAATTTAAGATTTTCAGGATCGGTCACAATTGAGCTGTAACGTTTATCTAAAATCTGTCTAGCCTTGCTTGGTAATGCTTTAATTTTGTTATCTAAAATATTATCGTGTGCTATTGCAATCACACCTAGACGCCAACCTGTTGCACCAAAATACTTAGAGAATGAATAAACTAAAATCGTATTTTTAGGGCAAATAGCAAATAAGGATTGGAAATCATCAGCAAATGTGCCGTAAACATCATCAGTTAAAATAATTAAATCAGGACGTTTTTTCACAATATCAGCAATGATTTTCAAACTTTTATCATCAATTTTTACTGATGGTGGATTAGATGGGTTAACTAAGTAAAATGCTTTGATGGAAGGATCTTCTAATTTGCGCAATTCGGCTTCTGGATATTGCCAATTTTTATCAGGATCAGAATTAACTAACACTTCAACCAATTGATAATCATTAAGCTCTGGAATTTCCAAATACGGCGTAAAAATAGGTGCACCAATTGCAATTTTATCACCTTTTTGGATTAAGTTATTTTCTTTCATTGAATTGAAAATATAAGCCATTGCAGCAGTACCACCTTCAACAGCAAATAGATCAAGATCATCTCGTCTTAAATATTGCGCACCCATTTGAGAAAGAACATAGGCTTTAACCACCTCTTCACTAAAATGCAGCATTCTATCAGGTACTGGATAGTTACAGCCCAAAATACCTTCCACCATCTCTTGTAAGAAGGCATTTTCATCTAGACCAAGTTGATCGCGAATATATGAAAACGCTTTACCTAAAAATGACACGCCAGGAGTTTGATAATTTTGACGGACAAAATGTTCAAAACGACCTGTTAAACCAGCCTTAATTGGCATTCCTCCTATGCCTTCATTCATATATGAAAAAGACATTTCAGACTCTTGCAAAGCAAAAACACCAAGTTGGAAAAAAGCTTGTCGTGGCCATGTTGCCAAGAAATTAGGATTACCACGCCCCGCATTTAACATTACACGGTCAGTATGGCTTTGTGCTAGTTTAATTAAATTATCTTTCAATTCAAAAGGACTTAAATTCGCATATTTTGCATATTCATTATTACTTTTCATAACCATGTATCCTTAATTTGAGATGTCAATTAAACAAAAGCAACAACTAATGGCCCTAATAAAGTTAGGAAAACATTAGCTAGAGCATAGGTAATAGCAAAAGAGTTAGTAGGTGTTGAGTTACCCGCTTTATTTAGTACTTCACCAAAAGCTGGATTTGCACTACGAGAACCCGCCAAAGCACCAGCAAATACTGCAGAATTTTTATAACCCAGCACATACTTACCAAAGTAAATACCAAGCAACATAGGCAATAAAGTAACTACAACGCCAATTAGAAATAAAGAAATACCTTGATCTTTAATGGTATCAATAGCTTGCAATCCAGAGCTTAAACCAACTACGGCTACGAAGCCAGCTAGACCAAAATCTTTAAGTAATTGCACCGCACCCGTTGGGATGTTTCCAACAGTTTGATGTAAAGATCGATACCATCCAAATAATAAGCCTGATAACAAAGCACCACCACCAGCACCTAAGGTAATTGGAATACCACTAACACGAATTACAATAAGACCAATAATAAGGCCTACGACAAGACCTAAACCATGGAATATCCAGTCAGTTTTTTCGCTCTTTGTTATCGGCGCACCAATTTTATCAACTACTCGCCTTAAGTCACCATCAGTACCATAAACCGTAATAATGTCACCTAATTTGAACACCATATCATTATTTAATGGCAATGGTTGCCCATCGCGATGGACAGCAATTAAATAAATACCATGTTTTAGTTTCATTACTTCATCAGATGAAAGTACTTGCGTTAAGTTTTGACCAACATAACGTGTATTACGCATTTCGACATCTTGAGTATTCATAACCACATCCATACCCTGTGCCGAATTCACCTCTTCACCTAATAAATCAGTCGCTTTAATCATGGCATCACGATGGCCAACAACTAAAATAATATCTTTGGCCTTTAATATAGTTTCTGGTCCAGCTTCAATAATACGATTACCACGTTTGATTCGTTCGATACTTATGCCATTAATCACCTTTTCTAAACTTTCAACGGTTTGATTAACTTTATTGGTAATACGATATAAACGACCAGTTACATCTGATAAGGCAAAGTTCTGACCACTACCTAATAAAAGTGAACCATGTAATTGTTCTGCTTCTGCCTGAATTGCATCATCGTTAATTTCACGACCCATAATTTTAGGTAAAATATTAACACAGACAATTATGGCTCCGAGTGAACCAAAGATATAAGTTACGGCATATCCAATAGTCACATTACCTTGTAATCGGCTTAACTCTTCAGGGCTTAAACCTAGCTGAGTAAGAGCATCTGATGCCGTCCCCATTATTGCTGATTGGGTTAATCCTCCTGCAGCTAAACCAGCAGCAAGACCTTTATCTAAATGGAATAATTTGGCTAAAACGAGCACCGTAACAAAGCCAGCAACGGCAATAAATAGTGCTAAAAAGATTTCACGAAGGGTTTTAACCCCCAATGAACGAAAGAATTGTGGTCCACTTTCGAACCCTACTGCATAAATAAATAAAGCAAAAAGTACAGCTTTGACACCAGCATCAACCGTAACACCAAACACGCTTAATGCGACAGCAACTAGTAGGGAACCAGCCACTCCACCTAATTGAAATTTACCAATTCGAATACCACCAATCAAATACCCTAAGCTCAGTGAGAGAAATAAAAGTATTTCTGGTGAATGTTTAAGTCCATCTAAAATCCAATTTGAAAGCCATTGAAACATAATAATTGTCCTCAAGTGCTAAAATTTATGAAATAGAAAAAGATAGAAAAGAAAAGATTGGAACTTGAACTTCAATATTCATCACATTTTATGAATACTGTTATATATTAAACTTCAATGCAAAGAATAGATAGTTAATTTTAACGATTAATACTATTGTTAGGAGATAACAGATTATTAAAAAAGTAACATATTGTCATATTACAATATCTATAAATTGTTCTTAAAAAGAAGCCCAAACAATTTTTGGGCTTAAAGGTGGTTTAATTAAAAAATAAATTTCATTAAGTTCAAAGCGTTATTTTGCTCTGAAAATATTTTCTCTAATTTTAGCATCAAGATTGTTTATCCAACGATTGTAGTTGCGATGAACTTTTCCATTACTACCTTGTAAGTTTGAACTAACTGAAACATACTTAATTGAATACCCTGTTGCAGAGTAAGGGATATCAACAACAACTTCAAATTTACGATTGAATAATTGACCTCGGATAGTATCATTATTTAATGCTTGCATTTTCCAAGTACCAAATGCTGCTCTACCTTTAGTACCACTATCTAAAATAGCTTGTTTAACTTGTGCTTTAGTCAAACCATTAACTGGGGTACTAATACTATTTGGCGCTTGATATTTACTTGCACAACCGAATAATATTGAAACTAAAAAGAATGCTGCAATATATTTAAAAAATCTCATTGTTTACTCCTTAAGGATAATTTTAATTAACGTTTTTTACATATTAATAAAGTGTGTCCAAATCCAATCCCATCAATATCTTCCTCAACGTGAAACCCTGCTTCATTTAGACATTGATAAAATACTTTTGAATGGTAAAAACGGCTATTACCATTTGCTAAACAAGTAAAATAGAGAGAAGAAGCATTTAAACTTAATGCTCCTGCCTCAAAGTTTTGGCGATCCCAAAAAAGATCCATAATACAAACAGAAGCATCATCATTCATACTACGGTGTATTGTTTTCAAAATATGGACAATTTGATCTGAACTAAAACAATCTAAAAACTGGCTCATCCACCAGATATCAGCTTGGTTAGGGAAAATATCAGTTTCCAGTACATTTACACCAATACCATCGATACGATCTTCAAAGCCCGATTTTTTAATATTTTCTTTTGCAACTGAGATTTGTTCAGGTAAATCTAAGATTGTCACTTGAGTTTCAGGCAAATGTTTAGCTGAAAAAATTGCCCATTTACCTGTATTACCACCTATATCATAAACATGTTTAGGGTTCAATTTCATGATGTGAGGTAAAACAGCAGGAAAAGCGTGATCTGAATAAAAATGGTCGAAATCAAACCAACTTTTTTTTGCTTGTTCAGGCAGAGACTGCAACATGGGGTAAATCGTTTTACCATCACCAAAAACTTTGAGGCCACTCGGTTCGCCTTTTTCAAGTGCTTCTTGAAGAAAAAACATACTTTGGTAGCAGATATCTTGGGAAAAATTAAGGTTAACTTCTGTCATTTTATCATGCAATAAAAAATGACCAATTTTACCTAAAATATAGTTGGAGTCTTGCTGATAAATAACACGCATACTAAGTGCAACATCCAGCAGAAGTTCAAGTGCATAAGGTGATAAAGAAACTTTTTTAGTTAAATCCTCTAAATTAATACCAATTTTACCAGATTGATCAATAGAAGATAAAATTCCTTTGTTTTTCATGCACATTATGGCTTGGAATAATATAGGAGCAAAGGCAATTTTTTGAGCTTCAGTAATTGCTTCTAATGCTGTATAAATTTCCTTATTGAATCCATACTTGATGTTTTCTTGTCCAGTCAATGTATTGCCTTTTTATTGTTTTACTGTATTGTATAAATAAATCAGATTTTTTCAGTATTATCGAATTAATAATATTACAAAAAGTTGCTAAGTAAAGAATTAATTAAAAAATATTAATATGAGACTTTCTTTTTCAATCGAAAATTGGTTTGCTTTATCTGCTGGTTTATCCTCCAAATCTGACTGGCAATTATGGTCAAAGCAGATTAATCACAATTGGGATTTACACATACCCAAACTCAATAAACTGCCTATGATGCAAGCAAGAAGAATGAGCATTTCTTCACGCCTTGCTGTTGAAGTTGCTTTAGAGCTCATAGAAAATAATAATGTGGATTTAGCGATTTTTTCAAGCCAACATGGTGAACTTGAAAAAACATATAAAATACTAGTTTCACTTAATCAAGCTAATGACATTTCACCAACCGATTTTGCATTATCGGTCCATAATACTGCTTCAGGTTTATTCACAATTATTGCCAAGCAAGCTATCCCTATCACATCGCTTAGTGCAAATAATGATGGTTTTCAACAAAGTTTGATTGAGGCTCTACCAACACTACAACAAAAAGATAAAAAAGTACTATTGATTGATTTTGATGGAATGGTTCCTGAATCTTACCAAACAGAAATTCATCAAATAATTCCATATTATGCGGTAGGTTATATCTTAACAAATGGCAATCAGTTAACATGCCAAAGTATTAATAAAACATCACAGAAAAATCCAATCAATTATCCTCAATCATTGGCTTTTTTACATGCTTATCTAAATAAAAAACAAAATTTCATCATACAAGGATTATCTCAAGACTGGCAATGGACGATAAATACATAAATAAACAAAAATTCTATACTATAAACCAGTGGTGGCGATTATTTGCGACCGCACTGGGTTTTATTATATTTGGTCTTTTTGGATTATTCGTTTTATCGTTGATATGGTTTAGTTTATTGAGATTATTTGTTTGGAAGAAACAAAAAAGAATTATTATTGCTCAATACAGCATAAGTATTAGCTTTAAAGTGTTTTTATGGATAGTAAAATCATTATGTATTTTCAACTATCAATTTAATGAAGTTGAAAAATTAAAGCAAGATGACGGATGTTTAATTGTTGCTAACCACCCATCTTTGCTAGATGTTGTTCTTCTCGTTTCAGTTATGCGTCGATGTGATTGCTTAGTTAAGGGTGCGTTACTCAATAACCTTTTTATTAGCCGCATTATAAAAACAGCAGGTTATATACTAAACGGTGAATCAGGCCAAATACTACCACAATGTAATGAAATCTTATCAAACAAAGGAAGAATTTTGATATTTCCCGAAGGAACTAGAAGCATACCTAATCATCCTATAACATTACAAAGAGGAGCTGCTAACATAGCATTAAGGTGTCATGCTGATATCCGAATAATACATATTCAATGTAATCCACCATGGTTGATAAAAAAACAAAAATGGTATGACATCCCTGAAAAAAAGGCATTGTTTAATATTACAGTAGGTGAAAAAATCAAAATAGATGACTTTCTAGAAGAAAATACAACTGTTGCAGCGAGAAAACTTACCAGACATCTCACAACATTATTAACGCTGGAACCATAAAAAAGAATAATAGATAAAAGGGAAATTAAATGGAAAAATTACATCATGATATAAAATCATTAATAATCGAAGTGCTTAATTTAGAAGATATCACATCTGAAGATATCGATACCCAAGCTCCATTATTTGGTGATGGTTTAGGTTTAGACTCAATAGATGCATTAGAACTAGGTCTTGCTATCAAAAATCAATATGGTATTGTTTTATCGTCAGAAAGTGAAGAAACCAAAAAAGCATTTTACTCAGTTAAAACGCTAGCTGATTTTATTAATTCTCAACAGTAATAAGGAAGATTTTTAATGGATAAGCAACAAATTTTTCAACAAGTACAATCAGCACTAGTTCAGCTTTTTGAATTATCTGCCGATGAGATTAAGCCAGAATCTAAACTTTTTGAAGAATTAGACTTAGATAGTATTGATGCAGTAGATTTAGTTGTACATTTACAAAAAAAGATAGGCAAAAAAGTTGATCCTGAAACGTTTAAAGCAGTAAGAACTGTTCAAGACGTGGTTGATGCAGTGTACAATTTGCTAAATGCTAAATAGCATAATGAATAAATTTAAGTTAATAATAAAAGCAATGACAGGAATAATCCTGTTTTGCTATCCGATAGTTATTTACTTATCTTTAAAATATCAAATTATTAATATCGCTGTTTTATGCATTGCTGCATTATTAGTGTTAAGGCTAATCGCCTTACCTAATTTATTTTCAAATATTGGTTGGTTAGCAAAAGTAACAACTTGCTTTGGTTTGCTTTTAGCATTAACCAGCTGGATATTTAACAAATTTCAATTTTTGCTCTATTACCCCGTTGCAACAAATCTTCTATTCTTAATATTTTTTGGATATTCATTGTATCAGCCACAAAATATTATCGAAAGATTCGCCAGATTAAAACATGATAATTTACCAGCAAGTGCAATTAACTATACAAGAAAAGTAACTATATGTTGGTGTCTATTTTTCATACTAAATGGTTTAATCGCACTAATAACTTGTCTTATTAATAATATTTATTGGTGGACAATGTATAACGGATTAATAAGTTATATTCTTATCGGATTATTAATGGGGGGAGAATGGATTGTTCGTCAAAAAGCAAAACATTAGTTTTATTATCCGAGCAATTATTACGACCAGATAATGAAATAATTGCATTCAGAAAGCAACTAGCTTTAACTGTTGGAGATCTAAAACAACAAATTAGCATAATTGTTAATGAATTAGACAATCATACTGAAGAAAATTGGGTTTTATTCATGGATGATAGTTTTAATTTTGTTGCAGGATTTCTCGCTCTCTTATATTCAGGAAAGCATCCACTTTTACTAAATCCTAGGCATGTCGAATTATTACACTATTATCAAGCTGTATTAACCGATACACATCTTACAAATATTAATTTGCCAACTAATTTGCCAATTATCAACATCAGCAATATTAATCAACATCAATCAGTTAAATCAGTAAAAAATAATCCGGATTTTAAACAAACATCATTTACATTATTCACCTCTGGCTCAACAGGTTTGCCAAAACCAATTAAAAAATCTATTTCTCAACTTGAGCGAGAAATTAATATATTAATAGATAATTTAAAAATTTCACCTTGTGACTTACTTATTGCTTCTGTGTCACATGAGCATATGTACGGATTAACCTTTAAGATAATGCTTTCTTTAATCTGCAATATACCTTTCGTTTGTGAAACAATACTCTATCAGGAACAATTAGCAACTTACCAATCTAAAAAAATCACTTACATCACAACGCCATCAATTATCAAAAATTTAGATCATAATTTATCTACTATTAACTGTACTTGTGTATTTTCATCTGGTGGTGAGCTTAGTTTTGAAAATGCCCAATTTTGTTTACAGAATTTCAAAGTGTTACCTTATGAAATTTACGGTTCAAGTGAGACAGGTATTATAGCCAAAAGACAACAAAAATCGCTTAATACACCTTGGGAACTCTTTTACCCATTACAATTAAAATATACCCCCAATCAACAACCATTATTAATATCACCTTTATTACCACAAGCTGAATTACTAAATGATAAATTACAAAAAATAGATGACATTAAATTTTATTTAAAAGGCCGGATGGATAAAATAGTCAAAATTGCAGAACAACGCCTATCTTTAACCTATATAGAGAACCAGATCAATAAAATTACAGCCGTTGAAAAAGCAATTGTTATTCCATTAGAAAAAAACAATAGAACAATATTGGCCGCCATCATTAAAATAAAACCATCTCATAGTAAGGAAATAGATAACTTTAATTATTTCAAACTTACACAATATTTTCGACATTTACTTAAAGATACATTATCATTAGTTGAAATACCTAAGAAATGGCGTTTTATTGAAAGTTTTCCGGAAAATTTGCAAGGAAAATGCACATATACTGACTTAAAAGCATTATTCGATACTCCAAATAAGATATGAAAAAAGAGTTTCCCAACGAAATAAGCATTAGTAAAACTGAAACAGAAGCTAATATTGAAATCACAATACCGCCAGATCTTTTTTGGTTTAAAGGACATTTTCCTACACAACCAGTGTTACCAGGTGTGACTCAGGTTAATTGGGTAATTGGTTATGCCCAAAAATTAATTAATCCAAACTTATCAATATCGTCCATCGAGGTGGTAAAATTTCAATCGCCAATATTACCTAATGATCGCCTAAAACTAACGCTACTCTGGAATGAAAATAAACTAAAATTCACTTATAGTTTTATTACACAGCATGGCAACATAGCAAGTACAGGAAAGCTTACACTATGTCAGTAATTGAGCCTTCGTTATCAAAAAACTATTGCTTTATTATACCTTGTTACAATCATAGTGATGCTTTACCGCGTGTTTTACAAAATATTGAACATTATCAATTGACTTGTTTTCTAATTGATGATGGTAGCTCGTATGAACATGCACAAAAACTGACAGAAATAGCAAAACAATATGCATGGGTCAATTTAGTGCGTTTAACTAAAAATGAAGGTAAAGGTGCGGCAGTAATGTGTGGATTTAGTCACGCATTAGATCATGGTTTTGCTTATGCCATTCAGATAGATGCTGATGGCCAACATGATAGCCAAATTGTCAAACAGCTTATTGAACAATCACAATTAAATCCCAACACTTTAATATCTGGTTGTCCTATCTATGATGATTCAGTTCCTAAACACCGACTTATTGCGCGATATATTACCCATTTTTGGGTATGGATTGAAACCTTAAGTTTTAATATTAAGGACAGCATGTGTGGGCTTCGTGTCTATCCATTAAAACAGACTTGTCACCTCATCAGTCAACAACAAATTGGTAAAAAAATGGATTTTGACACCGACATAATGGTTCGACTATATTGGCAAGGTACTGATTCTATTTTTGTACCAACACATGTCACTTATCCCGCTGATGGTGTTTCTCACTTTAACGCATTCAAAGATAACCTATTAATTACTTGGATGCATACTCGACTATTTTTTGGCATGTTGCCACGAATTCCAGCATTAATAAAACAAAACCGACGTAAGAAAAATAAAGATAGTCACTGGTCTCAAACTGACGAACGCAAAGGTTTAATGGGGATCAAGTTAATTTTAATGCTTTATCGCCTTCTAGGAAGACGTGTTGCTCAAATGTTCATGTTCCCAGTTATCAGTTATTTCTGGTTAACAGGGAAAAAACAACGACAAGCATCCAAAGCATATTTAGAAAAAATCCTTAAACAATATCCTAATGTGCCATTGATTGAAAAGAAAAAATTAACCTCTTTCCGACACTTTCAACAATTTGGTGAGTCTCTGTTAGATAAACTAGCCAGTTGGCAAGGCGATATTAAGCTTGATGATATCTATTCACCAAACAAAGGCGAATATTTAAGACTAATTTCTGAAAAAAAGGGGATTATCTTAATTTGTTCACATTTAGGTGATATTGAAATGTGTCGAGCACTAGCAGAACTATCCCATAATGTGACAATAAATGCTTTAGTGCATAAAGGTAATGCTGTACGATTTAACAAAGTATTAAAACAGGTTAATCAAAATTCAATAATCAATCTAATAGAAGTTGCTACATTAGGAGCGGATACTGCCATAATACTACAACAAAAGCTAGAAGCTGGTGAATGGGTAGCTATCATTGCTGACAGAACATCAATTAATCCTTACCAAAGAGTGCCAGAAAATGCTATTGTTTGGGCCAATTTCCTTGGTAAACCTGCACCTTTTCCTAAAGGGCCATTTATACTATCTTCTGCATTAAAGTTCCCCGTTTACTTTTGTTGGGGATTAAAACCCAATGGTCGATTCCAAATATATCTAGAACATTTTACTGATGAGCTAAAGTTATCTAGAAAAAATAGACAAGCGGAACTAGAACAAACCATTGAGTATTATGCCAATCGATTAGAATATTATTGTTTACAATCACCACTTGATTGGTTCAATTTTTTCGATTTTTGGCAATTTAATCCACCTGAAATAACGAATAATAAAAATGAATAATTTTAATCACTGTCATATCACCATCGACTATAAACCATCTTTCCATGACACAGACGCCATGGGCGTGGTTTGGCATGGTAATTATCTTAAATTTTTTGAAAAAGCTCGCGAAGCATTATTTCGAAAATTTAATTATGGTTATAAAGAAATGGTTGATTCGGGTTATATTTGGCCTATTGTCGATGCAAGAATAAAATATACAGCACCCGCCCTTGCAGAACAAACTTTAGAAATCTTTGCCAAACTAGAAGAATATGAGCATCGCATAAAAATTAGCTACCTAATAAAAGATAAAAAAACTGGTAAAAAAACAACTTCTGGCTACACAACTCAAGTTGCGGTCTCTACAGATACCAAGGAAATGTGTTTTGTTACACCTGATATATTTTTGAATTGCTTTGGATTAATTAAATGAACAAATGCCTAGTTGCTTTCGCAACAACACTATTATTAACTTTCTCAACAATAACGAGTGCAATCACGCTAAGTGATATACAACTGCTATTTAGCAAAAACCAAGTTGTTCGAGCTGATTTTACCCAAGATCGCCATATTAATGGTTTAACCTCACCCATCCATTCAACGGGAAAGATGATAATATCTAAGGAATTAGGTCTATGGTGGCAACAAAATACACCATTTGCTATGACATTGAAAATGAATCAACAGCGAATGGAACAACGCATAGAAGACCAAACTCCAGAAATAATAACTGCAGAAAAACAACCTCAGCTATTTCAGTTCAATCATTTATTAACGGCAATTTTCACTGCAGATAAAGAGATGCTTGAAAATAATTTTGATATAACAGTCACCGAACAAAATAATATTTGGACATTAACGCTAAAACCTAAATTAGCACCGCTAAATAAAATTTTTAAACAAATTATTCTTAGTGGAGAATCCTATTTAGAAAAAGTCACTATTAATGATATGCAAAATGACAAAACAGAGCTTACATTCAAAAATCATAAAACGACAAAATTAAATCAAGATGAACAATTGCTATTCAGATAATCAATTAACATTAAAAAGAAGAGCAATCTTATGGTTGATGATGGTCGCTTGTCTGATTCTTGCTGCTTATTACCTTTTAGCTAATAGTAAAATCAACAGTAGTGTTTTATCTCTATTACCTAAAGAGCAAACCAACAATGTTCCTACTGAACTTATTGATGGTTTTCAAAATCGATTAGATAGACAACTTGTCTGGTTGATTAAGCCCACTAATGGCGAATTAGAACCAGTTAATTGGTGGTATCAAACCCTAAAAAAACTATCTTTTATTAGCCAAGTGAACGGTTATTTTGATGAAACATTTCAAAAAAATTGGGGAAAATTTGCTTTTCAATATCGTTATCAGCTACTGGACTCAAAAACTAGTGAAAGATTAAAAAATGGCACTCAGCTGAATTGGATAAAAAGCCAGCTATATTCTCCTTTTAGCGGAATAAGTGCAACTGAATTGGAAAATGATCCATTATTATTAACTCGTTCATCTCAATTAAATCAACTGGCTAACTCAGGTGGGTTGACCATTCAAAATAATTGGTTATCAGGACAAGATGACCAAGGCAATCAATGGTACATGATTTTTGCTGAGTTAAATAATTCATCATTTAACATGAGCCAATCTCACCAAATTACCACACAATTAAATGAACTTACCAAACAATTACATGAAAAGTGGCCAAATGTTGAAATTTTAAAACGAGGCGTGCTTTTTTATAGTGATTACGCAAGCAGTGAAGCTATAGATGATATAACAACCATCGGTAGCTTATCAATTATAGGCATTATCATATTGATAATTAGTGTATTTCGATCGATAAGACCAATTATTTTATCGATACTATCAATTTTTGTTGGAATTATTTGTGGTTTAGTGGCTGTTTTAAGCCTATTTGGTGAAATTCACATAATGACAATTGTTATGAGTACTAGTGTAATAGGAATAACTGTCGACTATTCACTGCACTACTTAACTGAACGACTGCTACATGGTAATCAAGAATCACCTTATGCAAGTTTAAAAAAACTCATTTCAACTTTGACGTTAGCGTTATGCACAAGTTTTATTGCTTATCTAATCTTATTAATTGCGCCGTTCCCGGGCTTAAAGCAATTATCAATATTTGCAGTTTTTGGTCTACTCGGTGCTTTTTTAACTGTAATATGCTGGTATCCTCTGCTCGTTAACAAATTACCAGTACGTGAAGATGTTGGTTATAAGTTACTAAGTAGCTGGCTAAATTTATGGAAAAATAAACAGATGCAATTGATAATGGTATCAATCGCTCTATTATTTATCGGTTATGGGTTTATTAATTTAAAAGTTGATGACGATATTGCCAAACTACAAGCATTGCCAGAACAATTACAACTACAAGAACAAAAAATTATCAGTATTACCCGTCAAACAACAGATCAAAAATGGTTTGTTGTTTTTGGTGATACAGCTGAACAAACCTTACAACGACTTGAACAATTTTTACCTAAACTTGAACTTGCAAAATCAGAAGGTTATTTTGAACAATATCAGAGCATAAACTTACCTTCATTCCAAAAACAGCAAGAAAATATCGAATTTGTTAAACAATATAGTCCTGAAATTATATCCTCTTTAACACAAATGGGAATTAAGGCTAACTTACCTACTTTTGAACAACCAATTATTACACCAGAACTATGGCAACAAAGTGAACTTAGCCAAGGTCGAAAACTACTTTGGTTAACCTTACCAACGGGAAAAAGCGCGACTTTAATTCCAATAAATGGAATTAAAAATATCATTGAAATAAAAAAATTATCGGAAGTAGATAAAGGAATCTATTGGCTTGATCGCCGTGAAGAATTTAACACTATGTTTGCCCATTACCGAATACAATTATCCCAGCTGATTGCTGGTGCTGTGATTCTTATTTGCTCTTGCTTTATCTTCTATCATCGCAAATATGGTTTAAAAGCTGCATTAAAAAGCACATTACCTACATTATTATCAACAGGTATAGCATTAGCTATTAATGGCATAACCAATCAAACTCTTAATTTATTTTCAATGTTAGCACTAATTCTTGTTATTGGTATTGGTATCGACTATAGTCTATTTTTGAGCAACAATAAAAGCCAAAACCAAAGTGCATTATTAGCAGTAAGCATGGCGGCATTGACTACTATATTATCTTTTGGGTTATTAATAATAAGCCATACCGTTGCCATAAAAGGATTTGGATTAGTATTAACTGGCGGTATTTTTACAGCATTTTTATTTGCACCACTAGTCATCAATAATAGACAAGAAATATTAGGGACAAAAGGATGAAGAAATATTTATATTTAACTTTTTTATTATTAAGTATGTTGATTTCAGCCTGCTCGTCCCAACCTAAATCAGAAGCTTGGTTAACCAAAGAAACCAAAGTTAACTTGCCTAAGATAAATCTAACTCAAGACTATCACGATCAACAACTATTAACCTTTAAATATAACAATCAAGAAAACTCGGTAATAGTAATCGTTGATATCAAAGATAACCAATTGAAAGTAATTGGGTTATCCACTATAGGTATTCGTTTGTTTGAAATTGAATACGACGGTAGTAAAGTTAAAGCAAAACAACATATATTTGTTAAGCAACTTCCCCCTCCTGAGCAAGTATTATCAGACATAATGCTAAGCATATTACCAACAATTTCATGGCAAAACGTATTACCGGCGAATTGGCAACTCATTGATAACGACTTATTTAGGACCCTTGTCAATGATAAAAAACAAACAATCATTAAGATAACTTATAACCAAAAATCTTCAACAGACATTAGAAAACCAATTAAAATTCAACATACTATATTTGGTTATCAAATTACAATTAAGAGTATGGAATAGATGATTTATGTTGCTGCGCTTGGCGCGATAAACACATTAGGACACGACAAACAACAGATAATCAATAATTTATCCCAAAATTATTGTGCAAAGCACTACTTGACTCAAGAAAAGGGTTGGTTATTAAATGGCCAAAATACTTGGTTAGGTAAAGTAACGGGGGAGCTTCCCTCCATTCCTCACAATTTGACGCAATATGCGACAAGAAATAATCAATTACTTTATGCTGCATATTTACAAATTAAACAGCAGATACAACAAGTTATCGAAAAATATGGACCAAAAAGAATTGCGGTTATAATGGGTACTAGTACTTCTGGAATACACGAAGGCGACGTTAACATTGAGCACTATTTAAAGACACATCATTGTCAACCCCATTTCTATTATCACCAACAAGAACTTGGTAATCCATCGTGTTTTTTAACAGAATTACTCAATTTACAAGGTCCTAGCTATACCATTTCCACTGCTTGTACATCTAGTGCAAAAGCCGTAATAAGTGGCCAACGACTGATTGAATCAGGATTAGTTGATGCTGCCATTGTCGGTGGTGCTGACAGTTTAAGCAGAATGCCAATAAATGGTTTTAATGCGCTTGAAGCACTATCGAATAATCCCTGTATGCCATTTGCACAAGACCGTAACGGCATAAACATTGGTGAAGCCAGTGGGTTGATGTTAATAACTAAAGAAGAATCAAGTGATATTGCATTATTAGGTGTAGGTGAATCATCCGATGCTTATCATATCTCCTCCCCTCATCCAGAAGGAATAGGAGCACAAGTTGCGATGGAAATGGCATTAGAAAATGCAAACTTAAAACCAAATCAGATTGGCTATCTTAATTTACATGGCACGGCAACGGTGCTTAACGACCAAGCTGAAAGTAGAGCTGTTTATCGATTATTTGAGCAAAACTTACCTTATTGTAGTTCAACAAAACATTTAACAGGACATACATTAGGTAGCGCAGCTATTACTGAATTGGCAATTAGTTACTTATTACTTAAACAAAATATTAATTTACCACAGCAAGATTTTTCAGTATCACCTTATGATAAAAATCTAGATAAAATTAATATTGTTACAGAAAAAATGATGCTACAAACACCAATCATTATGTCAAATTCTTTTGCTTTTGGTGGCAATAATGCATCTCTTATTATTGGAAAAGTATAATGCAATATCAATCAGCAAGTTACTATTTGCCACACAGAACTCCCATGATCATGATTGAGAAAGTTCATTTAGTCGATGAAAAACAATGCATTTGCAGTGTTCAAGTTACCAAAGATGGCATACTTTCTCCATTTTTAACTGATAATTATCAGCTACCCAATTTTTATGCTATCGAATTAATGGCACAAACTATTGGTGTTTGGAATGGATATCATGATTCCAAAAAAAATCACTCACCACAATTAGGCATGTTACTTGGAGGGCGAGCAATAAAAACCAATTTACCTTCATTTGAGCTAAATAGTGAATTAATTATAACCGCCAATTTAGTTCTTTTTGATTCTAAACTAGCTAACTTTGATTGTGATATCAGTATAAATCAACAATGTGTTGCATCAGGTAAATTAAATGTTTATGAACCTGATCCTAGTGAATTAGACCAACTTTTTGGTTCCCAGCGATTAAAAGGATAACAATTATGAGTCGAACAGTACTTGTAACTGGAGCAAGCAAAGGAATTGGCAAAGCAATTGCCTGTAAACTAGCGTCCGATGGTTTTGATATCGTCATACATTATCATAGTGACAAAAAAGGGGCGATTGAAACTCAAAAAATTATCGAACAAACCGCCCAAAAAGCTAGACTAATTCAATTTGATGTAAGCAACACTGAGCAATGTCAGCAAATGATAGAAGCAGATACTGAACAATATGGAGCTTATTACGGTGTTGTTAATAATGCAGGTATTATCCGTGATGGTGCTTTCCCTGCTTTAACACAAGATGATTGGAAAGCTGTAATTCATACCGATCTTGATAGTTTTTACAATGTATTACATCCTTGTATTATGCCCATGATTGGACTTCGTAATGGTGGAAGAATTATAGTTATATCATCAGTTTCTGGCATCGTTGGAAATCGTGGTCAAGTCAATTACAGCGCGGCCAAAGCAGGCGTAATTGGTGCAACCAAAGCGTTGGCACTTGAATTAGCTAAACGAAAAATTACCGTCAATTGCATTGCCCCGGGTCTAATAGACACGGGTATTTTAGATATGGAACCAATCGCTTTAAAAGAAGCAATGAACATGATCCCTCTTAAACGAATGGGGCACGTTGACGAAGTCGCAGGACTTGCAAGTTATTTAATGTCAGATAATGCGGGATATATAACAAGACAAGTCATTTCTATTAATGGAGGAATGGTATGACAAAACGAGTAGTCATAACTGGCGCAGGTGGCGTCACCGCATTTGGTAATGAATGGGATGATGTTGAGCTCAAACTAAAACAACTTCAAAATGCTGTTCGATATATGCCAGAATGGGAAATTTACGATGGATTGCATACCAAACTTGGTGCCCCAATTGATGATTTTGTTTTACCAGACCACTATACACGGAAAAAAATTCGTTCAATGGGCAGAGTATCATTACTCTCAACCAAAGCAACTGAAATCGCATTAGAAAAGGCAGGATTACTAGATGAACCTGAACTAACTAATGGAGATACAGGTATTGCATTTGGGTCATCAACAGGTAGTACTCAACCCGTTGCATCATTTGCAACCATGTTAAATGAAAAGCATACTAACAACATCACCGCAACGACCTATATCCAAATGATGCCACATACAACTGCAGTTAATACAGGTTTATTTTTTGGTTTAAAAGGTCGATTAATTACCACATCAAGTGCTTGTACATCTGGAAGTCAAGCTATAGGTTATGCATATGAAGCTATAAAATACGGTATGCAAAAAATCATGGTAGCAGGTGGAGCCGAAGAGTTATGCCCTTCGGAAGCAGCTGTTTTCGATACCTTATTTGCTACAAGCCAACTTAATGACACACCAAAGTTATCACCAAGACCATACGATCGGGATCGCGATGGGTTAGTTATTGGTGAAGGAGCCGGTGCATTAATTTTAGAGGAATATGAACACGCCATGGCTCGAGGAGCAAAAATTTATGGTGAGATTATAGGCTTTAAAACTAACTGTGATGCGAGTCATATTACCCAACCAAGGCAAGAAACAATCCAATATTGCATTGAACAATCACTCAAAGATGCAGGTTTAGATCCAAGCCAAATTGGTTACATCAGTGCTCACGGTACCGCAACTGCTCGTGGAGATATTGCTGAAAGTAATGCTGTTGCCAATATCTACGGTAATAAAACCCCAATATCATCTTTAAAAAGCTATTTTGGTCATACTCTTGGTGCATGTGGCGCGATAGAGGCATGGTTAACATTAGAAATGATGCATACTGGCTGGTTTAATCCAACTATCAACTTAAATAATGTCGATCCTCAATGTGGTGATTTGGATTATATCGTTGGTTCAGGACGAAATTTAGATATTGAATATTTTCAAACTAATAACTTTGCTTTTGGCGGAATTAACACCTCAATTGTGATTAAAAGAATATAATTTGTAATTTCTTGTCATTAAAACAAGGCAAAAAAAGTTGAGGAGAGGGGTTTTTGAGGTTATTTTCAAACCACAAAAAACTTTTAGGGTTTAAAAACCCCGTTCCTCAACTTTTTTGGCTTAATGGTAGATAAAAAAATAGCGCTATATAGCGCTATTTTTGTGAAATTTATTTATTTTTTTCGCGTTCAATAGCTCGATAGCCAATATCATGACGATAGTAACAACCATGCCAATAGATACTTTTAATTTGTTCATACGCACGTTTTTGAGCGTCTGAAACACTATCGCCTAAAGCTGTAACACATAGAACTCTCCCACCATTGGTATAGACTTGACCGTTTTCTAAACAGGTGCCGGCATGGAAGATTTTGCAATTAGTATCCGTTTCAGTAGGTAGACCTAATATAACATCTTTGGTGTTGTAATCGCCTGGATATCCGCCAGCAGCAAGAACTACACCTAAAGCAGGCCTTATATCCCATTTTGATTTTACTGTATTTAGTTCGCCCTTTGTGGCAGCCAAGCAGAGCTCAACTAGATCAGATTGCATTCGCATCATGATTGGTTGAGTTTCAGGATCGCCAAATCGACAATTGAATTCGATTACTTTAGGATTTCCTTGTTTATCAATCATTAATCCGGCATAAAGAAAACCAACATATACATTGCCTTCTTTTGCCATGCCATTGACGGTTGGGTAAATGATTTCTTCCATAACTTTATTGAAGACGTCATCGGTTACTACTGGCGCTGGAGAGTAAGCGCCCATTCCACCAGTATTCAAACCAGTATCACCATCACCAACACGTTTATGATCTTGGCTGGTTGCCATTGGTTCGACATGTTTACCATCGACCATTACGATAAAACTGGCTTCTTCGCCATCAAGGAACTCTTCAATTACGACTCGATGGCCGGCATCACCAAAGGCATTTCCCGCTAACATATCGTGTACTGCCTCTTCGGCTTCCTTTTGTGTCATGGCAACAATCACGCCCTTTCCTGCCGCTAAACCATCAGCTTTTATCACAATTGGTGCGCCTTTTTGACGAATATAAGCAATGGCAGGCTCAATTTCTGTGAAGTTTTGGTATTCAGCAGTTGGGATGTTATGTCGAGCTAAAAAATCTTTAGTGAAAGCTTTTGATCCTTCTAGCTGAGCAGCCGCTTTTGATGGGCCAAAGATAGTTAATCCAGCTTTTTGAAAACTATCGACAATACCAATCACTAATGGCGCTTCTGGTCCAACAATAGTTAAGTCTATTTGTTGCTCTTGAGCAAAGTTGAGTAGACCAGCAATATCTGTTGCTTTGATGTTGATATTTTCTAAATTTGGCTCAAGTGCGGTACCTGCATTACCTGGTGCAACAAACACTTTAGAAACTAATGGCGATTGTGCTGCTTTCCAAGCTAAAGCATGTTCGCGCCCACCATTACCAATTACTAATACTTTCATACAAGGTCCTTTCAATACTTTTATAATTAATGCCTAAAATGACGCATATTGGTGAAGATCATGGCAATATTATGCTCATTAGCGGCTTGAATTACTTCGTCATCACGAATTGAACCACCCGGCTGAATAACACAGGTGACACCAACCGCAGCCGCGGCATCAACACCATCTCTAAACGGGAAGAATGCATCAGAAGCTACAACTGAACCAGCAACTTCTAGATTCTCATCTTGTGCTTTTATTCCAGCAATTTTGGCCGAATAAACACGACTCATTTGCCCTGCACCAATGCCAATAGTCATCTTATCTTTAGCGTAAACAATAGCATTAGATTTCACAAATTTTGCCACTTTCCAACAAAATAGTGCATCAGATAACTCTTTTTCAGTCGGTTGTCGTTTGGTAACTACCGTTAATTGGTCTTTGGTTACCATACCTAAATCACGATCTTGTACAAGCAATCCGCCATTAACGCGTTTTAAATCTAAACTGGCTTTTGTGCTCGCAGACCATTCGCCACATTCTAATACTCGAACATTTTTTTTCGTTTGTGTAATGGCCAAAGCGTTTTGATCAACCGATGGTGCAATAATTACTTCAACAAATTGTTTATCCACAATAGTTTGGGCTGTTTTAGCATCTAATGGACGATTAAAAGCAATAATGCCCCCAAAGGCAGAAGTTGGGTCGGTTTTAAAAGCATTAAGATAGGCATTTAAGATGTTATCACTCACCGCAACACCACATGGGTTAGCGTGTTTAACTATTACACAAGCTGGTTCATCAAATGATTTTACACATTCTAATGCAGCATCGGTATCGGCAATATTGTTATAAGATAGCTCTTTACCTTGTATTTGTTTGGCAGTAGCAATAGAACCTGGCTCAAGATGTTCTTCCACATAAAAAGCTGCATGTTGATGTGAGTTTTCGCCATATCGCATATCTTGTTTTTTAACAAATTGTAGATTTAAAGTGCGAGGGAATTCACCAGCAGGCTTTTCAGTATCGCCATAATATGGAGGTACAAGTTTACCAAAATAGTTAGCGATCATACCGTCATATTGAGCAGTATGTTCAAATGCTTTTATTGCTAAGCTAAATCGATACTTGAAAGATAGGCAATTTTGCTGTTTATCTAACATATCAATGATTGTGCTATAGTCCTGACAATCAACAACAATGGCGACATCTTTATTATTTTTAGCTGCAGATCGCACCATAGTTGGTCCGCCAATATCAATGTTTTCTATCGCATCTTCTAAACTACAATTTGGGTCAGCTACCGTTTTCGCGAAAGGATATAAGTTGACAACCACCATATCAATCGGTGCGATCTGATGTTGTTGCATCACTTCGTCATCAATCCCTCGACGCCCTAAAATGCCACCATGTATTTTAGGATGTAACGTTTTGACTCGACCATCCATCATTTCAGGGAATCCCGTATAATTCGATACTTCGGTAACAGGAATGTGGTTGTCGATTAAAAGTTTGGCGGTGCCACCAGTAGATAGGAGTTCAATATTACGTTCAGATAAAGCTTTAGCAAATTCAATGATTCCTGTTTTATCAGAAACACTGAGTAAAGCACGACGGATAGGACGAAACTGCTGCATGAAAAAGCTCCGAAATTGATATTCTAAATCCAAGTCTGTGAGCGGCTATTATATATAAAACGAGGAGCGATGTTTAGTATTAACTTTCTGAAAAAATAATTACCTAATAATTTGTATTTATTCAATGATATGTTCATTTTGCTTATCATAAAAGTAAAGCGAGTTGACACTTTGGATTTTTCTTTCATTTTGTTCTCGAGTGCTATTGCGGTATTTTTGAGGACATAGACCAATTCTTTTTTTGAAGATTCGCGAAAAATAAAGTTGATCATCAAATCCGATTGAACGGCTAATTTCTGCGATACTCATATTAGTGGTTTGCAATAACAGTTTTGCACGATTTACCCGTTGCTCTTGTCGCCATTCTCCAATAGACATACCAATCTGGTCTTTAAATATATGAGCAATTCGCGATGTCGACAAACACACTTTCTGCGATACGATATCAAGCGTAAAATTATTTTCATCCAGAGTATCAATTAAATAGTTGCAAACTTGTAGTACTCGGGTATCTATTTTAGGAGGATTAGTGCAAGAAGTCTCTTGTGCGCAACGTATCAAGAATTGCTCTAACATGCTCATAGCTAAATTTTCAGAATATATCGTGTTTGATTGCCCTACCTCGACAATTTTTATAAATAGCTGTTCTAGTTCATCTTTTACTTGGGTATTAGGGCGATAAAATCCCGTTTCTTTTAATCGGTTTTCCCAACTTAATAAATATTTCCATGTTGATTTTGGTCTGAAATATACCCAAAAATGAAACCAATTATTCTCATCTTCTTTACGTCCGTATAAATGGGGTTCTTTGGGAGGAAAAAGAACAAAGTCACCGGGATAACAATTAAATGATTCATCATCACGATAAATAGTACCTTGGCCTGCATAAGTGAGGTTAATAATGTAACCATTTAATCCATTAGGACGATCAATGAAAAAATCAAATTTTCCTTCTTTTTCGATCGGTGTTAAACCAGATACAAGATGGACATTAAATGAATAACCAGGTAACAAAGGGTTATTTTGTTGTTTATTGCTCATTTGTTATCACCAATTTTTTGAAACTATTTTATTTTTACATAAAAATTTTTTTTGAATAGTGATAATTGTGAGATCTACATCACAAAACAAATTAGGTGTGCAGAATCGTCTATATTTATAGCAACAACATACCTACTTGTTTTATCGATAATTATTTATTCTTCCAAAAAACTCCATTTAATTAGTCTTTGAGGTGTTAGCGGATGAATAAAAAAATAACCATTGGATTGGATTTTGGTAGTGATTCTGTCAGAGCTTTAGCGGTCGACTGTCAAAATGGGAAAGAGTTAGCTACAGCAGTAGTTTATTACCCACGCTGGTCTAAGGGCCAGTTTTGTGATCCGCAAAAAAATCAGTTCAGGCATCATCCCCTTGATTACATTGAGTCAATGACTCAATCAATACAATCTGTTGTCAATCAACTTAAATCTGATGCACAAAATATAGTTGCTATTGGTGTGGACTCAACAGGTTCTACCCCAGCACCTATTGATGAAAATGGCGATGTGTTAGC
Organism: Gilliamella sp. B2911; assembly: GCF_026536965.1. Taxonomy (NCBI): domain Bacteria; kingdom Pseudomonadati; phylum Pseudomonadota; class Gammaproteobacteria; order Orbales; family Orbaceae; genus Gilliamella; species Gilliamella sp. B2911. The sequence goes on along the minus strand of NZ_JAFNNA010000001.1, from coordinate 390,352 downwards.
TTTAAAACCAGAATTTATGAACAATCCTAATGCAATGTTTATTTTATGGAAAGATCATACCTCGGTACACGAAGCTGAAGAAATTAATAGAGTGTGCAAAACTGAACCATACTCTAAATATTTGGAATATTGTGGTGGAGTTTATTCTTCAGAATGGTTTTGGGCGAAGATTATGCATATTTTTCGTCAAGACAGTGCTGTAAAAAATGCTTCGGCTTCTTGGATTGAACTCTGTGATTGGGTACCCGCTTTACTTTCTGGAACGACAGCGCCAAATGCAATAAAGCGTGGTCGATGCGCTGCCGGTCACAAATGTTTTTGGAGCGAAGAATGGAATGGTTTACCCCCTTATGAGTTTTTTGAAAAACTCGACCCAAGTTTAGTTAATAACTTACCTTATCCTTTATTTGAAAAGACTTATACCGCAAATCATAAAGTGGGCACTATTACCCAAGAGTGGGCAGAAAAATTAGGATTACCAACATCGACCGTAATTTCTGGTGGTGCATTTGATTGTCACATGGGTGCCGTTGGTGCGGGTGCAAAACCTTATACATTAGTTAAAGTAATTGGCACCTCTACCTGCGATATTTTATTGGCAGAACAAAACGTTATAAATAATCGTTCAATTAAAGGCATTTGTGGTCAAGTAGATGGTAGTGTAATACCAAACTTTATAGGTCTTGAAGCCGGGCAATCAGCTTTTGGAGACATCTATGCATGGTATAAAAAACTCTTGTGTTGGCCTCTTGAAAAGTTAGTTTCAATCTCACCAGAATCTCAACCAATAGTAAAGGAGTTAAAGCATAAATTATTAAATGATATTGCTCAAGCTTGGGCAGAAAATCCAAATCTAGACACAATCCCTATAACGCTTGATTGGTTTAATGGTAGACGAACCCCTTATGCCAATCAACGAATCAAAGGTGTTATAACCAATTTAACGATTTCAACGGATGCTGCAACATTATTTGGAAGCTTGGTTTTATCAACAGCCTTTGGCGCTAGAGCAATTATGGAATGCTTTATTAATCAAGATGTGCCTGTTAATGAAATTGTCGCTTTAGGAGGAATAGCTAAAAAATCCCCGGTTATTATGCAAGCTTGTGCAGATGTAATGAATAAACCGCTGACCGTTGTGAGTTCAGAACAATGTTGTGCATTAGGTGCAGCAATCTTTGCGGCTGTAGCGGCCAATGTTTACGCCGATATTTCCACCGCTCAAAGTAGCATGTCAAGTAAGCTAGAAACCACCTTTACCCCTGATGAAAACAGGGTCCCTAAATATGAAGAATTATATAGAAAGTATTTAGTTTGGTCAGCATCTAGTGAACCCAACTATAACGCTTAACTTAAAAAATATGAATAAATTATAAAGGAGTCCATTATGTTTGTTTATTCAGAAGCTGAAATTTGGTTTGTTGCAGGTAGTCAACACCTTTATGGGCCAGAATCACTTGAACAAATTAAAAGAAATATTCAAGAGGTAACAGATTATTTTAATCATGAAGCAAATCTACCCGTTAAAATTGTTCTCAAACCACTCGCAACAAAACCTGAGGATATATATAACCTTTGTCAGGAAGTAAATTATTCTTCAAAATGTGTTGGATTAATCACATGGTTACATACATTTTCGCCAGCTAAGATGTGGATTAATGGATTAACTCATCTGCAAAAACCTCTTCTACAACTTCATACTCAATTTAATAAAGTCGTTCCGTGGGATTCAATGGATATGGATTTTATGAATCTTAACCAAACTGCACATGGAGGACGTGAATTTGGTTTTATCGGTTCTCGTATGCGCCAACCTCATTCTCTGGTAACTGGTTACTGGAAAGATAAAGATGTTCATGAGCAAATTGGGAAATGGATGCGAGTTTGTGTGGCAATTAATGCAGAAAAAACCATGAAAATCGTTAGATTTGGTGACAATATGCGCGAAGTTGCTGTAACAGAAGGAAATAAAGTTTCTGCACAAATTAAATTTGGTTACTCAGTCAACACTCATGCAGTTGGTGATTTGGTTTCGGTCATTAACTCAATTGCTGATGGTGATGTCAACCAGCTAATTGATGAATATGAAACACTTTATAAACTTGCTCCCGTCGCCCAAATTGGTGGAGAGAAAAGACAAAACTTAATTGACGCAGCGAGAATCGAATTAGGTATTGAGCAATTCCTTAAACAAGGTAATTATGGCGGATTTACCACAACGTTTGAAGATCTATACGGTATGGCACAATTACCAGGACTTGCTGTCCAACGATTAATGGCTAAAGGTTATGGCTTTGCAGGTGAAGGTGATTGGAAAACCGCAGCATTACTAAGCACAATGAAATTAATGGCCAAAGGACTTTCTGGCGGCACCGCATTCATGGAAGATTATACCTATGATTTTACTGAAGGTAATGAGTTAGTTGTCGGCTCACATATGTTAGAAGTTTGCCCATCTATCATAGATGATGATGTCAAACCTTTACTTGATATTCAACATTTGGGCATTGGTGGTAAAGCCGATCCTGCTCGACTTATTTTCCCTGCAAAACCTGGTTTAGCAATCAATGCCAGTTTAATAGATATTGGTAACCGCTTTAGATTAGTCGCTAATGAACTTGAGACAATCAAGCAACCTTATGCACTACCAAAATTACCTGTAGCATGTGCAGTTTGGAAACCAAAACCATCGTTAAAAGTATCAGCTGAAGCCTGGATTCTTGCTGGAGCAGCACATCATTCTGTTTATACCCAAGCACTTTCTATGGATTATTTTAAACTTTATGCGCAACTGCATAAAATTGAACTGTTGGTTATTGACGAAAGTACTCGAATCGATGATTTCAGGAATGAGTTACGTTGGAATGAGATTGCGTATTGTAATCCTTATGCTTGATAAATTTATTTTAGTTCAATGATTGGAAATATTTTTTCCAATTATTATCAAAATTACAGAATAAAGGGAATAAAGAGGTGGATATGAATACGTCTTTAACAACGAATAAAATGGAAATAAATTCTGCAAAAAAAATGACCTTTCTAATCGGCTTTTCAGCTGCAATGGCCGGTCTACTATTCGGTCTAGACATAGGTGTAATTGCGGGAGCTTTACCATTTATTACTATTCAGTTTGAACTAACGACTCAGCTACAAGAGTGGGTAGTGAGTTCAATGATGTTAGGAGCTGCTTTGGGGGCTCTATCCAATGGTTGGTTATCTTTTTATTTAGGTAGAAAATATAGCTTATTAGCGGGCGCCTTATTTTTTATTATAAGTTGCTTTGGATCAGCTTTAGCACCTAATGTAGAAGTTCTTTTAGTCTGGCGAGTTATTTTGGGGTTTGCTGTTGGTATTGCATCCTATACCGCGCCACTTTATCTTTCTGAAATGGCGCCAGAAAACATTCGCGGTAAGATGATTGCTGCTTACCAACTTTTAGTCACAATTGGTATTTTAGTTGCATTTTTATCAGATACCTATTTTAGCTACACAGGTGATTGGCGAATGATGCTTGGTATCATTTCTATACCTGCAATCATATTGTTTATAGTAGTGATTTTCCTGCCTAATAGTCCTAGGTGGTTGGCATCAAAAGGACGATTAAATGAAACTGAGAAAGTTTTAAAATCAATTCGTAGCGATCCTGTAAAAATTCAACAAGAATTTAATGATATCAAGGATAGTTTACAGGAAAAACAGGAAGGCTGGACACTGTTTAAAGCAAACAAAAATGTACGAAGAACAGTTTATCTTGGTATGGCATTACAAGCGATGCAACAATTTACCGGTATGAATATTATTATGTACTATGCACCAAAAATCTTTAGCCTTGCAGGATTTGAAAGTACCCAGCAACAAATGATTGCTACAATTATTGTTGGTCTTACTTTTGTGTTAGCTACATTTATTGCAATTTTTACTGTTGATAAGTTAGGACGAAAACCAATTCTAAAAGTTGGTTTTGGTATTATGGCTTTAGGTACATTAGTACTAGGTATTTGTTTGCAACTTATCGAAAATGGTAATCCATCATCATTTACATCCTATGCAGCAGTTGGAATGGCAATTATGTGTATTGGTGGTTATGCAATGAGTGCAGCACCAGTGGTGTGGATTTTATGTTCTGAAATTCAACCTTTAAAAAGCCGTGATTTTGGTGTGACTTGTTCAACTGCGACCAATTGGATTTCAAATATGATAATTGGTGCAACATTCCTTACATTATTAAATCATATAGGTGTTGCTCAAACATTTTGGTTATATACCGGCATGAATGTTTTATTTATCTTCATTGTAATTTTCTTTGTACCTGAAACCAAAAATATTTCATTGGAACGTATCGAAAAAAATCTGATGTTAGGTAAAAAACTTCGTCATATTGGAGATGATCATTGAGGTTTATATTAGAACAATTGATATTGTTTTATGTTTATTCCTGATGTTTTATTTATTATCAAACAGGATGTTAATATGTTTACTGAATTAAAAGAACATGTTTTAGCAGCAAATTTATTATTACCTTATTATCAGCTTGTGACATTTACTTGGGGGAATGTATCTGCAATTGACAGAAGTAACGGTGTTATTGCTATCAAACCGTCAGGAGTCGCTTATGATAAGTTGCAAGTGAATGATATTGTTATTGTCGATCTTGATGGTAAAAAAGTCGAAGGTAAACTTAATCCTTCAAGCGACACACAAACGCATATTGAGCTTTATAAGGCTTTTGAACAAATTGGTGGAGTTATTCATACTCATTCAAGAAACGCTACAATTTGGTCTCAAGCAGGGTTAGATATTCCAGCTTTAGGTACAACTCATGCAGATTATTTTTATGGAGATATTCCTTGCACTCGCCAGTTAACACCAACTGAAATAATTAACAATTATGAACTCAATACAGGTAAAGTGATTATTGAAGAGTTTACTAAACGATCCATTGATGTATTGGCAATACCTAGTGTATTGGTATCCGGACATGGTCCTTTTAGTTGGGGAAAAAATGCAGATGATGCTGTTCATAATGCTGTTGTCTTAGAAGAAGTCGCTGCTATGGCATTAGCTACACGCAATCTAAATGTCGGCATAAAAATCCAACAAGAATTATTGGATAAACACTATTTCCGTAAGCATGGACAAAATGCTTATTATGGGCAGGATTAGATATTTTTGGATAATATCAATCTACTGCAAGTAGATAAAAAAATCAGGCAAACTTTTGCCTGATTTTTTAGAGAGTTAGATTAATCGTCACTATAACCTAAACTACGTAATGCTCGCTCATCATCAGCCCAACCAGCTTTGACTTTAACCCATAATTCTAAATGCACCTTGTTATCAAAGAAAAGTTGCATATCTTTACGGGCTTCAATACCGATTTTTTTGATTTTTTCACCTTTGTTGCCAATGACCATTTTCTTTTGTCCATCGCGTTCAACTAGGATTAAGCCATTAATGCGGTACATGCCAGTACGTTCATCAACTTTAAATTGTTCAATTTCAACCGTAACCGAGTAAGGTAATTCATCACCTAAAAAACGCATTAGTTTTTCTCGAATGATTTCTGAAGCCATAAATCGTTGTGATCGGTCAGTGATATAATCTTCAGGAAAGTGGTGTTCACCAACGGGTAAATGTTTTTTGACAATATCTTTGATGATGTCAATCCCTTCACCTTTTTCTGCACTAATTGGCACAACATCTAAAAAGTTAATTTTTTGACTAATTTCTTGGATATGCGGTAACAGTTGGGTTTTATCTGCTACATTATCAATTTTGTTGATAACTAACAGTATAGGTGCCTTGCAATCTTTGAGTTTGCCTGCAACCATTTCGTCATCTTCAGTCCAGTGGGTTCCTTCCACGACAAAAATAACTAATTCAACATCACCAATTGAACTGCTAGCGGCACGATTCATTAAGCGATTAATCGCCCTTTTTTCTTCAATATGTAAACCGGGTGTATCAATATAGATAATTTGATCATCGCCTTGGGTATCAATTCCGACAATACGGTGACGCGTTGTTTGCGCTTTACGTGAGGTGATTGATACTTTTTGACCAAGTAGTTGGTTTAATAGTGTTGATTTGCCGACATTTGGTCTTCCGACTATGGCAACAAATCCACAATGTTGTTTTGATTCTGTCATTTTATTCCTAATTGGTTTAATGCTTCTTGAGCTGCGGCTTGTTCAGCCTTGCGACGGCTTAAACCTCGCCCTAAGTATTGGTGATCATCGTTTTCAATTTTACATTGAATTAAGAACTCTTGCTCATGATTGTCGCCAGTAACTTCAAGAATTAAATAACATGGTCTTTCATGTCGTATACCTTGCAAATATTCTTGTAAACGTGTCTTAGCATCTTTTTGCTTAATACCAGGTTGAATTTCATCTAAGCGTTTTTGATACCAAGATAAAATTATGCGGCGAATGTTTTCAATTTCACTATCTAGATAAATAGCGCCAATGATAGCTTCTACTGCATCAGAGATAATGGATTCACGGCGAAAACCACCACTTTTTAATTCACCTTGACCTAAAATTAGGTAATCACCTAATTTGAATTCTTTTCCCATTTCAGCAAGTGTCTGTCCACATACTAAACTTGCTCGCATTTGACTAAGATCACCCTCATCTTGCTTGAGAAATCGATGATAAAGTTCATCAGCAATGACAAAACTTAATATCGAATCACCTAAAAATTCAAGGCGTTCATTATGCATTTTATTAGCACTACGATGAGTTAGTGCTAACTGAAGTAAAGATGTGTTTTTAAACTGATATCCAATAGCTTGTTGTAGTTGATTCAAATTTTTCATCACAGTTAGTGGATTCCACCTATACGGCTAAAACGAATTCCTGTTGGCCATTGATCAGGTTGTTTTTCAAAACTGATCCAAATAGTTGTAGCTCGACCAACAAAGTTTTTTTCCGGAACAAAGCCAAAATATCGACTGTCACCGCTGTTATCACGGTTATCACCCATCATAAAATAGTTATCTTGTGGAACAACCCATGTTCCGATCGGTTGACCATTTTGATGATAAAAATAACTTGTATCATCCATTTTTCCAGGCGTTGTTAGAACATCGTGAGTAATTTCACCTAAGGTTTCTTGTTGAATTTTCATATCTAATGTAATTCTAGAGTTAGAATCAACAATACCCTTATCTTTATATTGTTCTATTGTATAGAAGTCTGGGTTTTTCCCCATTTCCTTCACTTCTTTCCAATTACTTGCTTGGGGTTGAGTATAATGTAAATCTAATGGTTCAGAACGCTGACCAACACAATTATTATCGGTTGATTGACAAGCTGGATAAATGAGAATTTTCTTTTCATTAGACAAATAGACAATTTTATCGCCAGGTAAACCTACAACGCGTTTAATAATATCTCTATTTGATCCATCGGGGTGTTTGAAAACCGCAATTTCACCGCGTTTTGGGTGGCCAGTTGAAATTAAGACAGTATTGGTGATCGGATCACGTAATCCATATGAAAACTTTTGTACAGCAATAAAATCACCAACTAATAGTGTTTGCATCATCGACCCTGAAGGAATTTGAAATGGTTCATATATAAATGATCGAATAACAAAAACCACAAAAAGAACAGGGAAAAACGAAGCTAAATTTTCAATCCAGCCTTTAGGTTTTCCAACTTCTGCCAAAATTTTACCATCAATTTCACCATTAGCTTGCTTACGAATCTCTTCAACTTTACGTTGTCTAGCAGGTTTCCATCGGTACTTCTCTAAAAACCAAAAGATCGCAGTAATGAATGTTGCTATTGTTAATATGATGGCGAATAAGTTAGCCATTTTTTATCCTCTTTAACTGATTAATCTTTACCAACATGTAGAATAGCTAAAAACGCTTCTTGCGGTAATTCTACATTACCTACTTGTTTCATGCGCTTTTTACCTTCTTTTTGTTTTTGTAAAAGTTTTTTCTTACGACTTACATCACCACCATAGCATTTAGCTAAAACATTTTTACGAAGTTGTTTAACTGTTGAACGAGCTATGACGTGGTTGCCAATTGCAGCTTGAATCGCGATATCAAATTGCTGACGCGGAATAAGATCTTTCATCTTTTCGACTAGTTCACGCCCACGATATGGTGCATTGTCTTTATGGGTAATGAGTGCTAATGCATCAACACGTTCACCATTAATTAATACATCAAGCCTAACCATGTCAGCGACTTGGAAACGTTTGAAGCTGTAATCTAAAGAGGCATAACCACGTGAAGTTGATTTCAGTTTGTCGAAGAAATCTAAAACAACTTCAGTCATTGGAATTTCGTAAGTTAATGCAACTTGATTACCATGATAAACCATATTGGTTTGTACACCGCGCTTTTCAACACATAGAGTAATTACATTACCTAAATACGTTTGTGGAACTAATATGTTACATTCAGCTATAGGTTCACGAAGTTCTTGAATGTTATTCACTGCAGGTAATTTTGCAGGGCTATCAACATAGATAATTTCATTTTGAGTAGTCAAAACCTCATAAACTACTGTTGGTGCAGTAGTAATTAAATCAAGATTATACTCTCTTTCTAATCGTTCTTGAATGATTTCCATATGCAATAAGCCAAGGAAACCACAACGGAAACCAAATCCTAACGCACCAGAATTTTCAGGTTCATAAAAAAGCGAGGCATCGTTAAGGCTTAGTTTTCCTAATGCATCACGAAATGCTTCGTAATCATCAGAACTGGTTGGAAATAATCCTGCATATACTTGAGGTTTAACTTTTTTAAATCCTGGTAGTGGCTTGTCTGCTGGAGATTTTGCTAAAGTTAACGTGTCCCCTACAGGTGCTCCTAATATATCTTTGATTGCACAAACAACCCAACCTACTTCACCACAATGCAAGCAGTCTTTATCTATTTGTTTTGGAGTAAAGATCCCTAGGCGATCAACATTATAAGTCATTCCTGTACTCATAACTTTGATTTTATCACCTTTATTTAACTCACCATTCTTGATACGAATTAGTGATACAACACCTAAATAGTTATCAAACCATGAATCAATAATTAGTGCTTGTAGTGGTGCATTCGAATCACCTTCTGGCGCAGGGATATCATGAACGAGTTGTTCAAGCACATCAACCACACCTACTCCGGTTTTAGCCGAGCATCTTACTGCATTGCTAGCATCAATACCAACAATGTCTTCAATCTCTTCTGCCACTCTTTCAGGTTCGGCTGCCGGTAAGTCGATTTTATTAAGTACTGGTACAACCTCAAGGTCCATATCAAGTGCTGTATAACAGTTTGCAAGAGTTTGCGCTTCAACACCTTGCCCTGCATCAACAACAAGTAATGCACCTTCACATGCAGCAAGTGAACGAGAAACTTCATATGAAAAATCCACATGTCCTGGTGTATCGATGAAGTTTAGCTGATATGTTTGGCCATCTTTAGCATGATAATCTAAAGTAACACTTTGTGCTTTAATTGTAATACCACGTTCACGTTCCAGATCCATTGAGTCTAAAACTTGAGCTTCCATTTCACGATCAGAAAGTCCTCCACAGATTTGGATAATACGATCAGAAAGCGTTGATTTACCATGGTCAATATGAGCAATAATTGAAAAATTGCGGATATTTTTATTCATATCAATAAGTTATATTTTAGTTATGTACTGTTAATTATCGTTAGTGTTATTGGCTATAAATAACAAGTCAAATAATCACGAAAATAGAAGCAAACATTCTACACATTAATGGTCAGTAAGCATAGTGTTATCGAGAGGTTTACGGCGATTTCTCAACAATATTTTGGGCAATTCTTTCAATTGTCCCTTCAGGTAAATTACCAATAATAATAATATTTTTGTTACCCAGATTGGTTGAGAATATTGTTCTTCCGCCCTGCTGAATAAGTTGATTAGGTTGACTTGCTTGCTCTAAAGAGACATTCACTGTAAAAGAAAATACGCCATCAGAAAACAATTTAGTTGCAATATCAGAACTATAAAAATTGACATTATACGCCGCTATTTCTTTAAATCCTTTTGGCAACCATGCTAAGCGCCAAGCATCAAGTAAATTATTCTGTTTTTCAATTGATAATAAAATTGGGTAAGTTCGATTATCAATATAATTTTTGAATTTTTTAACATCGAAATCAACATCGATATCAACAACTTTTAATTGATTAACAATGTCATTATCATCATCAATTAAGTCTATTCGTAATGGTAAGAAAGTCTCATCATCGATCCATATAACATAGCTATAGCGATCTTTGTCTTTTGAAATTATTTTAACTAATTGAGCACCACGATTTGCCGTTCTAGTTTTACCTAATAAAATAAAATCATAAATATTCGCTAATGAATTAAAGTCATTATAAATTACATCAGGAAATGCCTCTGTTATGCGAGAACTAGCAATCGAAAATGAAGGGCTATCAGGTTGAAAATAACTGGTGGTGTTGCTATGCAAGATAATCTCTTTTGCTGGACCTTCAAGATAAAGCAATTGCGCATTAATATTTTCTTTTTTAGCTGCGCCTAAGTGATTATATTCAAAAGTTGAGCCAAATTGTTCTCTATCTTGTGATACAAAATGAATTTGATAATCATTGATTTGTACCGCTTTACTCATTTTATTTAACAAATTTAACGCTTCATTTGTTTCTGTTGCCATGGTTGAGGCAGAAAACAATATAAAAAACAGAGTAATAATAAAATTATTACTCTGTTTTAGCTTTATTTTTATTAAAGAAAATAGAAAATTCATTTTTATTTAACGGGCATTTAACCTTTTTTGTAATTCATAATCTTGAACGAGCAATCTAATTTTATCGTATTGTCTTTTTTCAAGTAATTGCTTGTCATTATGTTGTATTCCACCAACAGGAGCTACATTAACACCCATAGGAACAGTATTAAGCGTTGGAGCACCACTTGCATCGTCCGATTGACCTTGATGATATTGAACACCAGCAATAATTGCTAATGTAACACAAGCAGCAAGTCCAACTTGGCTAACTTTAGCCACAACATCTTTAATTCGCACCCAAAATAGATTTTCAGCTTTAGGAATTGAAATCTCATCTTGAGAAGGTTGCTCTGTTAATTGTGGGTATAAATCATCATCCGCAATCGCCATAGCAACTTGATTGCTAATATCTAATGTTAATGAACTACCGTGCAATTCTCCTCGCATTGCTTCTCTTGCGATATGATAGCGATGCCAGCAGGATTGCAAACTTTCATCATGGCTAACGACATCAACAAAGTTATCGTCTGTAAACTCACCATCCATCAATAATGAAAGTTGCTGCTTCTGTTCTATTTGCATAGTAGATACCTTAATTTCTTGCTACCTATTTTAATTTGTTCAAACCACTAACTAATTAATGGTTTTATTTTTTCATCAATAGCATCACGTGCTCTAAAAATACGTGATCTCACAGTTCCGACTGGTGTACCCATAATTTCAGCTATTTCCTCATAACTTAATCCATCAATTTCACGTAGTGTGATGGCGGTTCTTAAATCATCAGGTAATGCTTCAATTGCTTCAAATACTACTCTTTCAACTTCTTTAGAAAGAACTAAACTTTCAGGGTTATCGACATCTCTTAATGAGTCTGCACCTTCGTAACTTTCCGCTTCACTTGCATCAATATCCGAAGATGGTGGTCGTCTGCCTTGCGAAGTTAAGTAATTCTTTGCAGTATTAACCGCGATTCGATACAACCAAGTATAAAAAATACTTTCACCTTTAAAAGAGCTTAATGAACGATAAGCTTTAATAAAAGTTTCTTGCACAACATCAGGTATTTCAGAAGGTAAAACATAACGTGATACCAAATGAGCTAGCTTATTTTGATAACGTACCACAAGTAAATTAAACGCATTTTTATCTCCGTTTAAAACGCGATCTACTAAAACTTGGTCTGTTATTTGCTCCCCCATTAAAGGCCATCCCTCATTATATTATCACTATTAGTGTGGCCCAAAATTGTGCACTCTAACAGTTAGATTCATAAATTTAAAAAAAGTTCCCATTATTTTAATAGAAATTTCATTTTCATTGCTAATTCTTTTATTTTTTATCATGTTGCATACTAAAAAAGTACGTTCCTCAACTTTTTTAATATACTTTTTGAACAAAACTAATTAAGTAAGAAGATTTCGCGTTCACCAGCATCGTTGTATGTAATTTGGTAAAATTGCGGTAAATTAAAATTAACAGAGCTACTGGTGGTAAACGTAAAGCGGTCATCAGATAATACATAAAAATCATTAATATCCTTGACCATGTTCTCTTTGGTACCGTTACAATTACGGTAAATTTCGATCTGATTATGCTCGTTTAAAATGTATAAATCAAATCCATTTGCGGTATCTTCAAAAAAGAATTGAATAATACCTTCATAAGCGACGCTATCTATCTCTTTAGGTAATTCATTACTTTCATCTAAAATATTTAGCGGTCTACCTTGAACTTTGTTGTTTGATACTGCACCATAAAAATCAATAGCACTTTCAAATTGATGGAATGAAACGCCAAACCGTTCGAAGAATAGATACCAAGACGCCCCATCAATTCTCAATGGCTTAACTTGTGTTGAATTATTTTTAGTTGTCGATAATCTCAAATCAACACAATTGTACATCAGCCTTTTCATTTGATTTTTAATTTCATTACTTAGCTGGTTACTATAACAAAAAATTTCGACCGAATTAGGTAAATCAGCATCTTTGTGCATACGATTGAGTAAAGCTTTTATAGCTTCTAGCACGCACAAAGTACCACTAAAATGCAAGACCCGAATTTCATTCCATGAATTACGATAAAGCAAATCAATTGAGCTAACCAAACTTAATTCTTGCTTACCATAGTTTAGAACATTAGTGCTGATTTCATCTTCTAACTTTAAATTAACCGTTGGATCGTTTTCTAAATTCAATATGATTGCTAAATGGCGTATTTCACACGGACCATATAATTGTTCTTCTGTTGCTGTTGGAACATCAATTGGAAAGTAATTTTTCAGATCTTCAATCAGTTTGGTGATTTTTTTGTTATCACGGTCATCACCATCATAATAGTAAAATTGAGTTGAATCTGAAATCAAACCATTAAAGTAACACCAACCAACTAATTTGACTAAGTATTTACTATATTCTAGATATTGATGTCCAACAATCGAATTGAGTTTAGGTTTTTGGTTATAAACATACCAACCAGCTCGGTTAATCCGGTCTTCTTTAACATGGATAAAAGTTAAAACATCTTCCTGTAAATTATCAGAAATATTTAATTTCAATGTAGAGATTTTACCAGGAAGAACTTCAAAAGAGGCATATAATTTGCGAGTCAGTATTGCTAGATCTTGTGGGCTAATCAATGAATCTAAATTGTTACGACGGCCAAAATTGAGCAAATTTCGATAACCCGTCATCATAGTATGTAGTAATATTTCGTGTATTTCACGAACTTGTTCTATTTTCCAAGTTTTACTAGCATCTAATTTTTCCAATAATGATTGTTGCCACCCCCAATTTTGCACAAATTCATTTAATATGTCACGTCGCCATGACGATGAATTAGCTTTTTGTGACAATTTTTCATTCACTTTTAAATAAAAGCAATGTCTAACTAATTCCAGTCGTTGAAAATCTCTAATCTTTGTTAAATAGTTTGAGATCCTATCCAATAACATCGAGTATGAATCAAGATAGTGATGGGAATGGATTTCTCCTTTTTGAATTAATTCACGCATATCAAACGCGATAGGCCTATTTTTTGGATAGATCGAAGAATAAGCTTCAAGTAATAATGTTTTTAATACTGCTTTGAATGGTGAATCGATACTTTTATACAGTTGCCATAAACTTGCACCAAAGTACTCTTCAGCAGATAACCCCGTCAAAGGTCCAAAATCAATCCATTCTTCGCGTTTGATGATATTCGATACAACTAATGCCTGGACACATTTTTCATAGGTTGGATAAGTGACGTCATTGACTGTAAAATTAGAAGGAATCGCAAACCATAACAGTCGTTTACCTGCTAAAAGGTTGGCTGAACGGTAGAATTCTTCGAGTAGTAATATGTGCTGTGCAGATCCACAGTTTTCCCCCATTAGACATTCATGATGTTGGTTAATAAACCGATCGACGTCAACAACAAATAAAGTAAGTTTAATGCCGAGATCTTCAGCCCAAGTTTCTATTAATCTGCATTTCTTTATTAATGCTTGCTTTTTAACATCAGATAAACTATTTTCGATACAGATCCATATATCAAGATCTGATGAGGTAGATTGCCCGATGGAACATGTGCTACCCATTGAATATAATGCTGAAATATTGGCGTGATTTTTTTTATTTACCTCACTGAAATTGAACTCATTTTTTAACTGTTCAACAATTTCATTGGATGGTTGATAATACGCAATACCTAATGGAGTTTCTTCGCCCGCATAACCTGGCAGATTGGGATGGTTAAAATGAAAAAGAACTGGCAATAATGAAAAGACACACTGAAATTCCAGAGACATACCACTTTGAGCACGTTCGTGTTTTAGTATTGCAAGATCATCAAGTTCTTTTTTTATATTATTTATATCGTATTGCATAGCATTATTCAGGTGAAACAGATGTACTATTGACGAACAATTTCTCCAATAATTTTCTATTATAGCGTAAAAAGAATGTAAATTTACAAATAAATGAAATAAATATTATGATCACCCTAGAAAAAATATCACAATCTTTGAAAAATACCAAAAACCAATTTCAATTCATGAATAAAGCTGCCGTGTTAATCCCTATTATCACTATTGAAAACCAATTGCACCTGCTTTTTCAGGTACGTTCAAAAAAACTTAAATGGCAACCAGGGGATATTTGTTTTCCTGGAGGACGAGTTGAGTTATCGGATATCAGCCCTGAATATACCGCCAAACGTGAAACTTTCGAGGAGTTGGGTATTACGCTTGATCAAATTACCCTATTAGGACAATTACCTAAATTTTATGCCTCATTAGGCATGATAATTTATCCTTTTGTTGCAAAAATTGAGCATGTAGATAAATTGGATAATTTACAAATTAATCATGATGAAGTTGAGTCGGTTTTTACGGTTCCATTAGAATGGTTTATTGAGCATTCCCCCAAAAAAGCAACTATGTTTGTTGGCTTTAAACCTGATGATAATTTCCCTTTTGAATTAGTTCCAAATCGCACAGCAAATTGGCAAAAGAAATCGCAACATGATGTACACTTTTATCAGTATGGTGATTATGTCATTTGGGGATTAACTGCACAGATAATTAATTGTTTTATAAGCACCATAAATATAAATGCTTAGCTATAATATGATGATTTATTACAAAAATAATATTATTTAATATCGTAATATTTCTTTAGCATAAAATGCTTAAAAATATATTCTTTACAAAAATTTAAAGTGATACCTACACAAATATTCTAATTGATATATACTATTTAACGGTTATTTTTCTTTTCCACAATTTCCACATTGTTTTATCTAGCTGTTTGAAAGAATTAGTAAAAGATAGATCCCGAGAGCGTTTTTCGTTTTCATACTCTCATGCAATACCCTCATAGAATAAGCGTTACAGATTGTTTTTTTATTTTTATAACATAAATACAAAGGACATTATTATGAAACGTTATAATAAATCATCTATTGCATTAGCTTTACTATTATCTCTACCTATTGCCAATATTTATGCGGCTTTACCATTAACAGCAGAAGAAAGTAATAACTTAATTCCCTTCAAAGAAATCTCTGTAACCGGTAGCTACTTACAAGCACAAAATGCAGCAGATGATATATCAAAAGCTGCAGACGAAGTTGGTGCTAAATATTATCATATAACTGGTATTGAACAACCTTCTACAGGCACATCAACTGATCGTGCAATTGTTTATGCCGATGTTTATAAATCAAATGCACCTATTGCGGTAAGCAAAGAAGAAGTTACTCACAACGGTGTTGTGCTTTATCCTCGTTCAAAAGCCCTTTATTATTTACCATTTGCAGTCGTAAAATTTAAAGGCGATTATAATAACACTTCTGAAATTTTAGATGCAGCGAGTAAAATCGCTTCTGAAAAAGATGCCTATGCGTTTTATGTTTACTCAATTATTGCTGATGATGTAAAAAATCGTGAACAAGATGTTGATGTTGCATTATACAAAAAAGAGGCGCCAGTTCGTGACTTTATCATTTCTAAAGCAATCGCAGGCCAAGATGCTTATGAAATTACGAGCGAAGCCTTCAAAATCATGAAGCCATATAAAACAATCGTTTTCCATGGAACATTTAACAATACCAGCGAAGTTAGCGCAGCAGCACAAAAATATGCTATCGCTAACGATGCACACTTCTACTATGTAAAAGAAATATCTAATAACCGTGCTGAAACAGCGCAAACTGTTTATGTAAATTTATATAGATAATCATTTTTTCAAGGCTGTCCATGCGTAAAAACTCTTTTTTCCGCATGGATAGTTTTTATTCAATTTTTGCATGTCAGTAATAAAAAATATCTTTATCAATAAATTAATTTTCCCACATTTTTAACATTGAAATAAGTATCAACTTAATTGAAACGTAATGATTGTATCTTTCTATTAAATTTAAGAATTAAAAGGTAAGGTAACATGATGTTATTGAAAGGATTTAAATTTAAAAAGTTTTCTCAATTTTCAATAAGGTTTATTGTTTTATTAACAAGTTCGATATTTTTAATGAGTAATTTAGCTTTTGCACTGGTAGCAGTCACAGCACAATCTATTAATGGCAATCGCCCATATTTTATCGATCCTGATGCGGTTGGTGTTAATGGTTCCCGAGAGTATGATCAACAAAACTTCCAATATTTTGGGATAAAATTCCAATCTCAGGTTTTTACGGGAATCAATGACCTAAATCGTCAACTAAAAAATATCAATTTCCCTCAAGTTGATCCCAATGCCACCACACCTAATCAATTAATGACATCGTTAAAATCTAATTATGGTCTTGACGGTACAATGATACCTTTTTCCATGTCTAATCCAGTTGACAGTCAATTAGTTGCTGATGATGATGGAGATAGTATAACTCAAATAACCCCACCCGATGGGGGATTTAAAATAGATTGGTTCTATCGCTATGATAATAAATCCTATTTATTACTTGAATCAGATAGAAACAGAACTTTTTGTGAGTTGGCAAGATTAGGTTGGAGTCCTTATATTAGAATTTCAGGCTCTATTGCTTTAGTAACGCAATATGGTGTTCCAAATTATAAAGTTTATCCAGGAGCTAAAAAAGATTTTTTGATTTACAATGCAATCAAACCAACTGTTTGTGCCAATCGTCCATCAATTGTGCATTCATTCCTCTTCGAAAATCGGGATTATACTGGTGATTGGGTCTATTTAACTTGGGGGGATGCTAATCAACACGTTATTGATTCTGGTTTCGTCAATAAAGTAAGTTCTGGTGGGTTTCCAACAACGGGATTTGATCAAGCCCGATTCCTTATGTTTATAGCTGGAGCACCATTTGATTTATCGACGATAACATCATCAAATAGTTCAAAAGGCGTGAATATAGAAATAAACCAAATTACTGTTGGCGATATAGATAGTCATCTAATTAATACAGGGCTTCAAGTAAAATTGACAGGTGAAGCAACGGATGTAAATCCTACCTTTACCATAAAATCTGATGGCGAAGATATATACACGTTTACGATTAAGAAATGGTTCACATCGCCAAGCCAAGATGTTTACCATTACAACCAAAGCGCAAGTGTTTGCAATGGTAAATATGTTGTTCCTACTATTGAGGATTTGACCAATAGCGACCAAAACCTTATAACCAATGGCCCATGTAAGTCAGATAATAATTCTGATAACTGTTTGGCTATTACAACTAATCACTATTATCGTAGGATTGGTAATAGCCTTCTAGGAGAATGGGGTAATATAACAAACGAAGGAAAACTTTATCACCACACCTACCCGGGTAACCATTTTCCTAAAGGTCATCTATATTGGACATCTGATGAACGAGATGCTACCAATCAATATACTGTTGGTACGACTATAGGAGCGATTGAGTGGCAACCAAAAAATAATGAATTATATTTCGTCTGTGTACTTAAATAATAATTGTTCTAATCATTGCGCTTGTAGATTTAAGTGCGATGATTATTACTTTTAAGTTTGACTGCACATTAATTCATTTCTCGACAGCAAACTAAAGTATTAAATTAGGTCTTAATGGCTGGGGTACCAGGATTCGAACCTGGGCATGGCGGGATCAAAACCCGCTGCCTTACCGCTTGGCTATACCCCAATTATAAAGGAGAAAAGATATCTGGTACGGGTAGTGAGATTTGAACTCGCACACCTTTCGGAACTAGAATCTGAATCTAGCGCGTCTACCAATTCCGCCATACCCGTGAAAGGAATAACTAAGAATGTAAAAAGCAAAACAGATTAGCTAATAGATATCAAAATTTGCAGATTGGAATGGCTGGGGTACCAGGATTCGAACCTGGGCGTGGCGGGATCAAAACCCGCTGCCTTACCGCTTGGCTATACCCCAATAAAGGATAGATATTAAGATTAAATGGTGCGGGTGAAGGGACTTGAACCCCCACGCCTCGCGGCGCCAGAACCTAAATCTGGTGCGTCTACCAATTTCGCCACACCCGCATAATATACTTTCGGTTAAAGTATAACTTAATCTTAATGGTGGCTACGACGGGATTCGAACCTGTGACCCCATCATTATGAGTGATGTGCTCTAACCAACTGAGCTACGTAGCCATTTCATTCGCAACGTCATAACCAACACTGCGAGGCGCATTATGCTTGTGTTACGGCAAATCGTCAACCCTTTTTTTTAGATATTTTGAAAAAAAGTGACAATTGATTAAGATGCAATCAAATACCGTTTAATAACGCTTCAATTCGCCTTTTTTGTAACTCATCTTGAATCAACTTTCCTTTATAACCTTCAGCAATAATATTTTGAACATTGACGCCATGAGCTAATTTATATGCCTTTTCTAGGTACTTTGCTTGTGGAAATGATTCTGTTTTAGCATAAGATTGGCTAGCAATAATTAATTGATTAAGATGATGAGGATTACGCCAAACATCTATTCGATTGAATAAATCAATAATTTGTTCAGTTGTTAATTGTGTCACGTTTTCAACTTTAAGATGGTATTGCTGCACCATTATCGCTAATTTTGTATATTGATTTGGTGCTTTAATTTGTGAACAAAGTTTCTCTGCTTCAGTTGCTAATTCACCAAATAATACTGCAAAACGAACCGTTAAATCATCGGTTAATAAAGTAGATTTCTTTAATGCATCTGCAACAGTATTAGAAAGAATTAATGATGGAAATAATATCGCCAAAGCACCACATTGTTTTAACACTTGAAAATAAACTTGTGGATCGGCACTTGCTAATGCCTTCTCGGTCTCTTTCCAAACACGCTCTGGAGTAAGAGTATTTATTTCTCCAGCTAAAACCATTTCTTCCATTAACTTTTGTGTTTCAGATGCGATTCTAAAACCTAAATGATAATAACGAGCAGCAAATCGAGCAACTCGTAACACTCGTAAAGGATCTTCTCTAAACGCAGGGGAAACATGACGCAATAATTTAAGTTTGATATCATCAATACCATGATAAGGATCGACAAGATTACCATCTTCATCCATGGCGATAGCATTAATAGTCAGGTCTCGGCGGATAAGATCTTGCTCTAAGGTAATATCCTTACTAAAGTCACAAATAAATCCAGTATAGCCTTTACCCGATTTTCGCTCGGTTCGAGCTAAGGCATATTCTTCTTTTGTTATGGGATGTAAAAAGACTGGGAAGTCTTTACCAACTTGTTGATAACCTAGAGCTAAAAGCTCATCGGGTGTAGAACCAACTACAACCCAATCTCGATCAACAAGAGGAAGATGTAATAATCTATCTCGAACAGAACCGCCAACAAGATAGAATTTGCTCATTTAGCGCATCCAGCGATCTTTTTTGCGGCGACCCGGCATAATAGCTGGCAAAATTAAACCTAATAGGAATCCACCACCAGCTACTAAGCCACCATAAGTAAACCAAGTAACAATAAGGTCTCGTCGCTTGTCATCAACTTGATTTAGCATTGATTCAAGTTTAGTGTCTTGTGATTTATTGATTTGTTCTAATTCTTTATTTCTAGCTTGTAGGCTTTCAATTGTTTGTTCGGCTTGTTTTAATTTTTCGGAATAATCATTGATAGCATTTTGTCTATACTGCTCTGCGTTATCAACCTTATCTTTATATTCCGCAAGTTTTGACTCTAACGTTGGGACAAGTACTTTAAGGCTAGGTTGATCTTTTAGTTTATTTGATTCAATCCAAGCCGAGCTACCGTTAGGAAGTTGTATCCGGGTGTATTTACCGTCAGCGCTTTTCTCTAGTTCTGCAACTTTTTCCCCTGCTTTAACAGCATTCGTATAGGCATATTGGGAACCTGGACCGCGGCGAAGATAAATATCAACATTTTCAGTCACATATTTATCTGCTGCTTCAACACTAAAAACCAGCGTAATTAAAGAAAATAAAGTAATAATATTTTTCATAATATTTTAAAATTTCACCCATGATTAAAAATCATAATAACATAAAATACTGCCTTTTCGCACAACCATTTGCAATAAAAATTGCTTAATTAACCATTTTAGAAAAATAAAATGGAAACGATTACATTAATTGAGATCTTAATCACAAAATTAAAAATTAATCATATTAATTAATGAAAATTATTATTATTCTATATCGGAAAAGTGATTAACCTTTGGAGAGAATATGAATTGCCATCTTAGAACCCGCGATATAGATATTATCTTACGCACCCAACCTTATGCTGAACTCTGCTATTTTGGTAAACGATTACAAACCGTAAATCTTGATGATATCGATATGCTTATACCTGCCGTACCCAATTCACGTATTGATATCGATGTCCCGTTCACCCTTTGTCCTGAGGAAGGAGTAGGAAACTTTAGCACTCCAGGACTAGAAGGTCATCGAAATGGTAAAGATTGGTCACCAGTTTTTGTTACCAAAAAAGTAACCAAGAAAAAAAATGATATAACTATAATTAGTGAAGATAGTATTGCAAAACTTCGTTTGACTAGTAAGCTGATTTTAGACGAAACCGGTGTATTACAATGCCAAAATAGTCTGACTAATCTAGGTAAAGAACCATATCAAGTCAATCGTTTATCTGTAACATTACCAATTCCTGAACGTGCACAAGAATTAATGGCATTTAGTGGTCGTTGGATTAAAGAGTTCTTTCCTCACAGAACAAAAATCGAACATTGTGGATACCTGCAAGAAAACCGCCGTGGTCGTACTTCACACGAATACTTTCCGGGTATGGTAGTTGGTACCGATGGATTTAAAGAACAAACTGGTGAAGTTTGGGGTATCCATTTAGGTTGGAGTGGTAATCATCGTATCCAAGTTGCAGTGAAAAGTAATGGTAAGCGCTTCATCCAAGCCGAAGCGCTTTATCTTGCTGGAGAAATATCATTAGCTAAAGGTGAAACTTTAAGTACTCCTTGGCTTTATGCAACCTATAGTAATGAAGGCTTAAATAAGATGAGCCAGCATTTCCATCAATTTTTACGCCAAAATATTATTCATTTCGCAAGCGATAAACCTCGTCCTGTCCATCTTAATACTTGGGAAGGAATCTTCTTCGATCACAACCCAGATTACATCATGAAAATGGCGACAAAAGCAGCACAACTGGGTGTTGAACGTTTTATCATTGATGATGGTTGGTTTGGCAAACGTGATGATGATTATCAAGCATTAGGCGATTGGTATTTAGATAAACGCAAATATCCAAAAGGACTTGAACCAGTTATCAAACATGTAAAAAAACAAGGAATGGAATTTGGTATCTGGGTTGAGCCAGAAATGATCAGTAAAAACTCTGATCTTTATCGAGCACATCCTGATTGGTTACTTGAATTACCTGGCTACAATCAACCTGAAGGCCGTCATCAATACTTACTTGATTTACAAAATCCAGCGGTATTTGATTATCTACTCGAAAGATTAAATTGGTTACTCGGTAGTTATGATATTGACTATATTAAATGGGATATGAATAGAGAAATTGTTCAGGCAGGCCACGAAGGTCACCCAGCTGTAGTTGGACAAACTAATGCGGTTTATCGTTTAATGGATATTCTGCAAGAAAAATATCCTAATGTTGAAATTGAATCATGTTCTTCTGGTGGTGGTCGTATAGATTTTGAAGTGTTAAAACGTACTCAACGTTTTTGGGCCTCAGATTCGAATGATGCATTAGATAGACAAATCATACAACGAGGTATGAGCTACTTCTTCCCACCTGAGGTAATGGGTGCTCATATCGGTGGCAAAACTTGTCACACCACCTATCGTGAATTAGATATGAATTTACGAGGTTTAACAGCATTATTTGGACATATGGGTGTTGAGCTCGATCCAGTGAAAGAATCGGCAGAAGAACAAAAAGGTTTTACTCATTATATCCGTTTACATAAACAGCTACGCCCATTATTGCATAGTGGTAATAGTGTTCGTTTAGATGTTGATGATAGCGCAGCTATGCAAAGCTATGGTGTGGTCAGTCAGGATAAAAAAGAAGCAGCATTTATTATAGCGCAATTGGCATTACCGACTTATGCATTAAGTGGTAACTTACGCTTAGTTGGATTATTAGCTGATAAGCAATACAAAATCGAAATTCTAGATCTACCTGATCACATTGATCCGAAAGTAAATGGTCACGCCATGAAATCATTTCCAAAATGGATGACAACAGATACCACACTGTCAGGAGATTGGTTAATGAATATCGGCTTACCATTACCTGTACTCGATCCTGCTACCGCAATGTTAATAAAAGTTACGGCAAAATAGTACGAACTGGTTAAAATTTAACTAATTTGAGGGGAATTTAGTCAATTAATCATTCCCCTTATTAATAAATTACAACTGAAACGATTCAGGCGTCAATGCTTTGTTGGCAAAGCCAAAATTTTGCTTTATTATCATACATTAAGTCATAAAAGTGAGCAGATATCTGTATCAGCTATTTAAGATAAGTAAGAACGTATTCTGTAATATTTCATAACTTCATTATGAATCATTTTTGGCTTAGTTATTAACAGTTCTACTTAACTTGATACCAACACCAAACTAATAATAAACTTTAAAAAAGTTACGGTAATAATTTAAAAGGTTTTTTTATGGCGACAATAAAAGATGTTGCACATTTAGCTAAAGTTTCTGTTGCGACAGTCTCGCGAGTGATTAACAACGCCGAAAACGTTAGTGATACCACACGCGAAACCGTAAAAAAAGCCATGGAAAAATTAAGTTATTATCCTGATGCTAATGCTCGTGCATTATCACAACAAAACTCTAATACTATTGGAATTGTTGTGGCTGACGTATCCGATCCTTTTTTTGGCGCTATGGTTAGCACGGTAGAAAAAGTTGCATCCAAAACAGGACATTTTTTGCTAATTGGTAATGGTTACCATAATGAACAACAAGAATATAATGCAATAACTCACTTAATAGAGCATCGCTGCTCATCACTAGTTGTTCATGCAAAAATGTTACCCGATAGCAGATTGATAAAATTAATGGAGCAAGTGCCAGGGATGGTATTAATCAATCGGCTATTGAAAGGTTTTGAAAAGCGTTGTATTGCTCTAGATGACCGTTATGGTTCATATCTAGCCGTAAAACATTTAATCCAGCATGGACATACTAAAATTGGATATTTATGCTCTAACCATGAAATTTCTGACTCGTCCGATCGGTTACAAGGCTATAAAGATGCATTAATTGAACACAATATTGATGTTAATGAAAACTTTATTGCCTTCTCCTCACCTAATGAAGAAGGAGGAGAACAAGCAATGATGTCACTATTAGAACGTAATCGAGAAATTACCGCAATTGCCTGTTATAACGACTCAATGGCCGCTGGTGCAATGTCAGTGTTATATGATAACGACATAAAAATTCCAGCAGAAATTTCCATTATTGGATTTGATGATTTGCTACTTGCGCGCTATTTACATCCAAAATTAACCACCATCCGTTACCCACTTCATACAATGGCTGAACAAGCTGCGGAACTGGCATTATGCTTGGCAAAAGGCGAATCACCTTCAGCAAATTTAATTAATATATATACGCCCACCCTCTCTAAACGGTATTCAGTCTATCCAATTGAATAATTGATACAAAGTATAAATTAATCAAAGTATACCTACCAATGTAATCGCATACATAAAAAATTAAAATTATAAAAATAAAGTCAATCAAATAAAAATGTATTCGATTACACAAATGTTAACTTGATCACTGTTTTCAATAATTGAATCATTATAATTAAAAAGTCAAAAAAGATTTTAGACATTATCAGATATACTTGAACAAATGGAGAGGCTTATGAATCCGTCCCTAGATGATATTATCAACAGACAAGATTGGAATAATCTATCTGTATTAAGCATGAACAAACTTGATACCCATCCAAAATTTCATAGTTGGCGAAACAAGCAAAGTGCTAAAAATAATGCTGATTCAAGTGCCATTATTTCACTTAATGGTGACTGGTTTTTTAGTTATTATCAAAATCCTAAACAAGTACCTGTATCATGGTTAAAAAAAGAAATAGATAAAAATACTATTCCAGTTCCATCAAATTGGCAATTACATGGCTATGATGCGCCTGTTTATACTAATATCCGATATCCATTTCCTTATAATCCCCCATTTGTTCCTGAAGATAACCCAACTGGTTGCTATTCTCGCTATTTTAAAATTGATAAAAAATGGTTAAATAAAGGGGACACAAGAATTATATTTGATGGTGTCAGCTCAGCATTTCATCTTTGGTGTAACGGCAATTGGGTTGGCTATTCACAAGACAGTCGCATCGCTGCTGAATTTGATTTAACGCCTTTTTTAAAAGAAGGTGAAAATCGAATTGCTGTATTAGTATTGAAATGGTGTGATGGTAGTTATTTAGAAGATCAAGATATGTGGCGATTAAGTGGTATTTTCCGTGGAGTTTCACTACTTAACAAACCAAAATCACATTTAAGTGATATCCATGTTAAAACAGAGCTTGACGCTTGCTATCAAAATGCAATATTAACATTGCAAGTTAACGTAAAGCATGACAGTGAAATGGACATGCTAAATGTCGGTATTGAGTTATGGCAAAAAGACAAACTCATTCTTGAACAAACGCAACCAATCGGAGTATCTTTTGTTGATGAAAAAGGTGGATATAATGACCGAATGACATGCCATATTCCCGTCAATAAACCACAATTGTGGAGTGCCGAAACCCCAAATCTTTACCGATTAGTTGTTAGCTTAAATCATAAGAAAACCGGCTTGATTGAATCAGAGGCTTATAATATTGGTTTCCGAACTGTTGAAATCAAACATGGGCAACTCTGTTTAAACGGTAAACCACTTCTTATTAAAGGAACTAACCGTCACGAATTTTATCCTGATATGGGCTATGCTGTTACCGAACAAGCCATGTTGCACGATATCAAGTTAATTAAACAGCACAACTTCAACGCTGTACGTTGCAGCCATTACCCTAACGATCCTCGTTGGTATGAACTTTGTGATGAATTTGGACTATACGTAGTTGATGAAGCCAATATTGAATCGCACGGCATGTTCCCAATGTCTCGATTATCTGACGATCCTCGTTGGTTAGCAGCTTATAGTGAACGAGTAACTCGCATGGTTCAACGTGACCGAAATCATCCTGCCATAATTATTTGGTCATTAGGAAATGAATCAGGGCACGGGGCAAATCATGATGCACTATATTCATGGATAAAAAGCAATGACCCAACTCGTCCAGTACAATATGAAGGTGGTGGTGCCAATACTAAAGCTACTGACATTATTTGCCCTATGTATGCCCGAGTTGAACAAGATCAACCTCATCCTAATGTGGCTAAATGGGCGATAAAAAAATGGATATCCATGCCTGATGAAGAACGACCACTTATTTTATGTGAATATGCTCATGCAATGGGAAACAGTCTAGGTGCATTCTATAAATATTGGCAAGCCTTTAGACAATATCCTCGATTACAAGGAGGATTTATTTGGGAATGGGCTGATCATGGTATTCGTTGCCATACCAAATCTGGCGAAAGTTATTGGGCTTACGGTGGTGATTTTGGTGAAGCGTATCATGATAGACAATTTTGTTTAGACGGTTTAGTGTTTCCTGATCGCCAAGCACACCCAAGTTTAATTGAAGCTAAAAAAGTACAACAACCTTTCCAATTTAAACTTGTAAACCAAAAACCATTAGTTATTGAAGTAAAGAGTGAGTATTTATTTTATACTACTAACAATGAAACATTAGAATGGGAATTGTTGGTTGATGGTAAAATCCAACTGAGTGGTAAAGTTAAACTGACTATTTCACCTAATAACCCTATTGAACTCAAACTTATAGATGACATTGATAATAACTTTGATGGTGAAGAATTACACTTATCACTCAGAGTCATCCAAAATAGAGCTACTACTTGGTCTCCAGCAAAACACGTTGTGGCTTGGGAACAATTTAAATTAACCAATAGGTTTATTCCACAATTAGCATTTAGTAACAATAAAACATCACTAAAATTAACTGAAAATAAAAACGAATTTGTTGTTAATTGGAAGAACCAAAGTTGGCAAATCAACAAAAAAACTGGCCAACTTAGTCAATGGAGCAAAAACAAAAAACCACTATTAGCCAGCGCTATTGCTGATCAGTTTATACGAGCACCAATCGATAATGATATTGGAATTAGTGGTGACTTTGACAGTAATAACAATCCATATGCATGGGTCGAACAGTGGAAGGCGGCGGGTTACTTTGATTTAAGCCACAAATGTTTAGCAATAAGAGCATCACAAACTGAGAATTATGTGATCATTGAAGTTTTGCACAGCTACTCAGTGAAAAAACGCAAAGTTATTCAAAGTAAGTGGGTACATCAGTTTGATCAAGATGGTATCTTAACTATCTCAGTTGAAGTGGACATTGCCAATGACATGCCAGCACCAGCTCGTATAGGTTTGACGTATCAATTAAAAGGGATACCAAAACAGGTGAAATGGCTTGGCTTAGGACCACATGAAAATTATCCAGATCGAAAAACTTCAGCGATTTTTGGTGATTGGTCATTACCATTTTCTGAACTTTACACACCTTACATTTATCCATGTGAAAACGGCCTACGCTGTGATGTAAAACAATTAACACTTAATGAGATGACGATTACTGGTCATCAATTTAAATTTAACATCAATCAATATGGAACAAAACAGTTGATGGAAAAAAGCCATAGACACTTATTAGAACCACAACAAGACGCCTATGTCAGTATTGATGCTTATCATATGGGAATAGGCGGTGATGATTCTTGGACACCAAATGTTCACAGTGAATATTTACTAACCGATAAACATTATCGATATCAACTAAAATTTAAATGTTGATTCACATAATTTCTTCAAAAAATTAAAGGCACAACTATTTGTGCCTTTTTATTTAAGCTAAATTCTCACCATCAAACAATTTATCAAGTTTCTCAATAAACTCTTGTTTTGGTAGATGGTAAAAAACGCCTTTATCCGGAAGTCCACGTAAGAATAAATAGTAAACTCCGCCAAAATAAGTTTCATATCGATAGTCGGGTAAACGACTTCGCAAAAATCGATGCAACGCCAAACAATAAAGTTGATATTGCAATTCATAACGATGCTCACACATTACTTGATTTAATGCTTGCTCAGTATAGGCCTCTATACCATCACCTAACCAATTTGATTTATAGTCAACAATATAATATTTACCTTGATACTCAAACACTAAATCGATAAATCCCTTTAACATGCCTTGTACCGTTTCAAAATCTAAAGGTGGACACTGTTTAGATAAATCATCGTATTGTTTGCATAAACTATCTAGTTGCGAGCTAGTCACGGCATGGCGAATAGGAAAATAGAATTGTAGTTCATTAATGCATTTGCTATTTAAAATACTGGCTAATGTCGAACAATCTTGATGTAGTTTAGTTGTTAATACTTGTTGAAGCCAATCATTTAGTACCCTTAACCAAGGTTCATCCAAACCCAATTTTTTAATCGTAGTTGTACATAATTCATCGGCATTACTTGGCGTTAAATTTTCCATAATGGAATGTAACAATGTACCAACATAAGCACCTTTTGGAAAATGATGAATATCATATTGCACCTCAGATAATAAAGAAGCATCTGGCGGTACACGACTCTCACTCCAATCACTAGCTAAATTAAAACCATTGTTATGTTTTTGTAACTCGGTATAGCTTGTCACTCGCCAACTATTAGATAATTTACGTTTAAATTCATTAGCAGCCAGTAACATATTAGGAGCTTCTGTGGCAGTATACTGCTCCCCCAATATAGGTAATTGTAGTTCAACCAAATCTGCAAATTTACCAATCGAGCGTAATTGGCCTTTTAATAAATAATCAATTGCTGATTGACTCTTTTTCAATGATGCTAAGCCAACACTACAATGATAGATTGAGCGCGTCATCGCCACATAAAGTAATCGTAGATCTTCAGCTAAACGTTCATCTTCAATTTGTTGTTTGACATCATCGGTTAATAACCAAGCATAAGTGGGTTGATAATCATTATTTTTATCATGATAAAACTGACTATCTGAATTACGAAATTGGGCAGCAAATGGTAACCATACAATAGGAAACTCTAAACCTTTTGATTTATGGATCGTAATAATTTTTACTAAATTTTCATCGCTTTCTAAGCGTTGTTCATGATTTTCTATATTAGAGTCAGGGCTGACAATTTGCCTAGATAACCAACGAACCAAAGCATGTGGGCTATCTAGTTCATCAGCGGCTTCTTGCAACAATTCGCCTAAATGCATAAAGTTAGTTAATGTACGCTCACCATTTGGGCTAGCTAGGATATTTTCAGCTAACTTACGCTTTTTCATCATCCGCCGCAACATTACTAATACACCATAATATTGCCAAATAATCTGGTACTGTTTGAACTCCTCTATCAACCCTTCCCATTTATCTTGATCATCGATAATTTGCTCCAGCTCAGCCATTGTTTGCCCTAATAGGGTCGTCATTAAAGCTAAACGCAAAGCCGCTTCATTTTCGGGCATTAAAACAGCTTGTAATAGATAAAGAATCTCTTGTGCTTCTTTAGATAGAAATACGCTATTACGATTGGATAAATAAACGCTTTTAACCCCAAAAGCAGCCAATTTTTGTTGGATGATTTCGGCTTCGCGCCCAGTTCGGACTAAAATCGCAATATCTGCAGTGGTGATTGAACGATGCTCATCTTTATCTTTTATCAAAATTGTTGGATCTGTCAACCAAGTCACAATTTGCTTAGCGCAACAGCTAGCAATATGTTCTTGATAATCTGTTTTTGTGGTAACTTCATCAGGTAATAAATAGGCTGTTAACGCATTAACTTCATGTTGATTGACGATCAATCCTTTATGCTGATTTCTTTCAGCACTTTCCATTGGAAAAAAAGAAATATTTTCAAAAATAAAAGGATTATCATGATTGCTAAATAGTGCATTGACTGCATCAACCATAGACGATGAGGAGCGATGATTAACCTGCATAGTAAAATTATTTTCACCGGTTGATAATTTCGCTTTTAGATAAGTAAAAATATCCGCACCACGAAAACTATAAATAGCTTGCTTCGGATCACCAATAAACAGTAAACCGGTTGATTCAGGATAACGACCATAGATACGATCAAAGATTTTATATTGCACAGGATCAGTATCTTGAAATTCATCAATCAAAGCCACGCAATATTTTTGCGCAATACTTTGTGCTAATCGCTTTCCATTTCTAGCTCGTAAGGCGCGATTTAACTGGCTTAATGAATCGTCAAAACTCATCTTACCAAGTTTAACTTTTTGCGCATAAATACCTTTTTGAATGACGCTAACGATATCCATTAAAATTTCGCTACGTAAATCAATAGCACTATTGCATAACCGATCGATCTTTTCAAAAACAACATGAACAGGAGGATCTTTATCTTGCTTAGTTTTTTCAATTAAAATCGATTGGCTAAATTTAGTTAATTCACTAGGTATTTTGAATGATTGGGTGGGTAATTGGGCCCAAGCAGTCACTTTAGCAAACCAATTCGGTAAAAAGCGGTTATTATAAGATTGTTTATTAACTCCTGATCGAGCAATGATTTCAGGAAGATCTGCAACAGAATCTAACCACAGTTTTTTAACTAATTCGATCTGCTCAAGATGTTTTCGATAAAACTGCTCGATCTTTTTAGTAATGTCAAAATTCTCTTCTTGCGATTGATCAAATTCAAAATTTAAATAAGGATTAATATCTGATAATAACGATTTTGGATCTTGCCAATAATCAAGAATTAAATAAACTAACGCTCTATCAAGCGGAACAAAATAGTGACGCCAAAAATCTTGGACAACTTGTAACTTTAGGTCTTGCTCATCAGTAATTAGCGTCTGCTCAAACAGTACCCCAGATTCAAAAGCATGGCTAGTTAAAATGCGTTGACAAAAACCATGGATAGTATAAATCGCTGCATCATCCATTGATTGTTGAGCTTGAGTTAGTCTTTGGATAGCATCATCTGTATCTTCAACTAAATCAATTAGCTGTTGATAGATAGGATCTTCATGACGACCTTGTAAAAGTCCTAAACGCAGTTCTTGGATATTTTGTCTTATTCGCGATCTAAGTTCTTGAGTTGCAGCTTTTGTAAAAGTCACAACTAAAATTTGATTAACCTCGAGCGGTGTAGGATAGTTATTTTTACCAATCCCAAGTAATAACCGGAGATAAATGAATGCGAGCGAATAGGTTTTACCAGTCCCAGCCGACGCTTCGATCAGCGTTCGACCTGTTAACGGTAAATCAAAAAGATTAAGTTTTTTTATTCCACTACATGAAACCATTCTAACTTTCCTGCCGCATTGGGTGATAGTTCAACACAAGCAATAGCAGCTGTAGGAAACATTGGTGGTGAAACATCTGGACATAATTCATTAACCAAATAACCAACTAAAGGAAGATGGGAAACAATAATTACATTCTCGATCCCACGAGCGGGAAGTGTCATTAATAAATCGGCAATATAGGAAGGACTTCCACCTGGCACCAAAAAATTATCAGTTTCAACTTTAGGTATGTGGCAGTATGAAGACAATTCAGAGAAAGTCTGTTGTGCTCTTAGATAAGGACTAACTAACCCTAAATCAAATTTGAAATCTTGCTGATTAAGCCATATACCAGCCAAACTGGCTTGTTTTCTACCAAAATCAGTCAATGATCGACTTGCATCAGATGAAGCAGAAAAACCTGCTTCACCATGCCTCATAATACAAATCTTCATAAAACAGGGATTAACGTAATTTTAATTGGAAGATCATACATTCTGCACCACAACAGAAAGTGAATTTAGCTGTCAATTTATAGCCATTTTCTACTTTATCGATGCTGCTATTGATTTCGCAAGGTTCTGTTTCAACATCTTTAGCTGCTTGTGTCAAAGAGGCTAATTTTGCTTTTGCTTCTGATTCAGTTGTGAAAATATTTTCATATTCTGCACTACAATCTTCATTATCAATAATTGTGCCGACATCAACACAACAACAAGCTGGTGTTTCATTAGCTTTACATTTATTTAGAGAATCTGTCATCCTATACCTCTGTTCACCGATTGAATTGGTATTAGTATACTCTGAATAAACACCAAGGGCAAAATGTAAAAAAGCTTTACCACGGCAAAAATTTTTAGCGTATATTAGTTCCTAATTTTTATATTTTTGAATTAATTTGTAATATTATGGAACAGTATAATCACGTTCGTAAAATGGCTATTTTAGTAGCGGCAACCTTCTTCATGGAAAATCTAGACGCTACGGTGATAACCACAGCAATTCCCGCAATGGCGAAATCATTTTTAACTAATCCACAAGATTTATCTATCGGTATTAGCGCCTATATGTTAGCACTTACAATTGGCCTTCCCGCGAGTGGCTGGATCGCAAATCGATTTACAGCTTATCGTGTCTTCTCGATTTCAATTATATTATTTATGTTGGCATCAATATTGTGTGCTTTATCGACTAACCTAACCATGTTTACTATCGCAAGATTGATTCAAGGTTTAGGGGGATCATTAATGGTGCCAGTAGGTAGAACAGTAGTACTAAGTCGAACTGAAAAACAGCATCTTGTTAGCACAATATCAATTCTCGTTTGGCCAGGTTTAATTGCACCATTGATGGGACCAATTATTGGTGGATTCTTTGCCCAATATCTCACTTGGCATTGGATATTTATCCTCAATATTCCATTAGGCTTTATTGCATTATTTTTCGCTCATCACCTATTACCTAAAGAACTACCTGAAAAACGCTCATTTGATATTGTTGGATTTATCGCTTGTGGCTTAGGCTTATTATTGTTTGTGTATGGACTTGAAATGGTTTCCCACTCAAATAGTCGTTTATGGCTAGCTCTCGGCACTTCCTTTGCAGGTTGCCTAATATTAATCTTCGCCTATTATCATCTCACGCATACACAATACCCATTAATTAGCCTATACGCATTTTCAAAACGCACATTTAGAATGACCTTCTTTGGAGGTTCACTAATACGGATGGGTTTAAACAGTGCTCCATTTATTTTACCACTAATGTTTCAAGTCGGTTTTGGATGGTCACCATTAACAGCTGGTTCCTTATTACTTTCACTATTCGCAGGAAATATCATTTTCAAAACCATTAATACACCTTTAATTCACAAGTTTGGGTTTCGTAAAATTCTAATCGTTAATGGTCTATTATTGTCATTTAGTTTTGTATTGTGTGCGCTCTTCACGCCAAAAACACCAATCATTTGGATTATATTGGTTCTATTCTTTTCTGGCGGTGCACGTTCGATCCAATTTACTACAATAACAACCTTAAGTTTTTCAGAAATTGAAAAAAACGAAATGCAAAGCGCTAATATTTTATCAACCCTTTTTCAACAACTAAACAACGTGCTAGGCATTGTTTTAAGTGCCTTATTTCTATTTATTGCGTCAAGCTATAATGGACATAATCAGATAATGGTTGAAGATTTTCGGTTAGCATTATTTATGGTGGCAGGAATGACTTTATTGGCGATGATTGATTTTATCACGTTACCCAAAAATGCTGGCAACAATTTAAATGAAAAAAAACCTCTGCCATAAGATGCAGAGGTTTAAGATGAATTAAAGTCCTAAAACTTAGGTGCTGATGGGCGACCCCGTTTTTTCGCAAAACCTTTATCCTTAGACTCAGGTTTACTACTTCTACTTCCACGCTTAGCTTCAGATGGTTTACCTGTAACTAAACTCATTTTCATCGGTTGATTTAGCACTTTAACGCGCTCAAAGTGCTTAAGGATATCTTTAGGCATACCTTTTGGTAATTCTACTGTTGAATAAGTCTCGTAAAGTTTGATATTACCAATATAGCGACTACTAATATCAGCTTCATTGGCAATTGCACCAACAATATGGCGCACTTCAACACCGTTTTCTTTACCAATTTCAATACGGTACATATCCATCTCGCCAACATCTCGACGCTCACGACGTTTTGGAGACTCACGATTATCGCCTCGTAAACGACGCTCACCACTTCGACCATCACGATACTCTCTTGTTGGTTTAAAGACCGGATCAGGAGGAAGAATTAACGGACGATCACTTTGTGCTAAACGTAACAGTGCAGTTGCAATCGTTTCAAGATCTGCACCACTATCAGCTTGGATTTGAGTTAATAACGATTGATACTGATCTAAATCCGCACTCTCAAGTTGTTGTTGAACTTGCTGAGTAAATTTAACCAAACGACGTTTTTCAAGCAATTCTTTAGATGGTAGTGCCACTTCCGGAATGGGTTTCTTGATAGTTTGCTCAATATTTTTAAGCAAACGACGCTCACGACTATCCACAAACAAAATCGCTCGCCCTGCTCGTCCAGCGCGTCCAGTTCGTCCGATACGATGAACGTACGATTCAGAATCAAGTGTAATATCATAGTTAATTACTAAACTAATACGCTCAACATCTAACCCACGTGCTGCAACATCGGTTGCAATTAAAATATCTAACCGACCATTACGTAAACGATCGAGTGTTTGTTCTCGTAGTTGTTGCGTCATATCACCATTTAAGGCTGCACAACTATAACCGTGTTTTTCTAATACTTCTGCTACTTCTAAAGTTGCTGTTTTAGTACGCACAAAAACAATCGCAGCATCAAAATCTTCAGCTTCTAAAAAGCGCACAATTGCTTCATTCTTACGCATACCACGTACTAACCAATAGCTTTGATCAATATCAGGAGCCGTTTGATTAGTCCCTTTGATTTGCACTTCTTTTGGATTATGCATAAAACGTTTAGTAATCCGACGAATTGGGGCTGGCATAGTTGCTGAAAACAGCGCCGTTTGATGATCTTCTGGAATTGAAGCCATAATGCTTTCAACATCATCAATAAAGCCCATTCTTAGCATTTCATCAGCTTCATCTAATACTAAACCTTTAAGATTAGAAAGATCTAAAGTCTTACGATTTAAATGATCTAATAAACGACCAGGCGTCCCCACAACAATTTGAGGACCTTGTTTTAATGCACGCAATTGCACATCATAACGTTGACCACCATAAAGAGCTAATACTTTAACCCCTTTTACATATTTAGAATACTCAGCACAAGCATCAGCAACTTGAATAGCTAGCTCACGTGTTGGTGCTAAAACCAATAATTGTGGCGCTTTCAAATTAGCATCAATATTCATTAAAAAAGGGATTGAAAAGGCTGCAGTCTTACCACTACCTGTTTGAGCCATACCTAATACATCATTACCCTCTAAGAGTAAGGGAATACATTCAGCTTGGATTGGTGATGGTTTCGTAAAACCAAGATCATTTAATGCATTAAGGATTTCCTCAGATAAACCAAGGTCAATAAAAGATATTTCTTTTGTCATGTAAACTCGCTTATAAATTTGCCTATATACGCTTAATATTTGGTTAGGATTACATTTGATCGTTATTAATCAAGATAATTCATGAGGATTACTGCATACATCACAAATTATGACTATACCAAAATAAAGAAGCCTATATAAATTTATGCCAGCTCACTAAATTGAAAATTTACAACTCACCCCAATAACTAACAACCAATACTTACTCAATCAAATAGCCATTTATTCTAATGCAATTGATATTTGAAAAAATACAATTGATAAGAAACATGTAAAGAATCGAGAATATATTTTGGGCAAATCAGAACTACGCTATAACAATATTTTCACTTTTAAACTGGCATGACCCTTGTTACTTTTCGTCAAGTAACTTAATTTCATAGAGCGCCTGTTGATGTTCAACAAAGTTATAAATATTATTTGCTAAAGCATATTTAAATAACATTTTGGCACGCTCATTGTTACCTTTACTTTGGTAATATTTACCTAAATAAAAGTAAGCTTCACAAAGGCGCTCGGCTAATTGCCGATCATTTTCAACACCTTGTTGAAGGTTTTGCATTAATTTAGATTCGCTTATCTTACCTAAATAAAATGCAATGATATTACTGCCATAACTCGATTTATCGTTAATAAGATCGTAACGTTTTTGTAGCTGAGTTAAGGCAGCTTGTTTATCTATTTCTTTTTCAATCAAATAAAGCCATAAAATTCGAATAGGCTCATTGACATCATATTTATAAAATTTTTCTGCATCAAGCTTTGCAGCTTGATAATGCCCTGTACGATACAGAGTTACTGCACGATTAAAATAGGCATAAGCATAAGAAGAATCCAGCTCTAATGTTGTATTAAACGCCATCATCGCATTATCGAAATCACCGTCTCTTAACGCATAAGTACCCAGAAAATTATATACATCTGGAATTTCAGGGTTAAAGCTTAAAAGATGGTTAAAATCACTTTGTGCAAATGCTTTAAAACCTAATGAATCGTAAATAATTCCTCGTTCAAAAATAAGCTGCATCCTAGATGGGGTATCAAGATCGCGACTTGATAACTGCTGACTAATTTGCGCTATTTTCAATTCATCGTCATAGGTAACTTGCTCAGGAGCAACAAGTAACGGCTGAGAATTTGAACAACCTGACAAAATAATGACTGCAAGAATACAGCACAACATCCTCAGGTTGAATAATCTCATTTTTTAACTCCTGGTGAATAATATCTTATTCAGCTGCTGGCTCAACATCAGAATTCGGCTCAACAGCATCTTTCATACTTAAACGAATTCGACCTTGGCGATCAATTTCAAGTACTTTAACATTCACTTCTTGACCTACTTTCAAGTAGTCTGCAACTTTCTCAACACGGTGATCAGCAATTTGAGAAACATGAACAAGTCCCTCTTTACCACCAATAATTGATACAAAAGCACCGAAATCAACAATACGGGTTACCTTACCAGTATAGATTTTACCAATTTCAACATCAGCAACTAAATTATTAATACGTTCGATTGCATCTTTAGCCTTATTGCCATCAGTTGCAGCAATTTTAACAGTACCATCATCAGTAATTTCAATGGTAGTACCAGTCTCTTCAGTTAGTGCACGAATTGTAGCACCACCTTTACCGATAATATCGCGTATTTTATCTGGATTAACATTCATCGTATAGATACGGGGAGCAAATTCAGAAATTTCCTGACGAGGTTTATTAATTGCTTGTTCCATCACCCCTAAAATATGCAAGCGAGCACCTTTAGCTTGATTTAATGCAACTTGCATAATTTCTTTAGTGATACCTTCAATTTTGATATCCATTTGAAGCGCACTCACACCTTCACGGGTACCGGCTACTTTGAAGTCCATATCACCTAGATGATCTTCATCACCTAAAATATCAGATAACACCACAAAGTTATCGCCTTCTTTCACAAGCCCCATTGCGATACCTGCAACAGAAGACTTAATTGGCACACCTGCATCCATAAGCGCTAATGAAGCACCACAAACTGATGCCATTGAAGAAGAACCATTAGATTCAGTAATCTCTGAAACCACACGAACAGTATATGGGAACTCTTCTTTACTTGGCATTACAGCAGCAACACCACGCTTAGCTAAACGACCATGACCAATTTCACGACGTTTTGGCGAACCAACCATGCCAGTTTCACCTACTGAGTATGGAGGGAAGTTGTAGTGTAATAAGAATCGCTCAGTATACTCACCAGTTAACTCATCAATAATCTGAGCATCACGTTCAGTTCCTAATGTTGCTGTCACTAGTGCTTGAGTTTCACCACGCGTAAATAAAGCACTACCATGCGTTCTTGGCAATACATTGGTACGAATATCAAGCGCACGAATCATATCTTTTTCGCGACCATCAATACGTGGCTCACCAGCAATAACACGTTGACGAACGATTTGACTTTCTAAATCAACAATAATATTGATAACTTCGTTTTCATCAAGCTCTTCGTCTTTCTCTTTAAGTGCCGCTAATACTTCTTCTTTAATCAAATCGATTTGTGCATAACGAGCTTGTTTTTCAGTGATACGATAAGCTTCACCTAAACGAGCTTTAGCTAACTCAGATACGGCATTAAACAGCTCTTCATTTTTAGCTGGTGCAACCCAATCCCATTTTTCACAGTTCGCTTTCGCTACAAACTCATTAATATTATCAATAACAACTTGTTGTTGATCATGACCAAAAACCACCGCAGCTAACATCTGATCTTCAGTTAACAAATCAGCTTCTGATTCAACCATTAACACGGCACTTTTGGTACCTGCAACAACCAAATCTAAACGGCTTGATGCTAGCTCTTTAACTGATGGATTTAGCACAAACTCATCATTGATAAAACCAACACGTGCTGCGCCAATTGGACCATGGAACGGTACACCAGATAAACAAAGCGCAGCCGATGCACCAATCATCGCCACCAAATCAGGGCTAACATCTGGATTTACAGACACCACAGTTGCAATGATTTGAATCTCATTAACAAAACCTTCTGGGAATAAAGGACGAAGTGGACGGTCAATTAAACGAGCAATTAACGTTTCGCCTTCGCTCGGACGACCTTCTCGTTTAAAGAAACCACCTGGAATACGGCCTGCTGCATAAGTACGTTCTTGATAGTTAACGGTTAAAGGAAAGAAGTCTTGCCCTTCTTTCACTTTCTTATTAGCTACTACAGTCACAAAAACCGCAGTATCGTCCATATTGACCATAACCGCAGCTGTTGCTTGACGCGCCATAATACCCGTTTCTAATGTAACTGTATGACGACCATATTGAAATTTTTGATATGTCGGATTAAACAAAATAAATTCCTCTTGTTATAAATCATGTTGAAGTTTGATATTTCGACAGGAAGCAGCGCAATGCTGGAACATATTGATACACACTTCAACCATGTGGGGGATACTCAACAAAAGATTATTTCACTGTCACGACTAATGACAAATCTATAAATTATAGAGCTCTCATTAGTCGCGCGAAACATGAGACATAATCTTCTATTTTTATTAATTTTTCTCTACAAAGCAATTAAACATGCTTTTCGAGCTCAGCATTATAGCAAAGCCCTAAATTTATACAACGAAAAAGAGGCCTAAGCCTCTTTTCAAGTAGATAAATATTAGCGACGTAAACCTAGTTTTTGAATCAACTGGTTATAACGGTCAAAGTCTGTACGACGTAAATAATCTAATAATTTACGACGGCTAGAAACCATACGTAATAAACCACGACGGCTATGGTGATCTTTCTTATGCTCAGAAAAATGACCTTGTAAATCATTAATACGCGCAGTTAAAAGAGCGACTTGAACTTCAGTTGAACCAGTGTCGTTAGTACCACGACCATATTCAGCAACGATTTTCGCTTTTGCTTCTACAGTTAGAGACATAATAAACCTCTTAAAATAAATAAAAAAATGGAATGACCGATCTCTAATTCAGACATTCCTCGGTATTCATATAATCAATATATGAATTGTGCGCAATTATACTGGAATTTATTGAAATAGCAATTTGATTTAGTAATTTAAAACGCTTATTTAAGTTTAAAACCATATTCTTCTTGGATAAGCTTTTTCAACGCTTCAATATAATTTTGCGCCGACAAACTTAATTGCGCTTTTTGCGAAGTTATCCAACCGATTAAAATCTTCTCATCAACGGCCAAAGGAATAGACAAAATATCCGAACCATTCAAATCAGTACTGAGCACGCCAGTACTAATTGTATAACCATTTAACCCATGCAATAAATTAAACAACGTCGCTCTATCACTTACATGAATACTTTTCTTATGATAGACGGTACTTAAAATCTCTTCCGAAAAATAAAAAGAGTTATATTCACCCTGTTCAAAAGAGAGATATGGAAAATCCTCCAAATCTTCAAGCGTCAACGACTTCATAGCAGCTAAAGGATGATGGGTGCTAATAAACACATGAGGATCGGCTTCAAACAAAGGATTAAAAGTAAGACGATGCTCTTTAAGCAGTCGCAAAATCACCTTTTGATTAAAATCGGTCAGATACAAAATACCCACTTCACTACGCAAATTGGCAACATCAGTAATAATGTCGTAAGTCCGCGTTTCTCGTAAGGTGAACTCATATTCATCTGTATGATTCTTCTTGATTAAATTAACAAACGCATTAACTGCAAACGCATAATGCTGCGTTGAAATACTGCATAACTGCTTAGAGGGTTCTTTTTTTGAAAAATGTTGCTCCAACAATTGAGCTTGATCTAAAACCTGCTTAGCATACCCCAAAAATTCCACACCATCAGCCGAGAGTGAAACCCCTTTTGATGTTCTTACAAAAATCTCGATACCGAATTCGGCTTCCAAATCCTTAACCGCAGTGGAAAGACTAGGCTGAGTAATATAAAGATTCTTAGCAGCCTCATTAATCGAGCCTGAGCGAGCTATTTCTAAAATGTAACGTAATTGTTGAAGTTTCATGGCATCACTTAATGGATTGTTATAAGCAAATCATTTTGCAATATAAATTTAACTATATATTAAATATAATTATATGTGCAGTAAAAACTATAGCTCAAAAAACCAATTTAACAAAATAGATAGACTAGTTTAATTTAATATAGCACTTTGTTTACAGTATAATTCATTGCTGTTATTCACCTTTGGCTCGTCGATAATTATCATACTCATCAATTATCTAGTATCAATATATCTTACCAGTTTCCTATATAGATACCACAATGATAACAAATCACTTCTTCAATTTAGTAATTAAATAAATTTTTACTGAATTTTGTACGATTTATCCCTATGTATATAGGGAACACTAAAAATTGTTTTAATACTAGT
This sequence comes from Gilliamella sp. B2911, assembly GCF_026536965.1. Classification (NCBI taxonomy): domain Bacteria; kingdom Pseudomonadati; phylum Pseudomonadota; class Gammaproteobacteria; order Orbales; family Orbaceae; genus Gilliamella; species Gilliamella sp. B2911. The sequence continues at coordinate 349,754 of NZ_JAFNNA010000001.1, read as the reverse complement.
GCAATCAGGGCGGTTTATCCCTATGTATATAGGGAACACGATCCGCCATATTTGACAAAGCACAAAGACAGCGGTTTATCCCTATGTATATAGGGAACACAGTAGACGAGCGAGAAAACTATTGAATAATTACGGTTTATCCCTATGTATATAGGGAACACAAAACGTAACTCTAAGATTATTAATAACAATGCGGTTTATCCCTATGTATATAGGGAACACTCTTATTATAACCAATTGTTTTATAATTAAAATATTAACCTGGATTTTTCTACCAACTTTTTTGTGTTTTTTTATATCTAAGATAATAATCATAACAACAAAGATATAGTACTACAGTTTTGTACAAGAAATTTAAGAAATATTTATGGTTTATAAGAAGATAGTTAATATGAAATTATTCAATATCAAATAATTTTTGTAAAAAAGATTGAGGAGTGTATACCGTTTCATTTTTGTAGTCTTTTAACTTCAACTACAAAACAACAACAAGTTTGTTATGAAAACCCTACTTATTAGTATAAAACGGAATAACTAAAAGAAGTTTTCATAGATGAGTTTGATACTCATAATGGTGGAAACGGTAATAAGCATTGGCCTTATCAATTTTCGCCCTTTAGCGATAACCATTTTTGCCCCTAATCTTGCGCCAATAAATTGACCAACAAGCATAACAAGACCAATTGACCATACCACTTCTCCACCAACAATAAAAAAGATTAAGCCCGCTAAGTTAGAGGTAAAATTGAGTACTTTGGTATGTGCAGTGGCTTTGGTTAAATTAAAACCGGCAAGGGTGATATAGGCTACTGCATAAAATGAGCCAGCTCCGGGCCCAAAAAAACCGTCATAAAATCCGATAGCTAATGCTGGTAATAAGGCGAATTGGATTATGGTTAGGCGACTTTTACGGTCATTTTCCCCAATGGTCGGGGAGAGTAAAAAATAGAGCCCAACACTAATAGTTAAGATCGGTAAGAGTAATTTTAAGAAGTCAGCTTGTATATGCATGACGGATAATGTGCCAAGCGCCGAGCCAATAAAGGCACAGGTAATTGCGAATTTTTGCTGTTTTAAATCAACCATGCGTTCACGAATAAAGTAAAGGCTGGCAGAGAAAGATCCCCCAGTACTTTGTAATTTATTGGTGGCTAAAGCGCTAGCTGGCGGTAAGCCAACCGCCAAAAGAGCCGGTACCGTTAATAGCCCACCGCCACCAGCGATAGAATCAATAAAACCAGCCAACATGGCAATAAAAAAAAGTAAAGCCAGTAATTCGTAACTCATGATTATTTTACATCACTACATTGTGCAAGGTGTCGAAGATAATGATCCATTAAAACAATTGCAACCATTGCTTCAGCAATTGGTACTGCTCGGATCCCCACACAAGGATCATGTCGACCATGCGTCGATACTTCAACGCTATCACCATTAACATTAATCGACTGCCCGGCAATTTCAATACTTGGCGTAGGTTTTAAAGCAATACTTGCCAAAATGGTTTGCCCGGAGCTAATACCGCCCAAAATACCGCCAGCGTGATTAGATAAAAAACCTTCAGGGGTAATTTCATCACGATTTTCACTTCCGCGTTTGTTGACAGTAGCAAATCCGTCACCTATTTCTACCCCTTTGACGGCATTGATGCTCATTAGGGCATGGGCAAGATCGGCGTCGAGTTTGTCAAAGACTGGTTCACCTAATCCTACTGGCACATGCTCAGCCACTATACAAACTTTAGCACCGATAGAATCACCCTCTTTTTTTAGTTTTCTTAGTAATTCATCAAGAGCTTCCAATTTGCTTTCATCAGGGCAAAAGAAAGGATTTTGGTCTACTTGTTGCCAATTTTTTAGTTGGCACTCGATATCACCCATTTGAGCTAGATAACCGCGAATAGTGATACCCAGTTTTTCATGTAAATATTTTTTAGCAATAGCACCTGCAGCAACTCGCATGGCGGTTTCACGAGCTGATGATCGACCGCCACCACGATAATCACGAATTCCGTATTTTTTTTGGTAGGTGTAGTCAGCATGACTAGGTCTGAAGATATCTTTTATTTTGCTATAATCTTGCGAACGTTGGTCAGTATTTTCAATAAGTAATCCAATGCTGGTTCCTGTAGTTACCCCTTCAAATACGCCTGAAAGAATTTTTACTTGATCCGCTTCGCGACGCTGAGTTGTGTAGCGAGATGATCCTGGGCGACGACGATCAAGGTCATGTTGCATATCGGATTCGTTTAAACTCAGTCCTGGTGGTACACCATCGACAATGCATCCTAATGCAATGCCATGTGATTCACCAAAGGTAGTGACTTTAAATAATTTACCAATTGAATTTCCTGCCATAGTTCTCTATTCCGATTTTATTTTTTATATTTAATTTATTTAAAATAATGTTGATAAGCTTTAAGGTCATTATAGGTCAGTGAAAATACACCTAGTCCACCATGTTCAAAAGTTATCCAGTTAAATGGTACGTCTGGATACTGTTCTTGTAAAGATACCCAGCTGTTGCCGACTTCGCAAATTAATAAGCCTTCTGGTGTTAAATAGTTACTTGCATCATGTAAAATTCTTTTCACTAAATCTAACCCATCAAGCCCAGCTTCAAGCGCCAATTTTGGTTCATATAAAAATTCATCTGGAAGATCATTCATGTCTTCATCATCGACATAAGGCGGATTAGTGACGATTAAGTCATATTTGTTATCAGGTAATCCATTAAACAGATCAGATAGAATTGGGGTAACTTGATATTGCATATCATGCATTTCAACATTGGTTTGAGCAACATCAAGAGCTTCAAGTGAGATATCGGTAATATCAACTTGTGCCTCAGGGAAGGCATAAGCACAGGCAATCCCAATACAGCCACTACCGGTACAAAGATCTAAGATTTTCTTTGGTTGACTAATAATTAAGTCTTTAAATTGATTGTTAATCAATTCGCCTATCGGAGAGCGAGGTATTAATACTCTTTCATCAACATAAAAGCAGTGACCACAAAACCATGCTTGATTGGTTAAGTAAGGTGTTGGTAAGCGATCAGTAAGTCGTTTATTGATGATCGCATTTAATTGTTGTTTTTCATCGCTAGTTAGATTTGATGCATAAAACTCAGGGGGAATAAATAATGATAAGCCTAACGTTGCTAAGATAAGTTGTTTAGCTTCATCTATAGGATTATCTGTTCCATGCCCTAGAAAGATATCTGATTGACTAAGTTGTGACGTGGTCCAGCGTATATAATCCTGAACGGTGCGTAAATTTTCCATATTAACTCCGGAAGATCAAGGAGAAGATGAGGTTACTCGTCAGGTCATTAACCTTGTGCGAATATGTCACCAGTAATGAGATAGAACCTCTGGGTTCTTTGCTGCAATGACTAAATAAATTTTAATGGCGGTGAGGAAGGGATTCGAACCCTTGATACGTTGCCGTATACACACTTTCCAGGCGTGCTCCTTCAACCACTCGGACACCTCACCTTAATTTAGCACCCGCTTTAAAAAAGCAGGGTGCATACTATAATTATCTGGACCAAATTAATCAAGTCTTAATTCATGCAAACAACAACGCCAAAAGCTGCAATAATGGATAAAATTAATACGGTTGCAACTAAAGCATATTTTAAGTCAGTACACATAGTCTTTTCTCCTTACTTTTGTTTTAACACTATTCAATTGGTGTATCTAAAGATAAAAATCCACCTAAGTTTTTACTTTCTTCAATACTTGGATAATTAGGTATTAAGTCAAACAAGATCTCTACCGATTCATCTAAGAATGGATCTGGCTGTTTATAATCTTTAGGTAGTTCCTTTAAATTTTTAATAGGTGCTAGACCTGCACGGTTTAAACGTTCATTCATACGCTTAAGGTCTCGCTCTTCTTTAGTTTTTTGCTCTGTTTCACGTTCATTTTTATTTAATGAGACAGTGAGATTGTCATTTTTTTTGCTATTAAATTCTTTAATGTCTTCTTCGATATAGTTGAATTCTGGGTTTTTAGCAATTCGAGCTTCATGTTGCGATTTTAAGTTTGCTAATAGTGGTTTGATGTTTGCTACAGTTAAATAGTCTGCAGAAGGAATTTTATCCCATGGCATAGCATTATCTAAGAATCGTTCACCAGTTTCATCAACATATTGGCTTTTGGTCATTTCAATATCAGGATCAACACCCTTTAATTGGGTACTGCCACCATTAATACGATAGAATTTTTGGACAGTATATTGAGCACCACCAAGTTCAGGCCAGCTTGGGTGTAAACGGGCATCAACTGGGTATGAGATACCTCGTGAAGTTTGTACTGTTCCCTTGCCATAGGTGGTTTCACCAACAATTACTGCCCGACCATAATCTTGCATCGCTGCTGAGAAAATTTCTGATGCTGAAGCACTATAACGGTTAATCATCACAACAATTGGACCGCTGTAGTCAATACCTTTATTTTTGTCATCATAAGTCGTGATTTTTTGAAGGTTATCACGCACTTGTACGACTGGACCATTGTCAATAAATAAACCTGTTAACTCAATAACTTCAGCTAAGGAACCACCACCATTATTGCGCAAATCAATAACTAGGCCTTGTAATTTTTCGCTGTTAGCTTCCATTAATAATGATTGAACCTTTTTGCTTAACCCAATATAGAAGCTTGGTATTTCAATAATACCGACTTTGCCTCGGCTATTATTGATAACTTTTAATTTTGCTTCTCGATCTTCAAAATGAATTTTGTCACGTTTAAGTTCAATGATTTTAGGTTTGCTGTTATTGCCCGCTGGTAAAATTTCTAATTTTACTATGGTGTTTTTAGGACCGCGTATTTTGTCAACAATATCCTCTAAACGCCAACCGATTACATCTTCTATAGGAGAATTGCTTTGCCCAACCCCGATAATTTTATCGCCAACTGTTAATAATTTACTTTTTTCGGCTGGGCCGCCAGTTACAAATGACATGATTACAGTATAATCATCTTGTTGACTAAGTGTGGCACCGATTCCTTCAAAAGATAAACTCATTTCAGAATCAAAATCCCGTTTTTTACGCGGCGCTAAATAGCTAGTATGAGGGTCAATTTCGCGAGCAAACGCATTCATAAAGACTTGGAAACAATCTTCATTATTAGATTGTTCAATAGTTTTTAATACGCGTTTATATCGTTTAGTTAATACTTCACGAATCTGAGTCTCGTTTTTACCCGTTAATGCTAAATTTAGCTCGTCATATTTAACGCGTTTTTCCCAATAGTCATCAAGTTCTTTTTCATTAGTTGCCCATGCTAGGTCTTCACGCTTAAAATTAATTTCGTCTTTAGCGCTAAAGTCCATTGGACGTTGCAATACTTCAAGCGCATATTGATATCGGTTGTAGCGTTTTTGTAAAAAAAGGTTGTAGATATCGTAAGCTGTTTTTAGATCGCCATCTCTTAATTCTTGACCTAATTGTTCTTGGTAATTACGGAATTTATTTACATCATCTTGAAGAAAGATAGTTTTATTACCATCTAATAATTTGAAATAGCGATCGAAAATTTTAGCTGAAAATGCACCATCTAAGGAAAAATCACGATAATGTGATTGAGTAAAGAAATTAGTTACTCGTTTGGCAACAACTTGATGTACTTCATCTTGTTTTAGAACTGGAATTTGTTCCGTTGCAGGAGCTTTGGCCTGAGCCGTTGTACTAATAATACATAAAATGAGACCGAATTTAACAAAACCTTTCAGTAACTTATTCATATAAATTCTCTATCGATTAATAATATGCTCAGGTTTGACTGTTAGTTCCATTCCTGTTCCTACTTTGACTTTGATGTGCTCTTTTTCAATAGTGATGATCTGTCCTTTGACTGGTTTTTGACCAACATTGACTCGAACAAAATCACCAATTTTCAAAGCTCTAGGTTTTCGAGAAGGTTTAGGGGCTGCTTTACGTTTTTGTTTTGCCCTTTCCTTAGCTTGCTCCTTGCTTTCTTTTAATTGTTGCTGAGCATGTTCCATTTGTTCTTTGGTAATAACTTCAGTTGGGTTACCATCTAAGTCAACGCGATTTGCACCTTCCTTTATGCAATATAGATAGCGCCAACCCATGGTGTAGGCTCTAAGTGCAATGCGAAGTTTGGTTTTGCTCAATAATTCACTATTTTCTAGGCGAGAAATAATATCTTGAAAGATGCCAATTTTTAAAGGCTTTGCTTCCCCTTCAATAGTAAAACAATTAGGAAACTGCTGGTTTAAATAATTAATAATCTCTTTAGTATTTGTTAATTGAAACTGATTTTCCATTGATTATTCCATTGCTACTAATAATTTTCTGACGATAAAGTATATCTCAGCTTGTACAATAACACTAATTATCTTTTTTGTGTTTGTTAATAAAAGAAATAAAATCTTTGATACCATTTCGCATTATCCATGAACTGACAATCGTTTGTTCTTCTGTAGATAATTGTTCAAATGCTGTCATCCACAGTTGTAATGGATTAATTGGCGAAACAACGTAAGTTGCACTCTCTTCCTCTAGATACAAAGCTTTTTTAACATCTATTGACAAGCTGCTAATGTGATATTCAATAGCTTTACCACGAACGCCTGAACGTTTACGAGAAGTCCAGTTTTCAGATCTTGCTTTACGATTTATACCTTGTGTTGTTGATGGCATCCCTGCAATACTTAATAGTTCTTTTGGTGAGAACCACTCTTTCATTCTAATAATCCTATTTTAAGAAACAAGAAAAAGTTATAGAAATTAAAGAAACTTTGATACAATATTAAGAAACTACTTACCATTGTTATTTAAAGTTAAATTATAAACTTACTGGTTTTGATAACTAGAAAGCATAACATAGATATTTAAGGTTATAAACTAAGAAGGAAGAAAAAAATGGAGATTAAATCTAATGATTGGCATAAAGCAGACATTATTGCCGCATTAAAAAAGAAAGGGACAACTCTCGCTGAACTATCTCGTCAATCCGGACTAAGTTCCTCAACACTTAGCAATGCGCTTGTTAGACCTTGGACAAAAGGAGAGTCAATTATCGCTAAAGCACTCAATTTAAAACCCTCGCAAATTTGGCCAAGCCGTTATATAAATTCAATGACAAGACAGCCAATTAAGCGAGTTTTGAGAAAAAGTTCAGATAATACATCTTCAAATCATTAACTGACAACAATCTAATTAACACTTTTTTACAAACATATGGAAACATATAGAAACACTTGTTTTCATGTGTTCGTTTTTGCTTTATTCTTTTATCAATTCAATTCATCTATTTTCTTTATTTAAACTAACTTGATTATTTTCATCAATATTAATCCTATGCTATGATTAGCCATCTTTTGATATAAATCATAGTTTAATAGGCAATTATTATGAAAAATCTTAGTAAAATTTTGGTGCTTTTATTTTCAGTATTAGCATTATCCGCATGTTCACAAAAAAATTATTTAGAACAAGGTACCCCACTAAGTCATGAGAAAGTGGATAAAATTGTTGAAGGCTCAACCACTGAGGCACAACTGCTGCATATTTTTGGTCAACCAGCAAGTAAGGTTAGTATTAATGCTAACGAATCAAAATGGACTTATACATATCTTAAAAAAAGTTCAACCAAAAATGCAATTTTTGGGGAAACTCAATACGACATTCTTGAAGGTACGTTAGAAGTAGTGGTAAACCAAGGTGTTGTAACTTGGTTTAACTATTCGCAAAACAATAAACAGAAGAAGTGGTAATTATCATTTGATTATTAAGCACATCAATTAGATGTGCTTTTTTATCTATTTGCTTAATGATTGTTCTTACCGTTAAATCCCCTTATTCTCAGATTTTAATTTCATATTTTGTTTAGATTCCATTCATATACTTTATTCCGCTCTGGACAAAAGTCTTTATTACGTTATACTCATTTGCGAAATTAACCAGACAATCGCTGCTTTGTTGTAGTCCCTTGTAAAAGGGAGACAAACAGAGGGGAGGAAAGTCCGGGCTCCATAGGGCAGAGTGCCAGGTAACGCCTGGGGGGTGTTGGCGAGAGCGAACATTCACGACTAGTGCAACAGAAAGTATACCGCCGATGGCTTAGCAATAAGATCAGGTAAGGGTGAAAGGGTGCGGTAAGAGCGCACCGCGCAGCTGGTAACAGTTGTGGCATGGTAAACTCCACTCGGAGCAAGGTCAAATAGGGATTCATTGGCGCGGCCCGCGTTGAATCCGGGTAGACTGCTTGAGCTAATGCGTGAGTATTAGCCTAGAGGAATGATTGTCCACGACAGAACCCGGCTTATCGGTTAATTTCACCTTTTTATTCTTTACGGTTTTGCTTTGCTTGTTTTTTATTACTTAACCAACGCTTTACTGCTAACCAAATCGAAAATACTAATCCTAATACCAATAAAAATACTGGTATTAACATTAATAAAGACATAATCTGTTTTTCGTATGTTTTAAAAATTGGTGATAAACCAAATAAATAGCCTAATGTAACAATCAAAAATATCCATAATGTTGCACTTACCCAATTGTAGATGTGAAATTTACGGCTATGCAAACCTGATAACCCCGCCATCATTGGTAATAATGTGCGAACAAATGCAATAAATCGTCCAATAAATAGTGCTTGTAAGCCATATTTGTGGAATAGTACCTCTGATTTATGGTGATATTTTTCTGGCAAATGTGCCATCCAATTCTGTACAGTTTTGGTATTACCCAACCACCGGCCTTGTGCATAACCGAGCCATGTGCCGAAGGCAGCACCAGCAATTAGAATTAAGTTTATAAGACCAAAATGAAAAACATCAAGACTTATCAATACGCCAGTTAGAAACAGTAAACTATCACCCGGTAAAAAAGCAGCGGGTAACACACCGTTTTCTAATAGAATGATGACAAATAGCATTCCATATAATATCCATAACACATCTGGGTTTGAGAGTGTTTTTATATCCATATGAACAAATGCTTGGTATAGTGTAATGATTGTATCCATTTAGCTTATTTTCTCATTAATGTATTATTATTAGTGGTTAATAGTACCACCTACGGTTAAATTATTCACTTTTAAAGTCGGTTGACCAACTCCAACAGGAACGCTTTGCCCTGCTTTACCACAAACACCAACACCTGGATCAAGTTCGAGATCATTGCCTACCATTGAAATTTGTTGCATCGTTTCAATACCTGATCCAATAAGCGTTGCACCTGTGACCGCCGTAGTAATTTTACCTTTTTCAATTAAATAGGCTTCTGAAGTTGAGAAGACAAATTTCCCTGAAGTTATATCGACTTGCCCTCCTGCAAAATTAGGTGCATATAGTCCATAATCTACACTTTGGATGATTTCATCAAAACTCGATGTTCCCGCTAGCATGTAGGTATTGGTCATTCTAGGCATAGGTAAACAGGCATACCCTTCACGGCGACCATTGCCAGTCGAATGGCAATTCATTAATTTTGCATTAAGCTTATCAAACATGTAGCCTTTTAAAACACCGTTTTCGATTAATACCGTTTTTTGACTTGGCGTACCTTCATCATCAATAGAGAGTGAACCTCGACGATTTTCAATGGTTCCATCATCAACGATAGTACAAAGCTCTGAGGTAACTTGTTCGCCAATTTTTCCTGAAAACACAGAACTATTTTTACGATTAAAGTCTCCCTCTAACCCGTGTCCTACTGCTTCGTGAAGTAACACACCTGGCCAACCTGCACCTAAAACAACTGGCATGGTGCCTGCTGGAGCCGGTTTGGCTGAGAGCAAAACTAAAGCTTGACGCACAGCTTCTCGGGTATAACTATCTACATAACTTTCACCTGTTTTCGCATTAGTCGTTAAAAAATAGTCATAACTAAATCGACCACCACCGCCACTACTCCCTCGTTCACGTTTACCATCTTGTTCGACAAGGACGGATACTGATAAGCGAACTAAAGGCCTAACATCTGCACATAAGGTACCATCAGTGCCAGCGATTAAAATGTCTTCATAACTACCAATTAAGCTTGCTGAAACTTCAATGACTCTTGGATCAATTGAACGTGCTAACTTATCAACTTGGTGTAATAAGGCAATTTTTTGCTCTTGCGAAAAGCTATTTATCGGATTAAGCGATGGATACTTGATGATATTGTTAGCCGTTTTAAATGGAGTAACCATAATGGGGGTTTGATTTTTAGTAATAGAGTTTGCGGCTAATACACTTTGCTCTAATCGAGCTAAAGAAAGCTGATCAGTATAAGCAAATCCTGTTTTTTCACCAATAATCGCTCTAACACCAACACCTTGATCGCGATGAAAAGAGGCATTTTTAATAATGCTATCTTCAAGAGACCAACTTTCGTAATAACCAGATAAAAAATATAAATCACCAAAATCAATTTGCCTTGAACTAAGCATATCAAGCAAATTTACTATATCTTGCTGATTTAAGTTATTTGGATTGAGTAACCGTTCACTCACTTGGGCTACGTTCATAAATTCCTTAATCTAATGATTATCAATATAAAAACTGTAAAATGTATTATTACATAAGTACTACATCATATTGTTCTTGAATATAAAGTGGTTCAACTTTTACTTCAACACGTTTGCCAACAAACACTTCAACTTCTGCTAGCGCATGTGATTCATCCGTCGTTAATGCATTAGCCACTGCAGCTGAGGCATAAACCAAAAAGTATTCAGAGCGGTGAGCTTTGTATATACGAACAATTTCACGGAGTATTTCATTACAAACCGTTTCTACTGATTTAACAATACCTCGACCTTTACATGCAGGACACTCTTCACAAAGTATATGACCAATACTTTCTCGAGTCCGCTTACGTGTCATTTCAACTAACCCCAAACCAGAGAAAGTGTTCACGGATGTTCGTGCTCGGTCTTTGGCTAAAAAGTCTTGTAAAGATAGTAACACTCGTTCACGGTGAATATCTTCTTGCATATCAATAAAATCGATAATGATAATACCGCCTAAATTGCGTAATCGTAATTGACGCGCAATCGCAATGGTTGCTTCGATATTGGTGTTGAAAATAGTTTCTTCTAAATTACGATGACCTACAAATGCACCAGTATTAATATCAATGGTCGTCATAGCTTCGGTTTGATCAATAATTAAATAACCACCCGATTTTAATTTGACTTTACGGTCTAACGCTCGTTGAATTTCGTTTTCAATATCATACAGATCGAAAATTGGGATATTACCGCGATAATGGGTTAATTTGTTGGTAACTTCTGGCATAAATTCCTGTGTAAACTCAACCAACAAATCATAAGTAAGTTTAGAGTCAACCAAAATTCGTTCAATTGGGTCGCCAACAAAATCCCGTAATACTCGTTGAGATAAAGCAAGCTCACCATAGACTAAATATTTGCTGATTGGACGCGCCATTCGTTCTTGAATTTTTGCCCATAAACGTTTTAAAAAATTGGCATCTTGTTCAAGTTCGTGAGCATTTGCTCCTTCGGCAGCAGTTCTAACAATAAAACCACTTTCATCGGTAACATATTGTTCAACAATTTTTTTAAGCCTTTCACGCTCTTCTTCCGATTCAATTCGTTGCGATGTCGCTACATGAGCAGAGTTAGGACCAGGCATTAAAACTAAATAACGCGAAGGTAAAGTTATATCTGTAGTAAGTCTGGCACCTTTAGTCCCCAAAGGATCTTTAACAACTTGTACCATTAAATCTTGGCCTTGACGTACCAATTCAGAAATATCTTTAACTTGAAACTGTTCTTGTTCACTGTCCGATACGCATTCGGTATGCGGCATGATATCCGAGGCGTGCAAAAAAGCAGCTTTTTCAAGACCGATATCAACAAACGCAGCTTGCATACCCGGTAAAATACGAATGATTTTGCCTTTATAGATATTTCCTACAATACCTCGACGTGATTCACGATCTACGTGGATTTCTTGTAATATCCCATCTTCAATATATGCCACCCGAGTTTCTGATGGCGTTACGTTCATTAATAATTCGACAGACATAATGATCCCTTATTAATTAATAGCAAAGTTCCGTCTTATTAGTCGTAAGAATAGATAAATCACTATCCATAATACCCCATCAACAAAACTAGATACTAAAATTAAAGGTGAAATCGTTATGGTATGATAAATACTGACTTGAAACAGAAATACTAATATATTATAACAAAGCGAAACGGCAAAAATAATAATTGATTGTTGCCATAAAGCTAAATTACGGATTAACTGGAATTTAAACATTAACAAATAAGCCACGCATGAAAAAATAAATGCGTGAATACCTAAAAGCGATCCTGAGAATAGATCTAAAATGATACCTAATAAAAATGCTATGCTCATACCAATTCGGTGCGGTAATGCTATTAACCAATAGGCCATAATTAACATTAATAAATGTGGCTTAAACATATTATATTCAGGTGACCACGGTATGATTTGTACACATAAGCCAATTAGCAACGTTAACCAAATAACCAGTATACTAATTCGATTATTACCCCTCATGTTTTACTCCTTGATCGCCCCACAATAACAGTAGATAACGTAAACGTTTTAAATCTGCGGTTGGCGTAGCAGAAATAATGGGGGTGGAATCACTTATATCAAGCTTTACTGAGCTAACGACAGCCACTGGGTACCCTTCTGGGAAGCGACCATCAAGTCCAGAAGTGACTAGAACATCACCAACTTTGACATCAACATTGTTAGGTAAAAAATCAAGCGTTAAATCGTTACTGCATCCATTACCGACAGCTACCATTGAAATATCATTTCTTAATACTTGTACTGGAATTGCATGTTGATAATCACAAACTAAGATCGCTCGGCTTGTTGATTGAGCGGTTTGATAAATTTGTCCAACAATACCTTTTTCATCTACTACCGGCTGGCCTATATATACACCGTCATTTTTACCTTTATTAATTACCACTTGATAAACGTAAGGATCAGTATCAGCTAATAATACTTGAGCAGCCATTTTATGTTCATCATGTCTTAAAGGTGAACCTAATAGCCCTCTTAGGCGGTCATTTTCATGCTTTAAATGTTCAAGCAATAATAGATTACTTTTTTGTTGCATTAAGGTTTCTTGCAGTTCTGCATTTTCTTTAATTAGTGTCTCTTGTGTTTTCGACATTTCATACAGCGAATCAAATGATGATTTTGGTGCATTTGAAACATGATAAAGTGGCGAAATTAAGGTATCTAAATAATAACGAACCTCTTTAAAAGGACGATAATTGATATCTAACACTATTAACGTCAAAGCGAGTGCCAGTGATATAAATAATTGAACACTCAGAGGCGAACGTTTAGAAAAAAGTAATTTCATTGTCCAGTATTTACCTGTTATATATCTAGAATTTAACTATTTTAAGATATGACTCCGCCGACAATGTCGGCGGAAAAAATGAAATATTCGTTACTTGCTAGTAATATTATTACTCTTCACTGAAGAGATCACCACCATGCATATCTACCATATCAAGAGCTTTACCACCACCACGAGCTACGCAAGTAAGTGGGTCTTCAGCTACAACAACGTGAATCCCTGTTTCAGCAGATAATAATTTATCAATATTACGTAATAATGCACCACCACCAGTCAATACCATACCATGTTCTGAAATATCAGAAGCTAGTTCTGGAGGACATTGTTCTAGAGCAACTTTAACAGCACTAACAATACCACTTAATGGCTCTTGTAATGCTTCTAAGATTTCATTCGAATTTAGTGTAAAACTACGTGGCACACCTTCAGCTAAGTTACGACCACGTACTTCGATTTCAAGGACTTCATCACCTGGATAAGCACTTCCAATGAAGTGTTTAATTTTTTCTGCGGTCGCTTCACCAATTAATGCACCATAATTGCGACGAACATAATTGATTATTGCTTCATCAAAACGGTCTCCGCCAATGCGTGCAGAAGCGGAATAAACTACACCATTTAATGAAATAACAGCCACTTCTGTTGTACCGCCACCGATATCAACAACCATTGAACCAGTTGGTGCAGAAACTGGTAAATCAGCACCAATTGCCGCAGCCATTGGTTCTTCAATTAAATAAACTTCACGAGCACCAGCACCTAATGCTGATTCACGAATAGCACGACGTTCCACTTGTGTTGCGCCAACTGGCACACAAACCAATACACGAGGGCTTGGTCTTAAGAAGCTATGGCTGTGAACTTGTCGAATAAAATACTGTAACATTTTTTCAGTGACGGAAAAGTCTGCAATCACACCGTCTTTCATTGGTCTGATAGCTGCAATATTACCAGGTGTTCGCCCTAGCATCTGTTTCGCAGCATGGCCAACGGCAGCAACACTTTTAGGTGTTCCTGAGCGATCTTGACGAATGGCAACAACTGAAGGTTCGTTAAGCACAATGCCTTGCCCTTTTACATAAATAAGCGTGTTGGCTGTACCTAAATCAATCGATAAATCATTTGAAAACAAGCCGCGAACTTTTTTGAACATAATAAAAACTCTTCCTAGAATTAATCTTGTTTAAATATATTTGAGTATTAGAAGCAAACTTAGGCGTCTACAAAATATATATTTTAATTTTATCCGACAAATAATAGTTCATTTATCAGATAAAAACCACAGCCAGCCTCAATAATAATTAAGGGTTATATTGTATCGCAATTTAAAAATAATACCTAGAAAATAGTATAACAAGTGTTTGTAAAGGAGATATATAATGACAAATTATGATTTACAGTGTATCCTTCCGCGTTAATGTTGAGTTACTATTTTTAGTATCGAATTAAAAGATTACTTTTAAGATATTAAAGGTACATTAAAATAATTGTTATTTATATCAAATAAACACGGTGTAATTCATGGATATACGTAAAATTAAAAAGTTAATTGAATTAGTAGAAGAATCAGGTATTTCTGAGCTTGAAATTTCTGAGGGTGAAGAATCGGTTCGAATTAGTCGGTCGACACCTACCTATACAGCTCCAGTGCAAAACATTCAAATTCCCCAACCGGTTGCTGTTCCTGCTCCTACAGTCACTGCGGCTACAGTTGAAGCAGAAGTCATCACAGAAACTAATAGTGGCACAACCATAAAATCACCAATGGTTGGTACGTTCTATCGAACTCCAAGCCCTGAATCTAAAGCATTTGTTGAAGTCGGTCAGTCTGTAAATGTTGGTGATGTGCTTTGCATTGTTGAAGCAATGAAAATGATGAACCAAATTGAATCAGAAAAAGCAGGGACCATTAAAGCTATCTTAGTTGAAAATGGTCAACCAGTTGAATTCGATCAACCACTATTCATTATTGAATAATCAGAATTATTTGTTAACTTAGACGATTAAGAGATTGAATATGCTTGATAAAATTCTTATTGCTAACCGCGGAGAAATCGCTCTTCGTATTTTAAGAGCATGTAAAGAACTTGGAATTAAAACTGTCGCTGTTCACTCTTCGGCAGATAAAGACTTAAAACATGTGCTACTTGCAGACGAAACCGTTTGTATAGGTCCAGCAGCTTCAGCCAAAAGTTATCTTAATATCCCTGCATTAATCTCTGCTGCCGAAGTAACCGGCGCAGCAGCTATTCATCCTGGATATGGATTTTTATCAGAAAATGCGGATTTTGCTGAACAAGTTGAACGTTCAGGCTTTATATTTATCGGTCCAAAACCTGATACTATTCGTTTAATGGGTGATAAAGTTTCAGCCATTGAAGCAATGAAAAAAGCAGGCGTACCTTGTGTTCCTGGTTCTGATGGTCCTCTTGGCAGTAATATGGACCTTAATAAGCAAATTGCTAAAAAAATTGGTTATCCAGTTATTATTAAAGCGTCTGGCGGCGGCGGCGGTCGTGGAATGCGTATTGTTCGTGAAGAAAAAGATCTCGAACAATCAATCAAAATGACTAAACTTGAAGCAAAAACTGCATTTAATAATGATATGGTTTACATGGAAAAATTCCTAGAAAACCCACGCCATATCGAAATACAGGTTTTATCTGATGGACAAGGTCATGCAGTTTATTTAGGTGAACGCGATTGTTCAATGCAAAGACGTCACCAAAAAGTACTTGAAGAAGCACCAGCGGTTGGTATTACACCGAAAATGCGTAAATTCATCGGTGAACGTTGTGTTAATGCATGTATCGAGATTGGATATCGTGGTGCAGGTACTTTTGAGTTCTTATTTGAAAATGGTGAATTCTACTTCATCGAAATGAATACTCGTATTCAAGTAGAACACCCAGTTACTGAAATGGTTACTGGAGTTGATCTTATTCGTGAACAAATTCTGATTGCAGCTGGACAACCTTTGTCAATTAAGCAAAGTGACATTGAAATTAAAGGCCATGCAATTGAATGCCGAATCAATGCCGAAGATCCAAAAACATTTATGCCATCTCCGGGCAAAATAACACGTTTCCATGCTCCGGGAGGATTTGGTATCCGTTGGGAATCACATATATATGCTGGCTATACTGTACCACCATATTATGATTCAATGATCGGTAAATTAATCGCCTATGGTGAAACTCGTGAAGTCGCTATTGCCCGCATGAAGAATGCATTAGCAGAACTGGTTATTGATGGTATAAAAACCAATATCGAACTTCATCTAGAGATTTTAAATGATGAAGGCTTCATAAAAGGTGGCACGAACATTCACTATTTAGAAAAGAAATTAGGTATTTATGAGTAAAATAAGCCCTCAATAGTTTGAGGGCTTATTGCTGTATAGAAGTAAATAAAGTATAGGTAATACATATGAAAAATTGGAAAAAAAGCGCTGAAGAGATTTTAACATTAGGTCCAGTAGTTCCTGTTATTGTTATTGAGCGTTTAGAAGATGCCGTTCCTTTAGCAAAAGCATTGATTGCTGGTGGCGTGAAGGTTCTAGAAGTCACATTAAGAACAGCTTGTGCACTTGACGCAATTAAGAAAATTATTAACGAAGTTCCAGAAGCTGTAGTCGGTGCCGGTACTGTAACCACAGTAGAGCAACTTAAACAAGTAACTGAGGCAGGTGTAGAATTTATCATCACTCCGGGTATTACTGACTCTATTTTAAAAGCAGCAGTTGAAGGCCCTGTGCCAGTTATTCCTGGGATTGCAACCATTTCAGAATTATTAACAGCTCAAGAATATGGTTTAACAGCATTAAAATTCTTCCCTGCTGAAATTAATGGCGGTGTTGCTGCGTTAAAAGCGTTTGCTGGTCCTTGTGGTTATATGAAATTCTGCCCTACTGGCGGTGTGAATCCTAAAAACTATCGCGATTATTTAGCGCTTGATAATGTTCTTTGCGTTGGTGGAACTTGGTTTATTCCAACTGATGCAATTGCTAAAGGTGATTTTGCTAAAATTACTGAAATGGCAAAAGAAGCCGTTGCAGGAGCAAAATAAGTTTTATCTTACCGCCGACATTGGTCGGCGGTTTAGTCAGTTCTGTCTAACTTCTAAGACCTCTTCCACTTTCAATTATTCGCCATGCTATAAAATATAAAATGCTAACAAATAATATAAGCATCGAAAAAGTAATGACTAATGAAACATCACTAATACCTAAAAAACCATAGCGAAATCCATTAATCATATAAACAATAGGATTAAGTTTAGAAACCCATTGCCAAAAAGTAGGTAACATAGTGATTGAATAAAAAACTCCGCCCAAGTAAGTTAACGGTGTTAATACAAAGGTTGGAATAATACTTATATCATCAAATGATTTTGCAAATACTGCATTTAACAATCCAGCTAATGAAAACAAAATTGAGGTTAATAATAAGGTGAAAACTACAAAAGTCCACGAATGAACTTCATATCTAACAAAAAATAACGATACAGCAGTGACCAACACACCAGTTAATAAACCACGCATTACACCACCACCAACATATCCCCAAATAATAATATGAGTCGGAACAGGAGCAACAAGTATTTCTTCAATATTACGTTGAAATTTAGCACTAAAAAATGAAGAACAGACGTTTGTATATGAATTGGTTATGACCGACATCATAATTAAGCCTGGCACAATGAATGCCATATAACTAAAGCCACCCATATCACCAACTCGCGAACCGATTAAATTACCGAAAATAATAAAATATAGTGACATTGTAATAACAGGAGGAATCAGTGTTTGGATCCAAATTCTTAAAAATCGGGTAACTTCTTTACGCCAAATACTTTTTAAGGCAATCCAATATAAATTATTCATCAATAGCTCCTTTGGTATCATTTCGCAACAAATCTACAAATAA
Organism: Gilliamella sp. B2911; assembly: GCF_026536965.1. Taxonomy (NCBI): domain Bacteria; kingdom Pseudomonadati; phylum Pseudomonadota; class Gammaproteobacteria; order Orbales; family Orbaceae; genus Gilliamella; species Gilliamella sp. B2911. The sequence continues at coordinate 331,467 of NZ_JAFNNA010000001.1, read as the reverse complement.
TTCTTCTAATCGATTAGCTTTATTACGAACACTAATCACTTTTATGTTTTGTTGATTGAGTTGTTCAAATAACTGATTTAATCCTTGTTGTTTATCTACGTTTACTTCTAACATGCCAGATTCAATATCAGTATAATTATACCCTTTAAGGGAGATTGGTGTTGATGTTGGTACATAATCAATAATAATTGTTTCAGATTGACTTTTTGCTAGTAAATCACGCATTGAAGAGTTAGCAATTAATTCTCCGTGCTGAATTATACCAATGTGACGGCAAAGCATTTCTGCTTCTTCCAAATAATGCGTGGTTAATATAATGGTGATACCTTGTTTATTAATCTCACGTAGAAAATCCCACATGGAACGACGTAACTCTATATCAACCCCAGCAGTAGGTTCATCCAGAATTAATAATTTAGGTTCGTGGACAAGTGCGCGAGCTATCATTAGTCGTCTTTTCATCCCACCTGATAACATATTAGCTCTACTATGTCGTTTATCCCATAAATCTAAAATACGCAGATACTTTTCAGCTCGTTGTAAAGCCAATTTTCGTGGCAACCCATAGTAACCACCTTGATTGGTAACAATTTGGATTACTTCTTCAAATTGGTTAAAGTTAAATTCCTGAGGAACAAGTCCTAATTGTCTTTTTGCATTAACAAGATCCGTATCTAAGTCATATCCAAAGATTTTAACTTGGCCTGAGGTTTTAGTAACTAAAGAGCTAATAATACCAATGGTGGTTGACTTACCTGCACCATTTGGTCCAAGTAAAGCATAAAAATCTCCTGCCGCTACAGTTAAATTAATTCCTTTTAATGCTTCTACACCATTTTTATATTTTTTCTTAAGCGCTATAAGTTCTAGTGCAGGTGTTGACGACATAAATGTATCCTAATTGAGTAAATTGCTATTTGAATAATATGATATCATGTTTAATCAATTGACAATATTGTTTAATATTTAGATAAATATATGGATTAAGGAATAAATGTTATGGTTAAAATTGGATTAGTTTCAATATCAGATAGAGCATCACAAGGCGTTTATCAAGATGAAGGTATTCCAGCTTTGTTATCATGGTTGAAATCTGCATTGAAAACAGCTTTTATTACCGAACAACGCATTATTCCCGATGAACAAATCATCATTGAAAAAACATTATGCGAAATGGTTGATGATTTACAATGTAATCTGATTTTAACCACAGGCGGAACAGGACCAGCAATAAGAGATGTAACACCTGACGCAACTTTAGCTATCGCAGATAGAATAATGCCCGGATTTGGCGAACAGATGCGGCAGATTAGTTTACATTTTGTTCCAACTGCGATCTTATCCAGACAAGTTGCTGTTATTCGTAAGCAATGTTTAATTTTGAATTTACCAGGTCGACCAAAATCAATCAAGGAAACACTTGAAGGTGTAAAGGATGATGAAGGTAACACTATTGTTACTGGCATATTTGCAAGTGTTCCATATTGTATTGATCTGCTAGAAGGTCCTTACATCGAAACACATGATCACATCATTAAATCATTTCGTCCCAAAAATGCTATAAAATCTAATCTTTAATTTTATGCAAATGTCATGCATAATTATGTAGATTATATTCAATATTTGAATGAAGCTTTATAAGCACATTAGCTTAATTAGCAATCATTAAAAATAACTGACCGTAATCAAGCATTTTAGTTAACCCGTTAATATGACTTATTGTTTTAATCAGTTAGTCATAAATTAAATTTAAAGGAACAGTATGAAACAAAAAGATCTCACTAAAACTTTCAAAGAAATGCTTTTACAAGAAAAGTTTAGTTCTCAGATAGGTATCGTACAAGCCTTACAAGAGCAAGGATTTGATAATATAAATCAATCTAAAGTATCGCGAATGTTAACTAAATTTGGCGCTGTAAGAACTCGCAACGCAAAATCTGAGATGGTTTATTGTTTACCTGCTGAAATGAGTGTTCCAACAACAAGCAGTCCATTAAAAAATTTAGTATTAGATATTGATTACAATAGTTCAATGGTTGTTATTCGAACAAGCCCAGGCGCAGCTCAGCTTATTGCGAGATTGTTAGATTCAATCGGTAAATCAGAAGGGATTTTAGGCTCAATTGCCGGTGATGATACGATTTTTAGCACACCAACTAAAGATTGTTCTGTGAAAAAACTATATCAAACGATTATTGAATTATTTGAACGGAGTTTATAATTAACAGTTTATTTTAACAAAGCTCTATAATTTTTTTTAATATTTAACCTATTGACACATTTGGTAAAATCGTTAATCCTATACGACACTGAAATCAGAATTAAGAAGAGGCGCATTACTCAGGCAGATCATTTTAGGGACTGGAGCCGCAAATAAATGATTGAGGGGATGTAATGCCGAGGTTTAATTGTTATTCCAGAAAGCAATTAAATCGACTGCAAGGGCTGAATCCCTTGGGTTGTCACCCTAACAGGTGGAGCGCTTCATGGTATGTATTTTTTTAATTGTATTAGGACATGCCCGCTCTATCTCTGTTAAAAATAAAAATTTTTAATATGAGGAATACATGGAAAGATCATTTATAATTGCTAAGTTTGGCGGTACTAGTGTTGCAGATTATCCCGCAATGGTTAATAGTGCCAATATTGTTATAGCTAATCCTAGTGTCAAAGTTGTTGTGTTGTCTGCCTCTGCAGGTATAACAAATTTACTGGTAGCATTAGCTGAAGGTCGTGATGCCAATGTAAGAGCAAAACATATCGCTAAAATTCAATCGATTCAATACAACATATTAGAAAATCTTCCTGAAAATCCAACCCTACGCGCTGAAATTGACCAAATAATTGCAAATATTGCCTCATTATCAGAAGCTGCAAGCTTGGCAACTTCCCCTGCTTTGACGGATGAATTAGTCAGTCATGGCGAAATAATGTCATCAAAACTATTTGTCGAAATATTAAAACAAAAACAAAAAAATGCCCTATGGTTTGATGTACGTAAAGTGATGCGTACCGATGACAAGTTTGGTAAAGCCGTACCAAAAATTGACGAAATTAAACAACTTTGCTGTGCACATTTAAAATCTTTGAATCCAGAAGCTATCGTAGTTACTCAAGGATTCATTGGTAGTGAAAGTACGGGCAAAACCACAACTTTAGGCCGTGGTGGTAGTGATTATACCGCAGCTCTTCTTGGTGAGGCTTTAAACGCCACGCAAATAGACATTTGGACCGATGTTGCTGGTATTTATACTACCGATCCTCGTATCACATCTGGTGCGAAACGAATTGACGAAATATCATTTGCTGAAGCAGCTGAAATGGCGACCTTTGGTGCTAAAGTTCTACACCCTGCAACACTTGTTCCTGCTGTACGTAGCAATATTCCAGTATTTGTTGGTTCAAGTAAAGCACCAGAAGCAGGTGGAACTATCGTTTATAACACACATAGCATAAAATCTGCACTACCTTCATTTAGAGCGTTAGCGCTTCGTCGCAAACAAACATTATTGACTTTAACTAGCTTAAATATGCTACACGCACAAGGCTTTTTAGCTAATGTCTTTACCATATTGGCTAAACATAATATTTCGGTTGATTTAGTCACCACCTCTGAAGTTAGTATCGCATTAACCATTGATACTACAGGCACTAATACCAATGGAAATAGCCTATTAACAAAAGCATTATTCGATGAATTATCAACAGTTTGCCATGTTGAAGTTGAAGAAGATTTAGCACTAATTGCCATCATTGGTAACAATCTAACCACAACAAAAGGTATCGCTAAAGAAGTCTTTGGCGCTTTAGATGACTTTATTATTCGACTTTGTTGTTACGGTGCTAGCACCCATAATCTTTGCCTTCTAGCAAGAAGCAATGATGCTGAAGATGTAATAAAGGTTCTACACAAAACGATTTTCGAATAGTTCAATATCAGGGGCGATTACATTATCGCTCCTAATCATTAATCATATAAATCAACAATTAAACAAAATACCTAGAATATTTGAAAAAATAATTGTAAACTACGCCTAATATTTGTATGAATTTGTGTTTCATACATCTATAGCTTCATACTGTTCTACATAATAATCATTTTTCTTCATATTTAGATAACAATTTTTAAAGCTGTAAATTTTACGTTTTATTAATATCTGTTCAACAACTATCATCGTTATTTTTTAGCTATACTAGTAACTTTCAACTTAATTAGACGAAGGAAATTATCATGGGTATTTTAAGCTGGATTATTCTAGGATTAATTGCTGGATGGATCGCTAAGTTTTTTATGCCATTAGGCCGTGTTGGTGTGATAAAAACTATCCTACTTGGTGTAGCTGGTGCATTAGTCGGCGGTTATATCAGTACCTTCTTTGGTTGGGGTAGTGTGACTGGTTTTAACTTCCCAAGCTTGTTTATCTCTGTGCTAGGTTCTATTTTACTTATTTATCTTTACCGCCTTTTTAAATAAATTTAATAGCAATTTAAATTGGCGAGTTTACTCGCCAATTTTCACTCATCTATCCAATCAAAGTTCTCTCATTTATATCAATGTTTAAAACCTATTAACTTAAATAGCTTTTTAAGTATCCAAATTAATATATATGATAGTGATTGATAAATTAGCAAAAGACGCTAGAAGACATGCCAAAAAACCAACATAAAGTGCAATAAACTTATAAAACCCTATATTGCCAAAGCCTCCTAAATCCTTGTTAACTAAAACCACAAAGAATACTATTGCTAAAAGAATCCACGTAAATAAAAATAGTAATTTTTCTAAGCAATTATCAAATTTAAAGCCTATTGCAATACAAATAACTTGAAAGGCAGTGAATATAATCATTAAAATTAGCCCGAAAGCTCCTACCCCAAATTTTGATATCATCAATTAATTCCATTTAATTTATTTAACGAGATTATAAGAAGTAATTTCGCCACTTCCAGTTTTTTGTTATATTAAACACTAAAATTTATCAAATTTATTCTGCAGGATAAAATGCTCAAAATATTTAATACATTATCACGTGAGAAAGAAATATTTAAACCAATTACACCAAATAAAGTTGGGCTATATGTTTGTGGTGTTACTATCTACGATCTATGCCACATTGGCCATGGCCGTACTTTTGTCGCATTTGATGTCGTTACTCGTTATTTACGTTTTTTAGGTTACGATCTCACTTATGTTCGTAATATTACCGATGTCGATGACAAGATCATCAAGCGTGCATTAGAAAATGGTGAAACTTGTGACGAATTAACTGAACGTATGTTAAATGAGATGTATGCCGATTTCGATGCACTTAATATCAAACGACCAGATGTCGAACCTCGAGCAACTCGTCATATGTCACAAATCATTGAACTTGTTGAAGAGTTAATAAGAAAAAATCACGCTTATATTGCTGACAATGGAGATGTGATGTTTTCGGTAGATAGTGATCCTAACTACGGTATTTTATCACGCCAAAATTTAGAACAGTTACAAGCAGGTGCTCGAGTTGATGTAGTGGACGTAAAACATAATCCAATGGACTTCGTTCTCTGGAAGATGTCAAAACCCAACGAACCAAGCTGGGATTCACCATGGGGGAAAGGTCGACCTGGTTGGCACATTGAATGCTCTGCAATGAATAGCCATCAATTAGGCAACCATTTTGATATTCATGGCGGTGGTTCTGACTTAATGTTCCCACATCATGAAAACGAAATTGCCCAATCAACCTGTGCCCATAATGGCCAATATGTAAATTATTGGATGCACTCAGGCATGGTAATGATAGACCAAGAGAAAATGTCCAAATCACTGAATAACTTTTTCACTATCCGTGATGTTTTAAAACATTATGATGCTGAAACTGTTCGATATTTCTTATTATCAGGCCATTATCGTAGTCAACTTAACTATAGTGAAGAAAATCTAAAACAAGCTCGTACCGCTTTAGAAAGACTTTATACGGCTTTGAGAGACACCGATGCTAACTATCCGCACAACACGCCAGATAGCGATTATCATCGACAATTTTGTCAGGCAATGGATGATGATTTCAATACTCCAGAAGCTTATTCAACTCTATTTGATTTGGCTAGAGAGATCAACAAAGCTAAAGCAGAAAATAACATGCCATTAGCTAATGAACTAGCTGCTGAGTTACGTTATTTATCTTCTGTACTTGGTTTACTTGAACAAGATCCGGTTAAATTCTTACAAGGTAATAGTCAAGATGATGAAGATACACAGCTAATTGAAGCGTTAATTAAACAACGCAACGATGCTCGAGCAAGTAAGAATTGGGCTTTAGCTGATGAAGCTCGAGATAAACTAAATCAAATGAATATTATTTTAGAAGATGGTGCTAACGGCACAACTTGGCGTAAAAAAACTTAATAATAAAAAATCCCCTAGATTTACACAAAACTAGGGGACTAATCTCACTATTTTTTATCTATTGACGTTAAAATTCCCCGTAAAATATTGAGTTCTTGCTGTTCAATACCAGCTCGCGTAAATAATCTACGTAAACGACCCATAATCTGCCCAGGATGATTAGGATTAATAAATCCGGTTTTTAATAACGTATGCTCTAAATGCTGATAAAACCGTTCAATATCTTCGCTTTTAGGATACTGAACCTCATTCAGATTATCATCATCATGTTTTAAAGATGCCTCTAAAGTTGACAACATTGACATTCGAATTTCGTAAGTTAGAACCTGAACTGACATAGCTAAATTTAAAGAGCTATAATCTGGATTAGCTGGAATACCAACATGAAAATGGCACTTTTGTAATTCATCATTAGTTAATCCAACTCTTTCTCGACCAAAAACTAAAGCCACTTGAGCATGATGCGCGGTTTCAGCAATAATTTTGTCGCCACACTCTTTCGGGGTTAAGTTTGGCCATTGCAAACTTCTAGGACGCGCACTGGTACCTATAACCAATGAACAATCTGCTACCGCCTCTTCAAGGGATGAAAAAATCTGTGCCTGTTTGATAATATCACTCGCCCCGGCTGCCAGTGAAATCGATTGGGAATCGGGTTTTATTACAGGGTTCACTAAACATAAACGAGTTAATCCCATCGTTTTCATTGCACGAGCAGCAGACCCCATATTACCAGTATGCGAAGTTTCAACTAAAACAATCTTAACATTATCTAAATAGCTCACATATTCCTCATTAAATAACTAAACTTAATACTTTAAATCAATCTAAATAAACCACAGTATATAATAAAAAACAGATTAAAAGCAGTTCTGTGCTGCTTAATATCAAATACCAATAAATTATTTTAGACAAAAGTCACAAAAATCTTAATATAAACTCAATAACCTATTGACTAAATGTGAAAAATTTGTCAATGTAATCAATATAATAATAGCTCAATTAGTAAGTAAACATAGTGGAGGTCAATTATGACTTTAAGTATCACAAGTAAACAAATGGACATTACTCCTGCAATTCGTAGTTATCTTGAAGATAAGTTTTCGAAATTAGATAAATGGAGAGCTCTACTAATCAACCCTCACTTTATCTTATCTAAAGAGCCCGATGGATTTATTATTGATGCAACCATTGCAACCAAAGGCTCGCCACTAGTTGCTTCCGCTAAACACACTGACATGTATGCTGCAATTAATGATTTAGTTGGTAAACTTGAAAGACAACTAAATAAACTCCAACATAAAGGTGAGTCGCGCCGTGCATTTGACAGTATTAAAAATACAGTAATTGAAGAAGAATAATAATTTATAATTTAACAAAAAGGCACTTTAATAGTGCCTTTATTTTTTTGCTTGTTATAATATTACCCATCGAATTTTTAATCTATTAATGAATATGACAACCAGTCCTTTATTGCCTTTACGAAACAAAATTAACCAACTTGATCAAAAATTAATTGAAATCATTGCTGAAAGACGCCAAATTTCAGCCGAAGTTATCCAGGCTAAAATAAAAGCAAATATCCCTGTGCGTGATTTAGATCGTGAACGTTCATTGATTAAGGCATTAATCGAACAAGGTAAACAATATCATCTTGATGACCTATTAATTAAGCGTTTATACCAAATTATTATTGAAGATTCGGTTCTACTACAACAGAAGTTTTTACAAGAAAAACTCAACCAAGGCGTTATCTCATCAGCTAAAATTGCTTTCTTAGGACCAAAAGGTTCATATTCACATTCAGCAACTCGCCGTTATGCTAGTGCCCATTTTGATCAATTGACTGAATCAAGTTGTAATACATTTAAAGATGTTTTTGAAAAGATTGAATCAAAAGTTGTTGATTATGGAATTGTACCGATAGAAAACTCGAGTTCGGGATCTATTAATGAAGTGTATGATTTGTTACAAAAAACCAATTTACATATTATTGGTGAACTATCCTTAATGATTGATCACTGCATTTTAGCTCTTCCTAACACTAAACTTGAGCAAATAGATACTATTTATAGCCACCCGCAACCATTCCAACAATGTAGTAATTTCTTAGAAAAGTATCCGCATTGGAAAATTGTTTATTGTGATAGCACTTCGTCAGCAATGGAAACCGTAGCTAAATTAAATCAACCAAACATTGCAGCTATGGGAAATAAAGACGGTGGTGAATTATATGGCTTACAAGTTCTGGAGCACAATTTTGCTAATCAAAAAGAAAATATCACCCGCTTTATTGTGTTATCGCGTGAATCGATTGAAGTTTCCGATCAAATTCCGGCCAAAACTACAATCTTGATGAAAACGGGCCAACAAGCTGGGGCTTTGGTAGATGCTTTATCCGTATTACGTAATCATAATATTGTTATGACAAAACTTGAATCACGCCCTATCCATGGCACATCTTGGGAAGAGATGTTTTATATTGATTTACAAGGTAATATCAATGATTACGAAATGCAGATCGCACTTAAAGAATTAGCTTCCATCACTTTATATACTAAAGTGCTTGGTTGTTATCCTAGTGATTCTATTACCGCTGTCATGTAATGACTAACTTAAGTTTTTCAAATGCCGTACTCAACTGGTATGAACAGTACGGCAGAAAATCATTACCATGGCAAATTGAAAAAAGCCCTTATCATGTTTGGTTGTCAGAAGTTATGCTGCAACAAACACAAGTTGCAACTGTTATTCCATACTTTAAGCGCTTTATTAAACAGTTTCCTAAAATTACCGATTTAGCGAAGGCTCCAATTGATGATATCTTACATCTTTGGACTGGACTTGGTTATTATGCACGTGCTCGTAATTTACATAAAGCAGCACAAGTTATAGCTGACAAGTTTGGGGGAAAATTTCCAACCAAATTTGAGGATGTTATCGCCTTACCAGGCGTTGGGCGCTCAACCGCTGGGGCTATCCTATCTCTATCACAAAATCAACATTATCCAATATTAGATGGTAACGTAAAACGGGTTTTAACCCGAACTTTTGCTATAGACGGATGGCCTGGTAATAAAAATGTCGAAAATCAACTTTGGCAATTAAGTGAGCAAGTCACGCCTAAAAATGAAGTTGCTAAATTTAATCAAGCCATGATGGATATTGGTGCAATGGTTTGTACTCGTTCTAAACCCAAATGCACTTTATGCCCTTTACATCAATTATGTATTGCTTATAAGACCGACAGTTGGCAACAATATCCAACTAAAAAACCTAAAAAGACTATTCCTGAAAAAACCGCCTACTTTTTAATGCTTGAACATGACAACATGATTTGGCTTGAAAAAAGACCGCCTGCTGGTATTTGGGGCGGATTATATTGTTTACCACAATTTGCAAGCGAGCAAGCATTAACTGACTGGCTAGACAGCCATGGTATTAAAACTAGCAAACCCAAACAGTTAATTGCATTTCGACATACTTTTAGCCATTTTCATTTAGATATTGTGCCTATTTACTGTGAGATCAAAGGCAATACTAAATGTCTAGATGAATCGAATGGTTATTGGTATAAACTAAAATCGGAAAATGCAAAAATTGGCTTAGCAACACCTATTTATAATCTATTAAATCAATAATCAACACAATCTATCAGTATCTAACAACCTTTTGATATATAATTACACATTATTTATTTTCTAAATTGTTTATTATGAATAGCAAACAAGCTCAAGGGCTATCTGCATGGTTAGTATTCCTAATGGCATTTGCCATTGGCGTCGCGGTAGCGAGTAATTATTATGCACAACCACTATTACACTCGATAACTAATGATTTACATATTGCAATTAAACATGCAGGTTTTATCATTATGGCTGCACAATTTAGTTATGCTGTTGGCTTGCTGTTCATTACCCCACTGGGTGACAAAATAGAACGTAAACGATTAATATTGACCTTGATGATATTATCAACCTGTGGACTAATTATTAGTGCAACTTCACAAAACTTATGGTTACTTATGCTTGGTACGGCTATGACAGGTCTATTTTCAACCGTAGCCCAAGTATTAATTCCATTTGCCGCAACACTATCACGACCAGAGCATCGAGGTAAAATTGTCGGTACATTGATGAGTGGTATGTTGCTAGGTATATTATTAGGTCGTGCATTCGCTGGTTTTGTTTCTTCGATGACAGATTGGCATTATGTTTATTGGATTGCCGCGTCAGTAATGATCATTGTTACTTTGCTACTTTGGTTATCATTACCAACTTATAATAACACCATCAGTATTAACTATTTTCAACTGTTATTATCAATTGGCTCACTATATAAACAAGAACCTGTTTTACGAATTCGCTCATTGTTAGCAGTTATTTCCTTTGCGTTATTTTCACTGTTATGGACGCCGCTTGCCTTTTTATTAAGTAATAAACCTTACTATTATTCTGATTTTATAATCGGTTTATTCGGCCTAGCCGGTGCCGCAGGTGCACTAGGTTCGCCTATTGTTGGCAAATTATCAGACAAAGGAAAAGGCTTTTTAGCCACGACCATTGGCCTAATATTACTTCTTGCTTCATGGGTACCACTTTCTCTTGCTGAATATTCACTTTTAGCCTTAATTATTGGGGTAGTATTACTGGATTTTGCTGTTCAAGTTACTCATGTATCAAACATGAACGCCATTTATCAAATTCGACCAGAAGCACGTAGCCGTATGAACACTGGTTATATGGTAAGTTATTTTATCGGAGGCATGTTGGGTTCTATCGCTTCCACTTATCTGTATAGCAACTATGGTTGGATCGCGATAATTATTGCTGGTACAGTTTTAGGATTATTGGGTTTATTATGTTGGCTCTACTATCTTAAATCAGTTCGCAAACCATAAACGATTTAATTGCAAAAAAAAGTTGAGGAACGGGGTTTTTTAACGTTTATTTGCTCTAATATTCCGTTTTTAAACACTATATACTATTCGTCAGTTAACTTAAACATTTGCACCATTAATAAAAACAGGAGCCATCCATGGCTAAAATAGCCTATATTAATACGCCATTTAAAGTAAAAAATTTATTACTCAAAAATCGTATTGTTATGCCGCCGATGTGTCAATATCAAGCAAAAGACGGATTGGCTAATGATTGGCACTTTGTTCATTATGTTTCACGAGCGGTTGGGGGCGTGGGTTTAATAATTTTAGAAATGACCAATATTGCTCCAAATGGTCGAATATCGCCAAATTGCTTAGGTCTATGGAATGATGAGCAACGCGATCAGCTTAAACGTATCGTTGATGCGGTTCATGCTCAAGAAGGAAAAATCGCTATTCAAATTGCCCATGCAGGACATAAAGCTTTGGGTGAGTCTGACGTCGTATCCTGTTCTCCTATCCGCTATGATGGGAACGTCGAAGCGAATCCAAAATGGCAATATCAAATGCCAAGAGAATTAACCAAAAGTGAAATCGCTGATATTATCGAAAAATTTAAACAATCAACCAAACGTGCGGTTGAAGCAGGTTTTGACGCAATTGAAATACACGGTGCACATGGTTATTTAATCCATCAATTCAGCTCATCAAAAACGAATATTAGAACGGACGAATATGGTAAGGATAAATTATTATTTGGTGAACAAGTAATTAAAGCAGCAAAATCAGTGATGCCAAAAGATATGCCACTAATTGTTCGGTTTTCGGCTCAAGAATACGGTACTAATGGTTACGATATTAATTATGGTTGCCAAATTGCTAAACGTTTTGCACAAGCAGGCGCAGATGTTTTAGATGTGAGTGGCGGTGGTGATGGTCAGTTAGATCCAAAGCATACGCCTCTATTTCATGCTGGATACCAGGTTTATTTAGCGCGTGCTATTAGAAAGGTCACTAATTTGCCAATTATTACTGTTGGTATGCTTGAAGACCCTTATCTTGCTGATTATGTATTAAGTACTGGCGATGCTGATTTAGTTGCAATTGGTCGAGGTTTATTGAAAGATCCTTACTGGCCGCTAAGAATTCCAGCATCTCCATTTATCCCAACATCTTATCAAGTAGCTTTTAAATAAACTAATGATAATCCTGTAGTGTTAGCTACAGGATTAATTTACAAACTAAATTTTCATGGCATATTTGATGAGACGTTTCTTTATTGGCGAAAAGTTATCAATTGCGTTCATCCCAACTGTTCTCACCATTTTTTTAAAAGCATTATCGCCATTAAACATATCTTGAATAGTTCGCATTGCGGTTAACATGACTAAAGCATCTTTACGGCGAGTGAATTGGAATGATTTTAAGTTTTCTACTAAACCAATATCTTTATCTTCATCAATAAGTTTATTAATGGTTGCCACCAATAATGCAGAATCTTCAAATCCTAAATTAACTCCTTGACCAGCCAATGGATGAATAGTATGGGCTGCATCACCAATTAGCACTAACCGATGTTTAATAAATTGTTTTGCAAACCGAGCTTTTAATGGAAACACCATTCTCGGATTGACCAACTGACATTGTCCTACTTTATCACCGCTTAATTTAAACAGCTCTTGGCAAAACTCAGATTCAGTTAACGAAGTTAAAATAGCTGCTTGCTCTGGTTTAGTTGACCATACTAAACAACTGTAATTGGGTTGCCAAAGTGGTAAAAATGCTACAATACCATTAGGGTAAAAAATCTGCCTAGCACATGCTTGGTGAGGATATTGTGTTTCAACGGTTGTAATCACTGCATGATGAAGGTAATCACGCTCAAACACAGAAATTTTTTCCTGTCTGCGCAGCCAAGAGTGTGCGCCATCAGCACCTATAATCAGTTTTGCTTGTAACCGAGTATTATCCGAAAGCGTTAAAAAAGCATAATCTTCATTATAGCTATTATCTATAGCGGCCAAATTGAAAATAGTGATATTTGAATTTGCTTGAGCATGTTGATACAGGTAGTAAGAAATTAAATTATTTTCGATGATATACCCAAGATTTGGATAACCATAATCTTTAGCATGTGCAGTAAGATGCGCTAAACCGTTTTTTTCCCAAACTCCGATCTCGCTAAAAGCATGAACACGTTCGCTCGCACATAAATCGTTCCAAATACCAATTTGAGAAAAATATTGCTGACTTGCGCCATTAATTGCAGAAGCTCTAATTCCTATTTCGTCAAAAGCAAAATTTTGATTATCATTAACGTTAACATCAACAATAGCTACAGTTAAATTAGATTGGCTAAGAGCACATGCAGTTGCTAAACCAACCAATCCACCACCAACGATGGCCACATCAAATTGCGTTTTCATATCAATAAATAGGGTTATTTCTTATCAAGCTTATTATCATCTTCAACATCATCATTCATCGCTTTTTTAAAACCTTTCAATGCTGAACCAAGATCAGAACCTAAATTACGTAATTTCTTTGTTCCGAAAATGAGAACCACCACGGCAAGAAAAACTAATAGATGTGGAATGCTAAATGACATAATTAAAACCTCATTTAAAAATGTATCGCTATTTGAACAAGTTAAACGAACAAATAGATTATTTAATATTGGAATTGATTATACTCTTTTTATGATGGGATTTCATGACAAGTTAATTTAGATAAAAAAAAGACCCGCATAAAATATACGGGCCAACATGAAATATAAGGAATATAAGGAAAGAAAACAATGAAAAATCCTTACGCTGCTTATTATCCACTTTTTTTCTTTTTAGTCAACGTTTTTATTTGCCTTTCAGCAAATGTAGCAATTTTAGCTAAAAAATGACTTTAACCATTATAAATCAATAGATTAAAATAACACCCAACATATAAATAAGAATAATAAATATTTGATAAATATCAATTACGCATTAAAAAAAACTTAATATCTATAAAACTACTTGAAATTTCAACGGAAAAACAAAGACAATAAAACGGAAAAAAAAGCCATACTTCTTATTATAACACTCGCTGTTTTTTTATTTTTATGCGAGAAAAGAATATTTTTCCATAATATAAAACGCGTTTAAACAAAAAATCGCATTAAAACTTAATAAAATTAAGAAGATTGATTCAAATTCATATATAAAACTCATAAAAAATACAATATAATTATCAAACGGATGAAAAAATAAAAACGAAATAAGTATGATTAAAAATAAAAATGTAAAAACTTTTAAAGATAGGCTACATTCGTCAATGCAAGGATTATCTGTTTCATCCTTTGCAAAAAAATGTGATATGTCAGAAACGGTAATACGAGATTATTTGTCTGGAAAAACCTACCCTTCACTAACTCGTTTAGAAGTAATTGCTGAAAAATGTAATGTTTCATTCAACTGGTTAGCTACCGGTTATAAATTGGAAGTGTTGGATCCTAAAGACGATGATAATAACGAAGTTTATAATGAAAATATCTATCGTATCCCGGTTTATAAAAAACAATTACCAACTAAAGAAGAGGCGCAAAATCAACGTTACGTACGTGAAACGCCACCAGTAATGAATTATCCTATTGTTGAAGGTTGGGCTTCTCATCGTGGTTTAGATATCAAAAAACTTATAATCTATTGGGCGAAAGGTGATTTAATGGCACCTGAAATCGAAAATAATAATGGATTAATTATTAATACAGAAATAAACGAAATAATCGATGGCGCAATTTATTTAATTGAATACGAGAATTTCACTCTACTAAGAAAAATTCGCCTATCACTCGGAAATTGGATTTTGATTTGTAATAATCATCAATACCCAACGATTGAGGTTCCTAAAGCTCATTTCGAAAAATATAATATTGTCGGGCGCGTTGTACAAATTATTAAAGATGTTTTTTAAGACAATTATTAGTAATCTAGTACTTTTCACTATATAATTTCCCATGAGGAAAGCTCAAAAACCCCTTTCCTCAACTTTTTTTAATTTTTATTAATGTTAGTTTAATAGGTATTGGAGTGATGTCTCTTTTAATTTAAAAATATCATATTTCGCTTATAGCACTTAGCATTTGGTAATAAAACCCTCACTTTTTTAGATCATTGGTAAACCTATCAATGAATAACCTTTTAACTAATAGGTCTAATATGTATCGATTTTTTGAAAAATTGGTATCACCTTATCCACAAGATGAACCACAGCCGATGGCTAAAAGTTTTTTTAGTTTTATTTGGCAATCGACGAAAGGCACACGTTCTTTCCTTCTATTATTAATCATACTGAGTTCATTAGCTGGCGCGTTTGAAGCCTTTTTATATGCTGCACTCGGTAAAGTTGTTGACTGGCTGGCAGCTGTTTCACCAAGTCAATTTTGGCAGCAGGAAAAATCAACCTTAATTGTTTTTACGATTATTATATTAGCTAGCACGATCATTATTGCCTTACAAACTATCATTAAACATCAATGTTTGGCGGGAAACTTTCCAATGCGACTGCGTTGGAATCTACATCGATTAGTGCTAAATCAAAGTATGCGCTTTTTTCAAGATGAATTTGCCGGCCGTATATCAGCAAAAGTGATGCAAACCGCACTTGCGGTTAGGGATACCTGCTTTTTGGTTGCTGATATCTTTATCTATGTTTTGATTTCGTTTATTACTATGGCAACAATCATAGGTCAGTTAGATCTTTGGTTATTAGTACCGTTTATGGTTTGGTGTTTTGTTTATGGCATTGCGATGTATTACTTTATTCCACGACTAAGTAAAGTGGCTAGTATGCAGGCTGATGCGCGTTCAACCATGACTGGCCGAGTGACTGATGCTTACACGAATATTATGACAGTTAAACTGTTTTCTCATGCAGGCAATGAAGCAAAATATGCACAAGAGTCGATGGACGAATTTTTAGTTACCGTTAATAAACAAATGCGTTTAGTTAGTAGTTTTGAAATTGTTAATCATTTATTGTCTATTTTCCTCGTTCTTGGTACTACCGGCTTATCATTATGGCTATGGACTAATGATTTAATTGGTGTTGGAGCTATCGCCACTACAACCGCTGTCGCACTTAGATTGAACGGCTTTTCACATTGGATTATGTGGGAAATGGCAGCATTATTTGAAAATATCGGCGTGGTTAAAGATGGTATGAATACGTTTTCTGTTGCTAAAACTGTTGTCGATGAACCTGATGCACCAACTCTTAAGGTGACTGATGGTAAAATCGAATTTAAAAATATTAATTTTAGTTACGATGCAAAATTAAACAATGCCATTATCGACAACTTAAATTTAACCATTAAACCAGGTGAAAAGATCGGTTTAGTTGGCAGATCAGGGGCGGGTAAATCCACTTTAATCAATTTATTGTTGCGATTTTATGA
Source organism: Gilliamella sp. B2911 (assembly GCF_026536965.1). NCBI lineage: Bacteria > Pseudomonadati > Pseudomonadota > Gammaproteobacteria > Orbales > Orbaceae > Gilliamella > Gilliamella sp. B2911. The sequence continues at coordinate 314,760 of NZ_JAFNNA010000001.1, read as the reverse complement.
TTTACAAAATGGTCATATTTTTATTGATAATCAAGACATCACCAAAGTCAATCAAGAAAGCTTACGCGCTCAAATTGGTATGGTTACCCAAGATACTTCACTATTACACCGCTCAGTAAGAGATAACTTATTATACGGTAATAACCATGCCACAGAACAAGAGATGATAATCGCAGCTAAAAAAGCTCATGCCGATAGTTTTATTGAAACCTTAGTAGATGCTAATGGAAGAACTGGATATGATGCTTTTGTTGGTGAACGTGGGGTTAAATTGTCCGGAGGACAACGCCAACGTATCGCTATTGCTCGAGTTATTTTAAAAAATGCACCAATTCTATTGTTAGATGAGGCAACTAGTGCACTTGATTCTGAAATTGAACAAGCTATTCAAGAAAGCTTATATACGTTAATGGAAGGTAAAACGGTTATTGCTATTGCCCATCGATTATCTACAATCGCGGCGATGGATCGATTAATCGTTTTAGATCAAGGAAAAATCATCGAACAAGGAACACATCAAGAGTTACTTAGTAAAGATGGACTTTATGCTCAACTTTGGAAGCATCAAAGTGGTGGTTTTTTAGCTGAAAATTTTTAACTTAAAATTTAGGGCGATGAGTAAATAACATCGCCCCAAAATCTTAATTCTCAAATTAGTCAAATCTAATTAATGAAATTTTTATAAAACTCAGATTCGAACTTCATAACTGCCCCGTTTTTAGGTTCCCCTTTACTATCAGCCCGATACCCTGATAATAATTGAACAAAAGCGACATAACGTCCGTCTGATTTTTGAATAAATCCGGCTAAATTATAACTACCTTGAATATAGCCTGTTTTAGCCATAACTACATCTTTAAATGGTGCTTGACTGAAGCTTTTACGGTTTTGCAACGTTCCATCAACACCCGCAATTGGTAATTTTTCAATAAAAGCGAGTTGATTGTTATGTGCTGAAATATACTGCAACACTTCCATTAGTTTGTTGGCGCTAACTAGATTAAGACGAGATAAACCCGAGCCATCGGCAATCACTAAGTTTTCTAAGTCAATACCTGCTTTTTTACGAAGGATTTGTTTAACCGCATCACCACCATTACGCCATGTTCCTGCAGTATTATAATAGCGTGCGCCAAGTGTTCTAAAAATGGTGTCAGCATACAAATTATTTGATTTTTTGAGCATAACCGTTATTAACTCAGAAAGCGGTGCTGATTGACTTGATGTTAATAACGTTAAGGAACCAGTGGATTTTTGTTTTCTTTCAAAAACACGTCCACCATAAGTTATTTTTTGTTGTTTTAATTCATTTTTTAAAACAGTCGAAAAATATTCGGTTGGATCCATTACTGCAAATTTTAATGGTGTTTTATCCGCATTAGAAGCGATGCATCCAGATAAATAGTAGCGATTTTTATCAGCATTAACATCAAGCTCACAATATTTATCATGTGCGTCTTTACTACTAGCGGAAATCGTTCTGACATCACCTGAAACCATAACTGGAATATTAGATGAAACAGAAACTGATGCTTTACCACCTACTTTACCCGGAGTAATTGTTGCATAAAAGCAGTTATCATCAATTGTTGCAGCTGATGCAGGGGCATTGTAACAAGCGGTTAAATTATTCCATGACCACCCTTCTGCTTTATCATGACTAGCAAAAATTGAAGTGTCTAAAATAACATTACCTGAAATTTTTTCTACACCCTTTTGACGAAGGGCGCTAATCATATTTTTTAATCTTTCTCGACTAAAAGTGGGATCACCACTCAATTTGATAATCAGATCACCATTGAGTTGTTTATTACTAACTGAACCATTCGCGTACATTCCAGTAACAAACCGAAAGTCATTACCCAGTTCAAGCTGTGCAGCTAGTGCAGTTATTACTTTTTGCGTACTAGCTGGCTGTTTAAATTGATCACTTTTGTATTTGGCTAATGTTTTAGGATTGCCATCAACAGTTTGCACTAAAATTGATAAATCACTCCCTTTGGGTAATGATGATATATATGGTTCAACCGATTGTGCTTGCAATAAGCTTGAATAAAAAGCAACGATAAATAGAAAAGATACCCTTATATTTGTCATGAATGTATGCTCAAAAAATTTATTAAATATATTAGTGTGGAAACAAATATATCTTTTTTTGATAAGCCTATCAATATATACTCAGTCTCTTTAAAAATAATGTTCTAAATACCATTATATTTTACATTTTTGAATTTAATCCAAGAGATAATTTAATATAGGTAACAAAGCTATGATTCATCATTCATTAGGTTTTCCAATCGAAACTGTACTGATGTTCGTCATTTTGGCTTTAACTGCGATTATAATTGATTTATATGCTCACCATAACGATAAACCCATTAGCCTAACCAGCGCAATATTATGGTCTTTATTCTGGGTTGCTGTTGCATTAGGTTTTGCACTTTATCTTTATCTTCACCATGGAAGTGAGATAGCAAGTTTATTTATCACGGGTTATGTGCTTGAAAAAGCGCTTTCGGTAGACAACTTATTCGTTATTATGGCGCTGTTTTCATGGTTTGCTATCCCTAACAATTATCGACATCGATTACTTTATTGGGGCGTAATTGGTGCGATTATTTTCCGAGCTATTTTTGTTGTAATAGGTACGGGTTTATTATCGTTAGGTCCTTGGATGGAATTGTTCTTTTCAGTAGTGGTTGCTTTAACTGGATTTATGATGCTGAAAAACCAAGGTCAAGATGAGAAAATTAAAGATTATTCAGAACATTTTGCTTATCGTATTGCTAAACGTATTTTCCCTTCTTACCCTAAGATAGTTGGTCATCACTTTTTATTAACCCGAAAACAACTAAACGCGGAGTTAACGAAGCCAGAAAATAGCGACCTAATTCATAAAATGCCAAAAAGTGCCTTATATGCAACACCACTATTTTTATGTGTTGTGGTGATTGAGTTGAGTGATGTTATGTTTGCATTTGATTCTGTTCCCGCAGTAATCGCGGTCAGCCAAGAACCACTGGTTGTTTATAGTGCAATGATTTTCGCTATTTTAGGGTTACGGACTATGTATTTTGTTTTAGAAGCAATGCAACAATATCTTGTTCATTTAGGCAAAGCTGTAGTCTGCCTACTATTTTTTATCGCAGCAAAACTGGCTTTAAATGCTAGCGACCATCTATTTAATTATGGTATTAACATAAGCCCTACTCTCAGCCTTTATATAGTATTAGGCATTTTATCTTTAGGTATTATTGCAAGTTTTATTTGGCCAAATAAATCCTAAAAAATAATAAGGGAATTGATAATCGGCAGTAAACCTGCCGATTAAAGATGAGAGCTATTGGCGTGTTGATGAACGAATAAAGTAACTCACACCTAAAATAATAAACCATAGTGGGGTTGCGATCAGTGCTTGGCGAGTATCAGCTTCAAATGTCAATAATACAATCACAAAAGCAAAAAACGCTAAACAAACATAACACATAAAAATTCCACCAGGCATTTTAAATTGTGATTCTTGATGCAAATTAGCTTTTTTACGGCGATAAGCAATATAGGAAATCAATATCAACGACCAAATAAACATAAATAAAATGGCAGAAATCGTCGTTACAATAGTGAATGCTTCCATCACATTTGGTACTAAATAAATCAGTACTACCCCACCGAACAAGCAGGTACATGAAAATAACAAACCATTAGCGGGGACTGAACGTCTTGATAATTTACCAAATGGTTCTGGTGCATCTTGTTTTTTAGCAAGACCAAACAACATTCGACTGGTTGAGTAAATACCACTATTTGCTGAAGAAGCCGCCGAAGTTAATACCACAAAATTGATAATACTTGCTGCAGCAGGTAAGCCAATCAAGGTAAATAGTTCAACAAATGGGCTTTTATTGGGTGAAATAAACTGCCAAGGTGTTACACTCATGATAATAATCAAGGCAAAAACATAGAAAAAGATAATTCGTGCTGGCACTGAATTAATTGCCCGTGGTAAATTTTTATTTGGATCTAGTGTTTCAGCCGCTGTAGTTCCAACAAGCTCAATACCAACAAAGGCAAAAATTGCAATTTGGAAACCAGCAAAAAATCCCATCGTACCATGGGGAAAGAAACCACCATACTCCCAAAGATTAGAAAACGCAGCCGTAGTATTGGTTTGTTCTGAATGATAAGCCGTGAAGACTAAAACAAGTCCAATAGCTATCAAGGCTAAAATGGCCACTATTTTGATCATAGAAAACCAAAACTCAGTTTCACCAAACATCCTAACAGTTAACAAATTCAAAGTTAAAAGCACAATAACTGTAAGTAGCATTGGGATCCATGCTTGTAGTTCTGGAAACCAGTGTTGAGCATATCCTGCGATAGCAACAACATCTGCAATTCCGGTAATTACCCAACAAAACCAATAAGTCCAACCAGTAAAAAAACCAGCCCAAGGACCCAATAAATCGTTAGCAAAATCACTGAATGATTTATAATTTAGGTTGGATAATAAAATTTCTCCCATTGCCCGCATAACAAAAAATAAAACAAACCCAATAATCATGTACACAAAAACAATAGATGGTCCGGCAAGGCTGATTGTCTTCCCAGAACCCATAAATAATCCCGTACCAATTGCACCACTTATTGCTATTAGTTGAATATGTCTACTGGAGAGATTTCGTTTAAGATCATTATTTGAAGACGTACTGTTCATCGTATCGATTACCTGTCGTTTTTACAATTTTCGTTTTTTTATAAGAAGTAAAGGACTATAAAGTCTACAGCGCTAAATCGCAAGCTCAATCACATGAAAAATTTTTATAGCAATATCATAATTATTGGTAGTTTCTTATAATAGAATTGTGTAGCATAACCAACCATATCATTTAACTTATTACAATAAATTATCAAGATGAAAGAAAACAAATTTCACATTTATCTATTATGTTTAGCATTTATCATGTCACTACTTGCTGGCTGCCAGAGTGATCCTAATTCATCAAGTAAACAATTTAAAGACGGTAAACTACCACATGATTTAAATGCCAGTCGTCCGCATTTAGCTGTGCCTGTAAATATTTCTGACTATACGATTCAAATTGAAAAAATAAAAACAACATCGCCTTCTTTGTATCGTAAAAATGAACATATTTATAAAGCCGTTGATGCTTGGATTAATCGCTCATTGGGCTCAGCAGAATTCCATAAAGTGGGTCTAAAAAGTTATGAAATGGCTGGTAAAGATGGATATGGTAATGTACATCTAACCGGTTATTACACTCCTGTTATTAAGGCTAGATACCAACCAACTGGTGAATTTAAATATCCAATTTATAGAATGCCAACCCAATCTAAAGGGCCGTTACCAAGTCGAGAACAGATCTACAATGGCGCATTAGCTGGAAAAGGACTGGAGATCGCTTATAGTAATTCATTAATGGACAATTTCATAATGGAAGTCCAAGGAAGTGCCTATATCGATTTTGAAGATGGTAATCCGCTTGTTTTCTTCTGTTATGGTGGAAAAAATGGCCATGGCTATTCAAGTATAGGACGCTTATTGGTTGAATCAGGAGAGATCGCTAAAGAAGATATGTCTATTCAATCCATAAGAGATTGGGCAAAAAGTAAGAGTGAAAAGAAAGTCAAAGAGCTATTAATCCAAAACCGATCATTTGTGTTTTTTAAACCGCAATATAACGCCGAAGTAAAAGGTGCAGCAGCAGTACCTTTAGTTGCCAATGCAGCAGTGGCATCAGATAAAACATTAGTCCCAACCGGTTCAGTTGTATTAGTTGATGTACCACTGCTTGATAATGATGGTCAATATCGTGGAAGGCGCGAAGTTCGTTTAATGGTTGCGCTTGATGTTGGCGGGGCAATTAAAGGCCATCACTTTGATCTTTATCTAGGTATTGGAAACAAAGCAGGTAAACAAGCAGGTTATTACAATCATTTTGGTCGAGCTTGGGTGATACAACCTTAACCAACCAACATCGACGCCATCAAAAGAACCTGCTAGAATAAGATAAAAAGCAGACTTTAAGGATAACTTATGAGATTATGTGACCGTGATATTGAAGCATATTTAGATAGTGGTAAATTAAAAATCACGCCACAACCTGCATCAAGTTGTATTAATGGAGCAACAGTAGATGTTCGATTAGGTAATCAATTTCGTACTTTCAGAGAGCATACAACACCTTATATTGATTTAAGTGGACCTAAAGAAGAAGTTGCAGCCGTTCTAGATCGCGTTATGAGCGAAGAGATGATATTAGCTGAAGGTGAAGCATTTTATTTACATCCAGGCGAACTTGCTTTAGCAGTGACACTCGAATCAGTTACGATTCCTGATGATTTGGTTGGCTGGTTAGATGGCCGTTCATCATTAGCTCGCTTAGGACTTATGGTACATGTTACTGCTCATCGTATCGATCCAGGCTGGCATGGACAAATTGTTTTAGAATTTTACAACTCAGGAAAGATACCAGTAGCACTTAGACCTGGTATGACTATTGGTGCGTTAAGTTTTGAAACACTTAGTGGACCAGCTTCTAGACCATATAATCGCAGACAAGATGCAAAGTATAAAGACCAACATGGCGCTGTCGCCAGTCGTATTGATAAAGACTAATACAGTTCATAACCTTAATAAAGGACATTAATATGATAAAAAAAATATTGGTTACGCTATTTATCTTAATTTTGGTCATTGTTATCAGTATCGCTTCCCTTATTATATTTGTTGATCCTAATAATTTTCGTGGTTACATTTCACAAACAGTGAAAGACAAAACAGGGTATGAACTGACTATAGAGGGCAATCTACGTTGGCATATCTGGCCTCAAGTTAGTATTTTAACTGATTCGGTTAAATTATCCGATAGCGGTGCAACAAAACCTCTTTTAACCGCTGACAACATGAGGCTTGATGTTGAGCTTCTTCCTTTGTTTTCAAAAAATTTAGCGATTAAAAATGTATTTATTAAATCAGCAACAATCAATATTACGGATGAAAGCAAAGGTGAAAATGCTAAAAATAGCACTCAAGCCATAACTAATTCTTCAGAAAAACAACCATCTGAAGATAAAAAAAATCCATCTGATTGGAAATTCAGTTTAAATAAGTTTGAAATAGCGGATAGTACAATTGCATTTCAGCATAATCATGATTTGATAAATTTCAGAAATATTAATCTGTTATTAGAAAAAAATAACGATAAAAACCTTTCTCTTGAACTCAATGGGAACATCGATAAAAACCAGCAAGACTTATATTATTCATTAAACGCCAATATTGATTTAGCCCAATTCCCTGAAAAAGCAGTTATTGATTTAAAAAAATTGGATTACACGTTTAACGGCATAGTCAATTCAGAAAAAGAGATAAAAGGTAATGTAACTGGTGTATTTAATTATCAAAAAGCACCAATGCAATTGGATAGCCAAAATTTGGTTTTTTCAATTAACGATAATGATTTTACAAGTAAGATCAATGTCCGTTTTGATAACAAACCGGTGATCGATTTCCAATTAAATTCAAATAAATTTGATTTAACACCTTTCATCCAAAAAAATGAAAATTCAACGAAAAGTACTAACGTTCAACAAACTTCGCCAGTTGTATCGAATGTTTCCAAAAATGATAATGAATTAAGTATGCTTAATTCATTTGATGGAAAAGCAAAAATAAATATCAAAGAAGTCAAAGCGGATAAAATTGCATTAGGTAATTTGAATGTTGAAGTTGACAATCAAGATGGTATAGCAAACTTAAAAAATCTAACTTTCAATTTTGCAAATGGGCAAATTGCTGCCAACGGCACCGCTAATGGTAAACAAAAAAACCCACAAGTTAAATTGAATACCAAAGTTAGCAATATCAATTTAAGCTCATTTTTTACGCAAATGAATATGGCTTATGATCTTGATGGAATATTCAATGCTTCTGGAGTATTAGAAGCCAATACATTATCAACAACTAAATTATTAGAGAACATTAAAGGTAATGCTAATATCGTCATTACTAATGCTAAACTAAATAATATTAACATCCAAAGCATCATCGAAAATGCCGCCGCGAAATATAGCAATGGTAATATAAGTTCTGAAAATCATAAAAAATATACTGAGTTTCATAAAATCACAACCAATGCTTATATAAATCAAGGTAACATTGATCTTAATTCACTCAATGCAAACTCTGAAACATTAGATGTGATAGATAGTTCAGGAAGAGTGGGAATGGTTAATCGTGATTTAGATGTTAATCTAAATATAAAAATATTAGGTGGTTGGAATAGTAAAAGTGAAACTATTGCAAAACTACAAAAAGTGACTATACCACTACGTATATATGGTCAATTTTCTAATTTACACTATCAACTAGATATTGCCAAAATAGTATCTGATGTGCTTAGTGATAAATTACAACAACGTTTAGATAAGCTACGTGATAAATTAGAAAACAATGGTTCCAGAGATAAAGATAAATCTAGACAAAAAGCAGTTGATATTTTAGGTGAATTTATTAAGAAATAAATATTTGATGAAATAATGATAATAGATATAAAAAAAGGTGAGCTAAATAACTCACCTTTTTTTATTCAATTAATCTACTTGATTATAAAATGAATTTGCTCAAATCTTCATCAGCAACAAGTTTATCAAGATGATCGCTGACATATTTAGCATCAATTGTAATGGTTTGACCACCCAATTCACTGGCTTCGAAAGAAACCTCTTCCATCAAACGTTCAAGCACAGTATGCAAACGGCGAGCACCGATATTCTCATTTTGTTCATTAACTTGCCAAGCAGATTCAGCAATTTTACGAATCCCATCTGGTGTAAAATCAATATTAACACCTTCTGTTGCCATTAATGCTTTATATTGCACTGTTAACGACGCATTAGGTTCCGTTAAAATACGCTCAAAATCTTCACTAGTTAATGCTTGTAATTCAACGCGAATTGGTAAACGTCCTTGCAGCTCAGGAATCAAATCTGAAGGACTCGCAGTTTGGAACGCACCTGATGCGATAAACAAAATATGATCAGTTTTTACTGAACCATGTTTAGTTGAAACAGTACAACCTTCAACAAGTGGTAGTAAATCACGCTGAACACCTTCACGTGAAACATCAGGACCAGATGAATTACCACGCTTACACACCTTATCGATCTCATCGATAAACACAATACCATTTTGCTCGACAGCTTCAATGGCTTCGTGTTTAAGATCATCGGGATTAACCAATTTAGCAGCTTCTTCTTCAATTAGCTGTTTCAAGGCATCTTTGATCTTCATTTTACGAGCTTTGGTTTTTTGACCACCTAAATTTTGAAACATTGACTGAAGTTGGTTGGTCATCTCTTCCATACCTGGCGGTGCCATAATTTCAACACCAATATTAACGCCAGCTATTTCAATCTCAATTTCCTTATCATCAAGAGCGCCTTCACGTAATTTTTTTCTAAATGCTTGTCTAGCAGTTGAATCATTATTGTTTTCAACTTGTCCCCAACCATCTTTTGCTGGCGGTACTAGCACATCTAAAATACGTTCTTCAGCTAATTCTTCTGCTCTATTACGATTTCGTTCAATTGCTTCTTGACGAATCATCTTAACAGCAGAATCGGTAAGATCACGAATGATTGAGTCAACTTCTTTACCTACATAACCAACTTCCGTAAATTTTGTGGCCTCTACTTTGATAAATGGAGCATGTGCAAGTTTAGCTAATCGTCTTGCGATTTCTGTTTTACCCACCCCTGTTGGGCCTATCATAAGAATATTTTTTGGGGTAACTTCATGACGTAATGCTTCATCAAGTTGCATACGACGCCAGCGATTACGTAAAGCAATAGCAACAGAACGTTTTGCTTTATCTTGTCCAATAATATGTTGGTTTAATTCGCTTACAATTTCGCGAGGAGTCATTTCAGACATAATAATATTTCTCTTAAATCAGTTTTAATTAGTAATTAAGCTCTTCAATAGTTTGGAAGTTATTGGTGTAAACACAAATGTCACCAGCTATTGATAGCGATTTTTGTACAATATCATGCGCAGATAATGAAGTATTATCTAATAAAGCTCTTGCAGCAGCTTGAGCATAAGGTCCACCAGATCCAATCGCAATCAGATCATCTTCTGGTTGAATAACATCCCCTGTACCAGTAATAATTAATGATGCGGTTTCATCAGCTACAGCAAGTAATGCTTCTAACTTACGCAACATCCTATCGGTTCGCCAATCTTTGGCTAGTTCAACTGCCGCTTTAGTTAAATGGCCTTGATGCATTTCTAATTTACGTTCAAATAATTCAAATAAAGTAAAAGCATCTGCTGTACCTCCAGCAAATCCTGCTATCACTTTATTATTGTATAAACGGCGAACTTTTCGAGCATTACCTTTCATAATAATTCGTTCACCTAATGTAACTTGCCCATCGCCTCCAATAACGACTTGACCTTCACGACGGACACTGACAATTGTTGTCATATTCTGCTCCTTCTCTTACTAAAACACTTAATTCGGAATGAATAGAGAATATATTGGGATGATTAATAAATTTTCAACATCTGATTATTAAAATGCGAAATATTTATTTATTAAAATATTTATTTATTAATAGATGAAATGGTTAAATATCGTATTAAGATTTAAGCAGTTCAGATCTTACTTATTTGGGTTGGAAATCAATAGTCATTGTTTTAACTTCATTATATAACTTACTAGAAGGTTTTGGTATAACCGCTAATTTAGTAGCTGCTAAAGCCTCTCGACATAAATCAGCATCACCGCCTTTTGAGGTGACATTCAGCAATAATCCATCAGGTGCTATCTGGATTTGCAATGTACAAGTTTTTCCTCGATAAAGATTTTGCGGATTAATAAACTTATTACTAATTGCATTTTGTACTAACGATCTATATTTATTTAATTCGCCATCTGAGACACCTTTACGACTAGCTGCACCACCAGAAACATCAGGAGAGCCTGATGTAAGACCACCTAAGAGCTCATTAAGCGCTTTATCCTTTTTTGCTTGCTCAGCCCTTTTTGCAGCTGCGGCCTTCTCGGCGGCAGCTTTTTCTGCAGCGGCCTTTTCTGCAGCAGCTTTCTCAGCAGCAGCCTTTTCTGCAGCGGCTTTTTCTGCAGCGGCTTTCTCAGCAGCAGCTTTTTCAGCAGCAGCTTTTTCTGCAGCGGCTTTCTCAGCAGCAGCCTTTTCAGCAGCAGCTTTTTCTGCAGCGGCTTTTTCTGCAGCGGCTTTCTCAGCAGCAGCCTTTTCAGCAGCAGCTTTTTCTGCAGCGGCTTTCTCAGCAGCAGCCTTTTCAGCAGCGGCTTTCTCAGCAGCAGCTTTTTCGGCAGCAGCTTTCTCTGCAGCGGCTTTTTCTGCAGCAGCTTTTTCGGCTTCGGCTTTTTCGGCTAATTCTTTAACTTGTTTGTCTAATTGCTCTTGACGCTGTTGATTTGCTTTTTCCTGATTAACTTGCGCCTGCAATTGTCTTTGATATTGTTCGGTCATAACTGACGGATCAATCATGATTGCGTCAATAGAATTACCATTAATACTACCGTAATTTTCTCCATTATCATCAGGAATAAATTGATATCCTAAAACAATAATCAATATACCATGTAAAATAATGGATATGATAACTGGTAGACTTAGTTTTGATCTTAACTTGTTAGACATTGCTGACATTTTTTATAATTATTAATTTAAATTGGTTGAGTCATCAAACCGACCGATTTAACACCCGCAGATTGAAGCAAATTCAAAGCTTTTATAATTTCTTCGTAAGGAACTTGTTTAGCTCCACCGACTAAAAACACTGCTTTATCATTCAATGACATTTGCTGTTTAACTTCTGCAACAATTTGCTCTTGAGGTATATTCGATTGTCGATTTTGATCAATAATTATTGCATAAACACCAACTCCGGAAACCTCAATAATAATAGGTTTATTATCGGAAGGTGAAACAGTTTTTGACTCTGTCGCTTCAGGCAGATCAACTTCAACACTTTGACTAATAATTGGGGCTGTCGCCATAAAAATCAATACTAATACAAGCAATACGTCAAGTAACGGTACAATATTGATTTCTGATTTGGTTGAATAGCGTGAACGTCTACTCATAATTATTTCCTAACAGCTACTGCTTGACGTTGTAAAATTGTAGAAAACTCATCAATGAAGTTCAAATAGTTTTGTTCCATTCGACTTACACTTAATGATAATCGATTATATGCTAATACAGCTGGAATCGCCGCAAACAAACCAATAGCTGTTGCAATTAACGCTTCCGCAATACCTGGTGCAACCATTTGTAATGTAGCTTGCTTAACTGCGCCAAGTGAAATAAAGGCATGCATAATACCCCACACAGTACCAAAAAGACCAATATATGGACTGATTGAACCGACTGTTCCTAAGAATGGAATATGCAATTCTAAGTTATCTAATTCACGATTCATTGCTAAACGCATTGAACGAGATGCGCCATCTAATGCAGCTTCTGGCATATTTGGATTAATTTGATATAAACGAGAAAATTCTTTAAATCCCGAATAGAAAATATGTTCTGTGCCACAGATCTCTTCTTTATTGAATTTTGCTTTATCAAAGAGCACATTTAAGTCTTCGGCAGACCAAAAACTATCGTCAAACTGTTCGACTTGTTTTTTTGCTTTGCTTAAAATTTTGCTACGTTGGAAAATGATAGCCCAAGACATTACCGAAAATGCTAATAACAATAACATAACACCTTGTACTAAAAGTCCAGCTTGTAAAAATAGATCAATAATATTGAGATTATCCACTTAAATTAACTCCAAAACTAATAACTTGGGAAGCGCACACGGCTTCATTTTAGTCATATTGACACAAGCAATAACGACATCAGCGCTGCTGATAATTTGCTTATTCTGGTTTAAAATTGTCTGTTTAAAAATAATAGACGCCTTACGAATTTGCTCAACCTTAGTGCTGATAGTTAGCATGTCATCTAAACGGGCTGGAAAATCGTAGCTAATATCCATCTTTTTGACAACAAATGCAATACCTTCCTGTAATAACTTTTGCTGACTAATATCAAGATGTCTTAGCATTTCCGTTCTAGCTCGTTCAAAGAAGGCTAGATACCTAGCATGATAAACTACTCCGCCAGCATCTGTGTCTTCATAATAGACTCTTGCATTCCAATTGAATTGTTTCATATTTTATAATTTGAACAAAAAATTTGCGTCATTATATATGATTATAAAATTCGCTGCACTATGATATAAAAATAGTTAAATGAAAACAATTATCATTTGTTAATTATTTGTCTAATATACAGCCCTATAACTAAAAAGGTGGCAATTTGCCACCTTTTTATCTATTTTATGACTCTTTAGTTTCTTTATCGTTATTTTCAAGCCAAAGTCCTGTAACAACTGCAAGCATACAAGCTGCAATTAATCCTGCTAACCATAGAAAGTAATACATAATAAATCCTTAATAAAGTGAATGTTTATTATTTTCAATATGATTTTTATCTAAACGGCCAAACATCTTAATGTAACACCATGTGGTATAGAACAGAATGAGTGGTACAAAGATTAGTGCTACACCAAACATGATATTAAGTGTTAATTGGCTAGAAGATGCGTCCCAAATTGTCAAACTCGCATTTGGCATAATGCTTGAAGGAATGATGAATGGGAATGTCGCAATACCATATGTCAGTAATACACAAGCAATGGTTAGTGCAGAAGATAAAAACACTAATCCATTTTTATTTAAACTAGAAAATAAAATAGTAAATAAAGGTAATAAAACACCTAAAGCTGGTACAACCCATAATATTGGATAGTTCATGTAATTTTTTAACCATGAAACATCTGTCGAAACAGTTTTGCTCAATGGGTTTGAAACACCATTAGGATCTATAGCGCTAGTTACCTCATAACCATGAATACCGAAGGCAACCCAAACTCCAGCTAATACAAATGCAATTAACATAATTAAACTAGCTATTTGAGTTGCTTTTCTTGCTCTTAAATAAAGTTCACCAGAAGTTTTCATTTGCAACCAAGCACCACCATGAGCAACGATTAACATTAAACTCACAACACCTGCTAATATTGCAAATGGGTTAAGTAAACCAAAAAATGACCCATCATAAAAAGAGCGATAACTATTATCAAATCTAAATGGAACGCCTTCTAACAAGTTTCCGAATGCAACACCGAAAACAAGAGCAGGAACAAAGCTACCTAAAAAGATTGCAATATCCCACATATTACGCCATTTAGAATTTTCTAATTTACTACGATAATCAAACCCAATTGGTCTAAAAAACAGTGCACATAACACCAAAATCATCGCAATATAAAATCCGGAAAAAGATACCGCATAAGCCATAGGCCAAGCAGCAAAAATACCTGCACCACCAGTAATTAACCAAACTTGGTTACCATCCCAGTGTGGTGCTATTGCATTTATCATAATACGGCGTTCAGTATCAGTTTTGCCAATAAATGGTAGTAAGATACCAACACCCATATCAAAACCATCGGTGACAACAAAAGCGATTAACACAACGCTAATCAGCACCCACCAGGTGACTCTTACAATTTCATAATCAATCATTGTATATACTCCCTATGCCTTATTCTGATATCGATTGTGTTTTTTCATAATGATAGCTGCCAGTACCTAAAGAGCTTGGTCCTAATCGAGCAAACTTAAACATTAAGAACATCTCAGCAACTAAGAACATTGTATAAAGTCCACAAATAAGAACCATAGTGAATAGTACTTCACCTGGAGTTAATGATGAATTAGCTACTCCAGTTGGCAATATGTCTTGAATTGCCCAAGGTTGACGACCATATTCTGCAACAAACCAACCACATTCACATGCTAACCAAGGGAATGGGAGTGATAAAAGAAGTAAACGGCATAACCAACGTTTTTCACCAATTTTATTTTTGTAAGTTGACCATAAAGCAAGGCCAGTACCTAAAATCATTAATAAACCAAAGCCAACCATTCCTCTAAATGCCCAGAATAAAGGCCATACAGCTGGGATTGAATCTTCAGTCGCTGCTTTAATATGTTCTTCAGTAGCTTCTGGAATTGTTAGGTTATCTTTATCGGTAAAACGTTTAACTAGGTAACCATAGCCTAAATCAACTTTATTATCTTCAAAGGCTTTTAATACCGCAGGGTCTTTATCACCTTTTTGAATTTTTTCTAAATTTGAATACGCTAAAATACCATTACGAATTCGAGTCTCATTAACCGCTAAAATATCTTTTAAACCAGTTACTTTGGTATCTAATGAGCGAGTTGTCATAATTCCCATCGCATAAGGAATTTCAACCGCAAACAAGTTCTCTTTTTTCTCTTGTGAAGGGAACGCAAGAACGTTGAACGACGCAGGTGCTGGTTGAGTTTCCCATTCAGCTTCAATTGCAGCTAATTTAACCGGCTGTACAGTAGTCATTTCATGACCAGCTTCATCACCCATAATAGCGACCACAATTGACATAATAAAACCAAATACTGCAGCTACAGCAAAAGAGCGCTTAGCAAATGGTAAATCACGTTTTTTGAGTAAATAATATGAACTAATACTTAAGACAAAAATAGCACCAGTTAAATAACCCGCTGCTACGGTGTGAACGAATTTATATTGAGCAACAGAATTGGTAATTAACTCAAAAAAACTTTGCATTTCCATTCTTGAGTTAATCGGATTAAAGTCTGAGCCGACAGGGAACTGCATCCAACCATTGGCAACTAAAATCCAGAGCGCAGAAAGATTAGAACCAAAAGCCACACACCAAGTGACCATTAAATGCTTGCCACGGCTTAATCTATCCCATCCAAAAAAGAATAAACCAACCATGGTTGATTCTAAGAAAAATGCCATTAATCCTTCTATTGCAAGCGGTGCACCGAAAATATCACCTACATAATGCGAATAATAAGACCAATTTGTACCAAACTGAAATTCCATAGTTAAACCAGTAGCAACACCAACAGCGAAGTTGATACCAAATAGTTTACCCCAGAATTTAGTCATATCTTTCCAGACTTGCTTACCACTAACAACGTATACCGTTTCCATAATTGCAAGCATAAACGCCATACCTAGCGTTAATGGTACAAAAATAAAATGATACATCGCAGTGAGTGCAAACTGAAGGCGTGACAGTTCTACTATATCTAACATAAAGCGCTCCCTTATCCTTAAATGCCCACAAATTTTGTAACGTTATTATTGTACAACAAAATTTAATGAATAAAAATTGATTAATGTCAAAAAAATAAAACTTAAAAATGTTTTTTTATTGCTTCACCAATTTGAGCTAAGCTACTTACAACAGTAACACCTGCTGATTGCAGTGCTTTAGTTTTTTCTGCTGCGGTACCTTTATTGCCAGAAATGATTGCACCTGCATGTCCCATACGTTTGCCGGCTGGGGCCGAAACACCAGCTATATAAGCAACCACAGGTTTAGTAACATGATGTTTAATATAGTTGGCGGCTTCTTCTTCTGCGCTACCACCAATTTCACCAATCATAACTATTGCTTCTGTTTTAGGATCTTGTTGGAGTAATTTTAATATTGAAATAAAATCACTGCCGGGAATGGGATCACCACCGATTCCGACGCAAACGGATTGGCCTAATCCAATATCAGTTGTTTGTTTAACTGCTTCATAAGTTAGCGTACCTGAACGCGAAACAATCCCAACTTTACCAGCTAAATGAATATGTCCAGGCATGATACCAATTTTACACTCATCAGGAACAATAATTCCTGGGCAATTTGGACCAATCATCACAACATCATTTTGGGTTAATTTTTCTTTAACAATAAGCATATCCAAGGTTGGAATGCCTTCTGTAATACAGACGATTAATTTTATACCTGCATCAATGGCTTCTAAAATTGAATCTTTACCAAAAGCAGCGGGAACATAAATAACGGTTGCAGTTGCACCGGTTGCTTCAACTGCTTCTTTAACGGTATTAAAAACAGGTAAACCTAAATGTGTCGTACCACCTTTGCCTGGTGTTACACCACCAACTAATTTAGTACCATAAGCCAGTGCTTGTTCAGAATGGAATGTACCTTGGCTGCCAGTAAATCCCTGACAAATAACTTTTGTATCTTTATTAATCAAAATTGACATAGTAATTATTCTCCACCCATTCTCTTATTGTGCAACACTGACGATCTGTTGGGCTGCATCGACTAAACTTTTTGCGGTAATAACATTTAATTTACTTTTAGCTAAAATATCTCTTGCTAGTTCTGCATTATTACCTTCAAGACGAACGACAACAGGAACAGTCAAACCTATTTCCTTAATTGCATCAATAATGCCATTAGCAATAAGATCGCAGCGAACAATACCACCAAAAATATTGACTAATATTGCTTTCACATTTTTATCAGAAAGTATCAATTTAAAGGCTTCGGCAACCCGTTCTTTTGTCGTGCCACCACCAACATCTAAAAAGTTTGCTGGCTCACCACCATAAAGTTTAATCATATCCATAGTTGCCATAGCAAGGCCTGCGCCATTAACCATGCAACCAATATTGCCATCTAAAGATACATAGCTAATGCCTTGTTTAGCCGCTATCGACTCCCGTTCGTCTTCCTGTGTAGTATCTCTTAATACGACTAAATCAGGATGTCTAAACATAGCATTATCATCTAGCACAACTTTAGCATCTAGACAGATTAACTCCTGTGTATCGGTAATAACTAAAGGATTGACTTCTGCTAAAGAAACATCTTTTTCAATGAAAAGATTAGCAAAATTAACAAATAATTTAGCGAATTGATTGACTAATTTACCGGTTAAGCCAAGTTTAAAAGCTAACTCTCGGCCTTGATATCCGCATGGTCCTGTTAAAGGGTCGAGTGATATTTTATGAATTAAATGTGGCGATTGCTCAGCGACTTTTTCGATCTCAACACCACCTTCGGTAGATGCCATAATCACAATGCGTTTTGTACTACGATCAACAACCGCCCCTAAATAAAGCTCTTTCTCTATATTAGACGCTTTTTCAATTAAAATTTTATTAACTGGTTGCCCTTTAGACGTTGTTTGATAAGTCACTAAATATTGACCTAACCATTTTTCAGCAAACAATCTAATTTCATTAAAATCTTTAGTACAAATTACCCCGCCAGACTTACCACGTCCGCCTGCATGAACTTGGCACTTTGCTACCCAAGCATTAGATTGAGAAGAGAGCTCAGCCAATGTATCTTGTATTTCATCGATTGAATTACACACATAACCTTCTGGCACTGGCAAATTATATTGTTTAAATAGGTGTTTTGATTGATACTCATGCAGATTCATAAATAATTCCGAAACGTCGATTGCCATAAAATAGTGGCTAATTTTAATTCAAGTTGAAAAAATTGTGTAGTAAATAATTACTTATGTTTGGAGTAATTGAGAATTATTGCTGATAACTACCGACAGTGTTATACTCAAAACATGTATATTGTAAAAACAGTAAAGGTAAAAATATGGCACAAGTTGGAATTTTTTTTGGTAGTGACACAGGCAACACAGAAAATGTAGCTAAACAAATCCAACAAATTTTAGGTACAGACAAAGCAGATCTTTTTGATATCGCAAAAACAACAAAAGAACATATCGAAAAATATGACTTCTTATTTTTTGGTATTCCAACTTGGTATTACGGTGAGTCTCAAGCGGATTGGGATGATTTTTTTCCTAACTTAGAAAACGTTGACTTTAATGGCAAAACAGTCGCAATATTTGGCTGTGGTGACCAAGAAGATTATGCTGAATATTTTTGTGATGCAATGGGAACAATTCGCGATATTATCGAACCTAAAGGCGCAAAAATTGTTGGTCATTGGTCTACTGAAGGTTACAGTTTTGAAGCATCTAAAAGCTTAGTTGATGACAACCACTTTGTAGGTTTAGCCATTGATGAAGATCGCCAACCTGAATTAACAGAAGAAAGAATTAATAATTGGGTAAACCAAGTAAAAACCGAAATGAATATTTGATCTATCAGAGTGATTTATTTTATTTTCCGTTCATATTTTATAATATGCCTAATTAATTAACTAAATTGGAATGTAATATGACAAATCATGATAAAGATAACAATGCAGCACTCAAAAGTGCGGGTTTAAAGGTTACGTTACCGCGATTAAAAATTTTAGAATTACTACGCGATCCTTCATGCCAACACATTACTGTGGAAGATCTTTATAAAAAACTACTTGATATGGGCGAAGAGATTGGTCTTGCTACAGTATATCGTGTATTGAATCAATTTGATGATGCGGGTATTGTAACACGCCACAATTTTGAAGGAGGAAGAGCCGTTTTTGAGCTTGCCTCACAAAAACATCATGACCACTTAATTTGTTTAGATTGTGGAGAAGTTTTTGAATTTCGAGACGAAATTATCAACAAACGTCAAAAAGAAATTGCAGAGCAATATGGCGTGGAACTCACCTTTCATAGCTTATATCTTTATGGTCATTGCAAATCAGGTAACTGTAAAACTCATCCGGAACTTCATACAAAAAAATAAGCCTATTTAATAGGCTTTTCACTTATTGAGAACTCTTACTTTTATCTTTCAGGTTAATAATTAAATGAAGCAGCTATTAAATTTTATACCACTTATCGTCTTTTTTATATTTTTAACAATTTACGATATTTTTGTTGGCGTACAAGCCTTGATGGTTTCAGCAACCATCTCATTTTTAATTATTCTTGTTATGTATAAAAAAATTGATAAAGTCGAGCTCGTCTCCTATCTGATGATAATGATTTTTGGTGGCATAACACTTTATACGCAAAATCAAGACATAATTAAATGGAAAGTAACCATCATAAACTTCTTATTTGCTGCTGCATTATCTATTAGTCAGTTTGGTTTCAAAAAAAATCTACTACAAAAAATGTTAGGTAAAGAGATACATCTCGATATCGCTATTTGGAATAAACTCAACTTGATATGGATCGCTTTTTTTACGGTTTGCGGTTCATTTAGCCTAGTTGCAACCTATTATGCATCAAGTGATTTCTTCTGGATCTTCAAAGTATTTATTTTACCGATTGCATCATTAGTCATGTCATTGATATCGGGCATTTACATCTATCGGCATATGAATAAAATGGCTGATAACGGATAAAAAAATATAAGTAGGAGTACTTTCAACATGACGCAAGATAACCCTAATGGACAACTCGTTTTACGCACTTTAGCCATGCCAGCAGACACCAACCCTCATGGCCATATATTTGGCGGGTGGATAATGTCACAAATGGATTTAGCCGGTGGTATTTTAGCTAAAGAAATTGCTAAAAGAAGAGTAGTAACAGTAAATGCAAGTAGTATCACCTTCTACAAACCAGCAATGGTTGGCGATGTTGTTTGTTGTTATGCACATTGTATAAAAACCGGTACAACATCCATTACAATTGGTATTGAAGTTTGGATAAAAAAAATAACAGATGCTGATAATGCAACACAACGCTTCTGCATTACTGACGCGACATTTACTTATGTTTCTGTAGATAAACATAATAATCCAAAACCGTTGCCTGAAATATTTCAAAATTTCGATTGTACTAAAGACCCAATTAGTAAACTAAACTTAAGTTATAGCTGATAATTATGCAATTTACATCATTTCATGCCTTAGTAAGTACATTAATATTTCTTGTTTACTGGTTGCTTATTGTGTCAACCACCTTACGTATTGTCTTTAAAAGACGACCAACCACTTACGTAATCGCATGGATGTTAGTAATATATATATTACCTATAATTGGTGTCATTCTCTATTTTGCACTAGGTGAAGCTCATCTTGGTCAGCAAAGAGCTAAACGTGCGCAAAGAATGCGCCCGACTATTACAAAATTTATTAATCGGTTAAGTGATTTTCCTGACATCTTTACCACCAAAGTCAGCCAGGTTAGTAAACCCATTTTTCAACTCTGCAAACATCAAACAGGTCTTGATGGGATCAGAGGCAACCACATTGAATTACTGAGCAATACCGATGCCATTTTTGACCAACTAATTCAAGACATAAACCAAGCCAAGTCAAATATCGAAATGGTCTTTTACATCTGGAACGAAGGTGGTAGAGCTGACGATGTTGAACAAGCGCTTATACAAGCCACACAACGAGGCGTCACCTGTCGCCTAATGATTGACTCAGCCGGTAGTCGACATTTTATCCGCTCCAAAGCCAGCCAAAGAATGCGAGACGCAGGCATAACCATCATCGAAGCATTGCAGGTTAATCTATTAAGATTTATGTTTAGACGACTTGATTTACGACAACATCGAAAAGTCGCCATTATTGACAACTACATCTCATATACTGGTAGCATGAACATCGTAGATCCACGATTCTTCAAACAAAATAAACATGTTGGGGAGTGGGTTGATATCATGATCAGAATGTGTGGTCCAGTAACCACACTAATGGGTGCAATATACGCCAGTGACTGGGAACTAGAAACAGGAAAATATTTAGCCCTTCCTCAAATTACTGATTTCGCAGAGCCGCCAGAAGATAAAAAACATATTATGCAACTGATTGCTTCAGGTCCTGGTTATACTGAAAACATGATCCATCAGGTACTCTTAACCGCAATCTACTCAGCTCAAGAACAAATTATATTCACAACGCCATATTTAGTACCAAGTGATGATATTTTACATGCAGTATGTACAGCCGCTCAACGAGGTGTTGAAGTAATCATCATCGTCCCTAAAAAGAATGATTCGCTAATGGTCAAATGGGCAAGTCGAGCATTCTTTTCTGAATTATTAAACGGTGGGGTTAAGCTTTATCAATTTAACGATAATTTACTCCATACCAAAAGTGTATTAATCGACAACCAACTTAGTTTAGTTGGAACCGTTAACTTAGATATGCGAAGTTTATGGCTCAATTTTGAAATCACAACGGTAATTGATGATGCACAGTTTGCAAAATCACTATCTACACTGTTAGAACAATATTTATCACAATCAGACAAAGTGGATATTGAAAAATGGAAAAAACGACCAATCTGGCAACGGATTGTTGAAAGACTATTTTATTTTTTTGCTCCATTGCTCTAAACAATCGTTGTAAAAATTAACGTTTGAGTAACCTTTGAAAAGATAGATATTAGTAACCTTTTTGCGAAACATCAGGCAAAAACAGATTATCTGCAATACGGAAAACGTTAGATTCAATTGTTCCATCTTCATTAAGCTTAATTTCACGCCAGCCTGGAGCTTCATCATTAGATAATTGAAACTCATAACAATTTGGCTTGAATTGAAAACAAGTAGATGGTGTAGAAAACGCGTGGCAATTATGCCAAACATGATCTTGTTGTTGATGAATATGCCCCCAACCAAGACCTTTTATTGAAGGAAATTTTTTAACGATTTCCTCAAGTTCATTACTATTTTTTAAAATATGCTCATCTAACCAATGACAACCCGAATTAATAGGATGGTGATGCAAAAAGACCATCACATTTTTATCAGTATGAGCTAATAACGTCTTTTCAAGAAATTGCAACTCAGATTGAGGTAACAAACCACATGCCTGACCAACAACTTGGCTATTTAAAAGCACAATCAACCAATTATCACCTAGCGATACCACTTTATTTTCAGCCAGTTGGTAATTCGAAAAAACTTCCTGCATATAACTAAAATTATCATGATTACCAGCCAACCAAACACATGGCGTATTAAACTGCTTAATCTGCTCGGCAAAGCGGGCATAGGATTTCTTCGAACCATCTTGCACAAAGTCACCTGTTGCAACGATCAAATCATACTTTCTATTACCGCGCTTAATTTCATTAATAACCGATAAAAAACTCGCATTTGACTTAATGCCTAATAAAGCACCATCCTCATCAGCAAACAGATGTGTATCAGTAATATGCAAAATATTTGCACAATGCTTATTCTGTATTTGAAGCGTTAAAAGTGACGCCAAAATCTACCTCAATAATTATATATATGAAATCATGCCAGCAATAGAATTGATATTGTGATCAACATCACAATTTTTTATTTTTAAATCATGATGTTATACTAAATTGTAAAATAAAATTTATTTTTAGGGAAGCAATAATTTCCTGAATTTAACAAAAATAGCTTATTTCCACTCATTTCTTAGTGTCGAATGATTAAGTTGTAACCATTGTAATGCAATAATTGATGCCGCATTATTAATTACGCCTTCTTCAACCCACTTATAGGCTTGCTCACGGCTGACTACATGAACCTTGATATCCTCGTTTTCTTCAGCTAAACCGTGCACACCTTTTGCGGTTGAAGCATCAACCTGACCAACCAAAACATGTAACTTCTCAGTTAAACCACCTGGTGATGCAAGATAACTAATAATTGGCTTACATTGCCCAACAACAATACCCGCCTCTTCCAAGGCCTCTCGTTTTGCTACTTCTTCAATCGACTCATTCTCATGATCCATCATCCCGGCAATCAACTCTAACATCCAAGGCGAATCTTCTGTCTCAATTGCAGCTATCCGAATTTGCTCAATAAGCACAACTTCATCACGCTTATCATCATATGCTAAAAGCACCACAGCATGGCCACGCTCCAGAATTTCGCGACTCACCACCTCACTGATTGAACCATCAAATTTACGGTATTGAAAACGGTATTCCAATAACGAAAAAAAGCCCTTATATAAAATGCGTTTAGTTAAATTAAAAACATCTTTCTTGTTATAAAGCACAGGTTTAAATTTCATATCAAATTCTCAATTTTAAGCTAAATTTTAATAAAAAGTGCGAATCACGAATAAGTATACTTTCTATATGCTAATTATCTGTTAAAATTATGCAATTGAAAATATTATTCTATTTTATTGCTTTTAAAGAGAAGATTAATGAAAAAAACTTTAACCTTTTTAATTGGCTTAGCATTAAGTCAATCTGTGTTTGCTGAAAACTTAGTACAGGTTTATGAACAAGCGAAACAAACCAACCCAGATCTACGCAGTTCATTAGCTGAAAAAGATAAAGCTTACTCAGCAATTTCAGGTTCTCGTGCAAGCTTACTTCCGCAAGTTGGCCTTAGTGCTTCTTATGGTGTATCACATGGACGTCGAGACGATAGCGGTGTTAAATCTAAAAGCGGTAGCTTATACCAAGTTGGTGTATCACAAAGTATCTTTAATTTTTCTAATTGGAAAGCGTTAGATATCACCAAAAAACAAGCCACTATTGCGGATATCTCTTATCAATACCAAGGCCAAACATTAATTTTAAACACCTCGGTAGCCTATTTTAACGTATTAAAAGCCCTTGATGCATTAAGCTTTATCGATGCACAGAAAAAAGCAATTGGTCGTCAATTAGAACAAACTCGCCAACAACATCAAGTTGGGCTAGTTGCTATTACCGACGTACAAAATGCTCAAGCAAATTACGACTTAACTGTTGCACAACAAGTTAATGCATTAAATGATTTAAATAATGCGCTTGAAGCATTACGCCAAGTAAGTGGACGCTTCTATTCTCAACTTGCCAGCGTTGACACTAAAACCTTTAGAACTGAGCAACCAACTCAAATCAACACATTGTTAAAACAATCTGAAACCACTAATCTCAATTTATTAACAATGAAGTTAAACCAAGAGATTGCTCGCGACCAAATCAAAATGGCTCAATCCGGTTTTATGCCTACTGCTAGCTTAGAAGCATCAACCAACCTAAATAAAAGCGAGAGTTATGGTGATACCAATTACAAGCGTCATACTGCCGGTAAAAAATATGCAGGTGATAACAGAATTGGGGTTAGCGTTAGCTTACCACTATTCTCTGGTGGCGCAACAGTATCACAAGTACAACAAGCACAACACAGCTTCGTAAGCTCAAGTGAAAAACTTGAAAGTACTAATCGTAGTGTGATTAACCAAATCCGCTCATCTTACAACAACATCTCATCATCGATCAGTGCGATTAAAGCTTATCAACAAGCGGTTGTTTCAGCACAAAGCTCATTAGAAGCAACCTCTTCTGGATACCAAGTGGGAACACGTACTATCGTTGACGTACTTAACGCAACAACACAACTGTATAGCTCAAAACGAAATCTTTCTGATGCTAAATACAACTATTTAACAAGTTTATTACAGTTAAAATATGCAGTTGGAACCTTAACGGCAAGTGATCTAGATTACCTAAACAATATGTTAGGTAAAGAAGTAAGCACACTTGCAACAATAAAATAATTCAATAAAAATTAATAAAAAAGCGATCATCAGATCGCTTTTTTTATTTATCCTGATTAAGTCATCGCATTAATAATAAAATCGATAAAAATATTGAGCTTAGGCAACCGTTGCTTATCGGCGGTATACAACAAATGGACTTCCCTCGCCGGCGGTAAAAAATTTTGTAAAACTGGGATTAATTTATTTTGTTTAATTGACTCTCTCAACGTCGACTCAGGTAACATCGTAATACCTAACCCTTCAAGGGCGGCCACAGCTAGTGCTGCCGTATTATTACTTTGAAATGATCCTGTAATTGGAACATTAATCAATTCACCATTTATCTTAAACGGCCACAAATTATCTTTTTTGTTTGAATTAACATATTGATAGATCAAACATTGATGTTTCTTCAAATCATCAGGTACCGCTGGCACACCATAACGAGCCAAATAACTTGGCGATGCAGCAAAAATAAGTTGCAAATCACTAAGCTTTCTCGCAATTAATCCCGAATCACTTAAAGAACCGATTCGAAACACCACATCAAAATCATCTTTAACTAAATCAACATAACGATCGTTTAACTGAATATCAATATTCACCTTCGGATAACATTTCATAAAATGGCTGATAACCGGAACCAAATTAAATTGACCATAACTCACCGGTGCACTAATTCTTAAACGACCTTTCGGCTCCTTACTATATGTTTGTGCTAATGTCTTAGTATTCTTAATCTCACTTAAAATAAATAGACATCGCTCATAATACTGCTTGCCAAACTCGGTCAAATTTTGCGATCGCGTCGTTCTATTTAACAACTTTAAGCCCAAATAATTTTCTAAAAACAAAATATACTTCGCGACCATTTGTGGAGAGGTATTTAAAGAGATTGAAGTTGCAGCAAACGATCCGGTCTTAACCGTTATCACAAAAGCTTCCATACACTTAACTAAATCCATATTATCAACCACCAGTTGTTAATAAATAAATTTTGACACTATTTATAGTCATTTTATATATAAATATAATACACATCCTTAATTAAAAAAAGAAAATACTCTAAACAAAAAATTGTTATCATATGTGCGAACTTTAATGTTCGCTAAACAATTTTAATGCGAGCGACTAAAATTGATTAATTGGAACATAGATACGGATATAAAAAGGATACGAAATGGAAATTGAAATAGAAATGGATATCGAAACAGAAACAGAAACTATTAACGCTGAAAAAAGATATACAGTCATCACCGGAGCTAGCTCAGGCATAGGTTACGCAACAGCAATCGCTTTTGCAAAAAGAAACAAAGACCTTATTATAATAGCAAGAAGAATAGAAAATTTAGAATCATTAAAAAACCAAATAGAAACAATCAACCCCGACATAGAAGTCATTATTAAAGTTTGTGATCTCACCGATATACAATCCATCTACACATTATTTAATGAACTAAGAAATTACTTTATCGAAACGTGGATCAACAATGCTGGTTTTGGACATTATGGTAGTGTAAGTACACAAGAGTTAACTAAAATTGAGTCAATGCTCCACCTAAACATAGAAGCATTAACCATCCTATCAACCCTTTATGTACGTAAATACCATAATCACACCAACACACAACTGATTAACATCTCATCACGAGGTGGTTATACCATTGTACCTAACGCGGTAACCTATTGTGCCACCAAATTTTACGTCAGCTCCTTTACAGAAGGGCTTGCTCAAGAACTAATACAGACTAACGCAAAACTAAGAGCCAAAGTACTCGCCCCAGCAGCAACGCAAACTGAATTTGGCAAAAAAGCCAACAATGTCAGTGAATATAATTATGACAAAAGTTTTGCCAAATATCATTCTGCCGACCAAATGGCTGAATTCTTACTAGCGCTCTATGACAGTGATAAAACCGTTGGGGAAGTTGATACTAAAGATTTCTCATTCCAACTAAAAGACAGCCATTTTCCATATTCAGGCAACCCAGCAGAAAATCAAAAATAAAAAGTTGAATATGGAAGGAACAATAAAAGGATTTTGGGGTTCAAAAACCCCGTTCCTCAACTTTTTTTACCGTATCATTTTAATAAATCCGCCCCAATTGAGGCGGATAGCTTAAACTTCGACACCACAAAATCGCTTTTTAATTGCCTGTACATCAACGATTCCCTAACCGAAGAAAAACAACTAAAAGCTAATCTGTCACACACATGCCAAATGGTGGAAGATTAGGATCATTCCAAAATATATTGCCATAATGCGAATTCACTACAAACTGACCACTAGCATGGCGATCACTAGTCCAATACCAAGCACCTCTAAAGCTACCTCCAGAGTGTTGGTACAAATAGCCCCACTCAGTAAAAAAACCGGCACCAATACTACGCTGATAAAAATTACTCGGTGACGCAGGTGTTGCACCAACTGAACCTTGACAGTGAGAACCGGAATTAGTCCCTCGACAAGAAGCATTAGTTAAATCTTTAACCGCAGGCAGACGATAACCTATATCATCACACCAAGCTATTTGATTACTTAGAATCTTATTCACGTGCCCACGGTTAACGAACCATTGCTTTAACACAAAACCATACTTAACAACATCATTACCTTCACTATCCCGCCCGACTAACTCAAAAGTCTGAGGTAAAGCTGGTCTAGGCACACTTCCCGGATTATCTGAACTCCATTGAGACGATGTTGCAACGGGACCAGATAATGTAACACGGACACTTGTAGGTGATGAATCTGTCATCGTAGCAGTGATACCGCTATGAGAAACAGGAGCCCAAAACAATGCTTGATTACTACCACCAATATCTAAATCAAAATACAAACCATCAGCCCCGGTTGTCGGAAAATTCAAATTATAAGATGATGGTGTAGCTGATTGAGTAAGAAACCCTTTATCAGGGTCCCAAATCAAAGCTGAACCACGGAAGTCGTGAGATTTACCATCTTCATTAAGATTACCAACGTGCAAGTTAGGCTTAGCAAAACAAATAACCGGCGATGCCTTAGGATTGACAAAGTAAGTCACATCACTTGCATTAAAATGACTACTGCGAGGAAGACCATAACGTGTCATTAATGTACCTTCAGTACTGGTTAATTTAATCTGATAAGGCGCATTACACATCGTTAACACAGTTTCACGTGATACCGATTGATTGTCCCTATCAACGATAGACAAACTTAAACTACCAGTCGCAGAAATATCACCATCGCCATCATCATCCCCCCAAAAATTATAAGGTGAACCGATAAGTGTACTCAGCGAGGCTGAATTAGTATCAACTGGCAGCATCATACCAATATCAGTAAAACTTTGACCAACTGCGGGTAACTCGATTGGCGTAATTGATGAAATGTTCGTTGAAGGCGTGTATTGAATACCATTAGATAACGTGATCCCAAGCAAACCATCAGTATTAACTGCACGGGTTTGCCCCCCGTCGAACGTCAAATACGGAACACTACCATAAATAACATTACTAGTTTTCGATGTTAATGCATGACTAAAAAAAGGGATAGACAGTAAAAGAACCAGAAAGATCTGCCGAAATAAATTGGATCGATAAAAAGATCCCACGAAGATCCGTAAAAGTCTAATGAACCTCGTGAAATAATGAATTTTAGAGAAAAATAAAAGTTGGAAGCTTAACTTTGACGAATTTAAATTATAGGTTGGCCAAGTTGCCTGTTGCCTGTTGCCTGTTGAAAATTATAATACATAGCCGACAATCCTGTCAAGTAAATTTATGATTTATTTAAGATTTTACGTTTTTTTAACGGAATTTCATTCATTTGTATAAAATGACACAAGAAGTATAATGACTAGAAAAATATGATGCAATCTTGTTTTAAATTTTAATTGCTAACTTTCGTAAAGACGATCACTAAAAGATCTAAAATGAATTGACTGACTATTGTTTTCATTAAAATTCTCATCTTTACAAAGCCTAAAAAAATCACAATTATTAACCTTAAAAAAATTCAATATTAGAATTTAAAAATTAGCGTTTTTAATAATTTTACAGAACAAGACGTTACCCTCAAAAACCCCGCTCCTCAACTTTTTTTGAGATAAAAACCGCAAAAATAAACCCGCCGAGGCGGGTAATTCAAACGTCGCTAAGCCGCAAAATCGCTTTTTATGGCTAAACGACGTTGACTCCTTGAGTCAGCTTACTTTTAATCACTTAATACTTTTTTTTATCACTCCCACCCCCGCTCTAAGGATTAAGGATTAAGGATTAAGGACGAAGGAATAAGAACTAAGGATAGGCGCAAAGCCCATAGCGGTAGGTGTAGTCGTAGTGCCAATTCACGTAACCGTTGATTGTGGTCACGATAAACTGGTAACTACCAGTCGGGTCACTAGTCCAGTACCAATAGTTGTAGAAGCCAACGCCTGAATAATCAGCCATTTTGCCCCACTCCGTGAAAAAACCTGAACCTATATGACGCATAAAATGATTACCCGGCGAGGAAGGGGTGGCGCTAGGTACGACTACATCTGTACGAACAGCGTTAGTTAAATCCCTTATGCGAGGCATCCGATAACCAATACTATTACACCAAGATAAGACAGGAGAATAATTGTTATCAGACACATTACCACGGTTGACGAACCACTGCTTCAAAGTAAAACCATATTTGACGACAGTATTACCTTGACTGTCACGACCGACCAACTCGAAGGTCTGAGGCAAAGATGGAGTGGAAATACGACCAGGAGTGGATGAACTATGCTGGGATGTGGTAGCGTAAGGACCAGTTAAAGTAACCCGTACGCTTGTAGCAGTAGAATTAGACATTGTGACTGTGATACCACCCTGAGAAACAGAAGACCAAGACAATGGCTGACTTACACCACTAATGAGTAAATCAAAGTACAATCCATTAGCACCAGTAGTAGGAAAGTTTTGACCGTAAGATGATAGGCCAGTTGACTGAGGGATAAAACCATTAGCAGGGTCCCACATTGAAGCTGGGCCAGCATAATTACCTGTACCGTAAGTCAAATTAGGCCTTGCAAAACAAACCACAGGCCCAGCCTTAGGATTGACGTAATAAGTCTCACTACGGGCACTGAAAGTACTACGATTAGGAACGCCATAACGAGTCGATAATGTACCGTCAGTACTGGATAACTTAACCTTATAAGGTGCAGAATCAGTACATGTCGTTAACACTGTATAACGTGATACAGGTCGATTGTTTTTATCGACGATAGATAAACTTAAAGAACCTGTAGCTGTAACGCCAGAATCACCATCATCATCCCCCCAATAATTATTAGGAGGACCGATAAGAGAACTCAAAGCGACTGAATTAGTATCAGTAGGAACGAACATACGAATATCAGCAAAACTCTGACCCACAACCGGCAAAGAGATTGGTGCTGAAGAAGATGAAGTATTGGTTGAAGGCGTGTACCTAGTTCCGTCAGATAAAGTAATCCCAAGCAGACCGTTAACATCAACCGCACGTGTACGACCACCGTCGAAAGTCAAATACGGTACACTACCCTGTATCGCATTCCTAGTTGTCTGTGATGTCAATGCATGACTGGAAAAAGGAAGGAAAAGAACCACGGAAAAAACAATCTGCCGGGATAATTTGGAAAAGCCGAAGGATCGAAAACAGGATCTGAAAGAGGATCCGAAAAACGATCGGAAAAAAGATCGAGAAGAGGAGCGCGGAAGCGATCGCGCGAAAACTCGCAGAATTTCACTTAATTGCGTGGAAAAATAAGTTTTATTGAAAAATTTAAACTGGGTGCTGGACTTAGATGAATTTAAAAGATAGGTTGGCCAGGTTGCCTGTTGCCTGTTGCCTGTTGAAAATTATAATGCATATGTGACAATCCTGTCAAGTAATTTTTTGATTAATTTACAATTTTATACTTTTCTGTTAAATTTTAGCCTATTAGCTAAAACCGTGTAAAAAGTATAGTGATTGGAAAAACACGATGCAACACTTTTTTTCACTCACTTTCATTAACTTTTGTAAATTGGATCTAAAAAGGATCTAAATTGTAATTGATTAACCATTGTTTTAACTAAAGATGTCACCATTACAAATCTTTAAAAATATAATTAAAGATCCTCGAAAATTTTATTTTAGTACTTTGAATTAGAAATTTAGTAAGTTGATCATTTAAAACTTTTTAAGTGAAATTTAAAACCCCAAAAACCCCACTCCTCAACTTTTTTTGCGATAAAATCGCCTCAAAAATAAACCCGCCTAAGCGGGTAATTCAAACGTCCCTTAGCCACAAAATCGCGTTTTATGGCTAAACGACATTGACTCGAAGCTTACTTTTAATGACTTAATACTATTTTTCCTCATCCCCAACCCTCGGCACTAAAGATTAAGGACGAAGAAATAAAAACTAAGGATAGGCGCAAAGTGTGTAGGCTTCGAAGAAGTTGAGTGAGTGCCAACTTATATTACCGTAGTCTGAGTGCACGATAAAATGAGAAAAAGTAGAAAACACGTCACTAGTAAAGTACCAAAAGTTGCTGAAGCCACCGCCTGAGTAATGGGCCATGATGCCCCACTCACTGAAAAAACCAGCATCAATAATACGCTGGTAATAATTACCAGATGAGTGAGGGTAGGCCCCCTCTGGATAACGCCAACAGTTAGTAGTATCGGTGGAAGGACAATATGCATTGGTTAAATCCTTTACGCGAGGCACTCGATAACCAATACTATTACACCAAGATGAGTAATAAGGAGAATAGCCCTTCTTAAAACTACGGCTCACGAACCACTGCTTCAAAGTAAAACCATATTTAACAACTGGAGTACCATTATTATCACGACCGACCAACTCGAAAGTCTGAGGTAAAGATGGAGTGGAAACACGACCAGGACTGGATGAATTAATCTGGGATTCGGTAGCGTAAGGACCCGTTAAAGTAACGCGTACGCTTGTAGCATTAGAACGAGACATTGTGACGGTGATACCACCTTGAGAAACAGAAGACCAAGACAATGGCTGACTACTACCACTAATATCTAAATCAAAGTACAATCCATTAGCACCAGTTGTAGGAAAGTTTCTACCGTAAGAGGATGGGTCTGTTGACCGAGTGAGAAAACCCTTAGCAGGGTCCCATGTCCAAGAGGAGCCAGCAAAATCCCAAGATGGGTGAGAACTATCATGACCACGCTTACCATACCTTAAGTTAGGCCTAGCAAAACAAACCACCGGCGAAGCCTTAGGATTGACGTAATAAGTCTCACTACTGGTACCGAAAGTACTACGATTAGGAAATCCGTAACGAGTAGATAATGCACCGTCAGTACTAGATAACTTAATCCTATAAGGTGCCTTACAAATTGTTAGCACGGAATTACGTGATACTGACTGATTGTTTTTATCGACGATAGATAAACTTAAACGACCAGTAGCAGTAACGCCAAAATCACCATCATCATCTCCCCAATAATTATTAGGAGGACCGATAAGAGAACTCAAAGCGACTGAATTAGTATCAGTAGGAACGAACATACCAATATCAGCAAAACTCTGACCCGCAACCGGCAAGACGATTGGTCTTGAAGAAGATGAAGGATTGGTAGAAGGCGTGTAATTAGTTCCGTCAGATAAAGTAATCCCAAGCAAACCGTTAGCATCAACCGCACGTGTACGACCACCGTCGAAAGTCAGATAAGGTGCACTACCCTGTATCGCATTCCTAGTTGTCTGTGATGTCAATGCAAGACTCGAAAAAGGAAGGAAAAAGGCCACGAAAAAAACAATCAGCCGGGATAATTGGGAAAAGGATCGGAAAGAGGAGCGCGGAAGCGATCGCGCGAAAATTCGCAGAATTTCACTTAATTGCGTGGAAAAATAAGTTTTATTGAAAAATTTAAACTGGGTGTTGGACTTAGATGAATTTAAAAGATAGGTTGGCCAGGTTGCCTGTTGCCTGTTGCCTGTTGAAAATTATAATGCATTTTAGACTACCCTGTCAAGTAATTTTTTGATTTATTTACAATTTTATACTTTTCTATCAAATTTTAGCCTTGTAGCTAAAACCGTATAAAAAGTATAGTGATTGGAAAAACACGATGCAACACTTTTTTTCGCTCACTTAGGTTAACTTTTGTAAATAGAATCTAAAAAGGATCTAAATTATAATTGATTAACTGTTGTTTTAATTGTATATATTATCATTACAAATCTTTAAATAAATGATTGAAGATCCCCGAAATTTTATTTTAGGGCTTTGAATTAGAAATTTAGTAAGTTTGATCATTTAAAACTTTTTAAGTGAAATTTAAAACTTCAAAAACCCCGTTCCTCAACTTTTTTTTGATGCAAAAAACGGCTACTAAAAAACGACATAGTTTGAAGCGGAATTATTTATTTAAGACAACATGGCAAAGCAGAATTTAAAACCTCAAAAACCCCGCTCCTCAACTTTTTTTGATGGAAAAAACGGCTACTAAAAAACGCCACAGTTTGAAGCGGAATTATTTATTTGAGACAAAATGGCAAAGCAAAATTTTGAACCCCAAAAACCCCGCTCCTCAACTTTTTTTGATATAAAACACGACAAAAGCCCTTTCACGTTGTGAGTTGGGTTGTTTATGGCTAGGAGCCAATTTTATAATGCAAATATTATCCTAAATACATCTTAACAAGTATTTAACTTGTTAAGATGCCAATAATTTAGAGGATTACGAAATTCGCATACCCGGTTTTGCCCCGCTATCTGGTGATAATAGGTAAACACCTTCACTATCATCTTTACCGCTTGCACAAAGTACCATGCCTTCTGAGATACCAAAGCGCATTTTACGCGGCGCTAAGTTAGCGATCATTATGGTTAGTTTACCAACTAAAACCGCAGGATCAGGATAGAACTGTTTGATACCGGAAAATACGTTGCGAGTTTCATCACCAATATCCAGTGTTAACTGCAATAATTTATCCGACCCTTCAACCACCGTGGCATTTTTAATTAACGCAACACGCATATCAACTTTGGCAAAGTCATCAAAATTGATAGTATCAGCAATAGGTTCTGCCACTTTTTCTTTGGCAGGTGTTGCTAAAGCAGTTTTGGTTTCTTCAATCATAGCAGTAATTTTATCCATATCTATACGGTTAAACAGGGCTTTAAATTGGTTGATCGTGTGCCCAGTTAATGGTTTATCAATCGTGTCCCAGGTTAATTGGCTGTTTAAAAACGCCTCACTACGCTCCGCTAATGACGGCACGACTGGTTTTAAATAGGTCATTAAAATGCGGAATAGATGAATACCCATAGAACAAATATCTTGTAATGCTTGATCTTGTCCTTCTTGTTTAGCCACCACCCATGGCGCTTTTTCATCGATATAACGATTTGCTTCATCAGCCAATGCCATAATTTCACGAATCGCTTTACCGGATTCACGTTGTTCAAAATAATCAGCGATGACTTTTGATTTTTCAACAAATAAAGCATAAAGTTCCGGCTCTGCAAGATTGTCGGATAATTTACCGCCAAAGCGTTTACTGATAAAACCAGCCGAACGGGAAGCAATATTCACCACTTTGTTAACTAAATCACTATTCACCCGTTGCACAAAATCTTCTAAATTTAAATCGATATCATCGATATGTGGCGAGAGTTTGGCTGCATAATAGTAACGCAAACAGTCAGGATCTAAATGTTTTAAATAGGTACTTGCTTGAATAAAGGTACCACGTGATTTTGACATCTTCGCCCCGTCGACAGTGACATAGCCATGCACAAAAATATTAGAAGGTTTTCGATGCTCGCTACCGTCTAACATTGCCGGCCAAAACAGGCTATGGAAGTAGACAATATCTTTACCGATAAAATGGTAAAGTTCAGTGGTTGAGTCTTTATTCCAAAACTGATCAAAGATCGGTTTATTGTGTTTATTACAGTAATTGAGGAATGACCCCATATAACCGATTGGCGCATCTAACCAAACATAAAAATATTTGCCCGGTGCATCGGGAATTTCAAAACCAAAATATGGCGCATCACGACTGATATCCCATGGTTGTAGGCCTGCTTCAAACCACTCTTGCATTTTGTTAGCCACCTGATCTTGCAATGTTCCTGATCGGATCCACGCTTGTAACATATCGGAAAACGCTGGCAAGTCAAAAAAGAAGTGCTCTGAATCTTTCATGATCGGCGTTGCACCCGATACCACTGATTGCGGATTAATTAAATCAATCGGATTATAAGTTGCACCACAAACTTCACAGTTATCGCCATATTGGTCTGGTGATTTACAGCGAGGGCAAGTCCCTTTAACAAAACGATCCGGTAAAAACATCTTTTTTTCGGGATCGAATAGTTGTGATATTACTTTGGTTTTAATATAGCCATTAGCCTTTAATCGTTTGTAGATCTTTTCCGATATTTCCCGATTTTCAGGGCTATGGGTTGAGTGGTAATTATCGTAACTAATATTGAAACCGGCAAAATCACGTTGATGCTCAATTTTAACTTCATCTATCATTTGTTCTGGGGTGATGCCTAATTGCTGTGCTTTAAGCATAATTGGCGTACCATGAGCATCATCAGCGCAAATAAAATAGATCTCATTGCCACGCATACGTTGATAGCGTACCCATACATCTGCTTGAATATGTTCGAGCATATGACCTAAGTGAATTGCACCATTTGCATAGGGAAGCGCACAAGTTACCAATATTTTGCGTTGAGTTGTCATATTGAATTAATACCTTTTATTACATAATGGCGGAAATAGTACATCAATCGTGGGATTATCGCCAGATTTATGCCATAATTTGATAAAAATTCTTTATATACTTTGAGCGATATTGTGCAGGGAATGGTTATCATTCTATCAGAAAGAGTGATCACTCTTATCAAGTTAAAACAATATCGATAATCATATCTATTTGAAGCAATATGAGTATAAAACTTGTTGATAACAGTTAAGGCTAATAACCATGGAAGCAAAAAAAATTCTAGAGAATTTTACTCATCCCACTTTATCCAAAAATTTGATTGAGCTTGGCGCAATTACTCAATGTGAACAGGCTAACCAAGAACTGCTAATTAGCTTAGTGATGCCTTTTGCTTGGCAAACTGGCTTTGAAGACCTGAAAACAACCGTGACACCTCAGTTACTTAAGTTGGATGGGGTTGAAAAGGTTAATTGGAAGATTAACTATAATATTGCGACGTTAAAGCGGGCGAATAATAATCATCCTATCAATAATGTTAAAAATATTATTGCGGTAAGTTCGGGCAAAGGTGGAGTTGGTAAATCATCAACCGCGGTTAATTTAGCTTTAGCATTACAAAAGCAAGGGGCTAAAGTGGGGATTTTAGATGCGGATATTTATGGTCCTTCTATTCCTACCATGCTCGGCACCGAAAAAGAGCAACCAGTAACACCGGATAATAAACATATGTCACCAATTATGGCCTATGGTCTTGCGAGTAATTCTATTGGTTATTTGGTTGAGCCTGATAATGCTATGGTGTGGCGTGGACCAATGGCAAGTAAAGCATTGTGTCAGATTTTGGAAGATACGCTTTGGCCTGAACTTGATTATTTAATTATGGATATGCCACCTGGGACAGGAGATATTCAATTAACTCTAGCCCAAAATATCCCGGTTACTGCTGCTGTGATTGTGACGACGCCACAAGATATTGCTTTAATTGATGCCCAAAAAGGGATTGTGATGTTTAATAAGGTTAACATCCCTACCCTTGGTATTATCGAAAATATGAGTTATCACATCTGTGAAAATTGTGGGCATCACGAAGCGATTTTTGGTGAGGAGGGGGCTAAGCATTTGGCTGAAAAATATCATACGAAATTACTGGGTCAGATTCCTCTTCACCGTTTATTACGTCAAGATTTAGATTCCGGCAAGCCGACGGTTATTAGTCATCCTGATAGTGAGTTTACCCAGCTATATTGTCATATTGCCGCACAAGTTGCTAGTCAACTTTATTGGCAAGGTGAAACCATTTTACCGGATATTTCATTTAAGGCGTTATAGTCGAAATGATATTGGTTGTTAGGCGTTAACAACCAATATCATCATGCGTGCTGTAGATTGGTTTTATGCTAAAATTTTATCTTTAAACATAAAAAAAACTGCACCAAGTAGACATAGCCCCGCCCAGATGTAATCAGTTTTGAATGGTTCTTTTAATATGTAAATTGAAAACGGAATAAATACAGATAGGCTAATCACTTCTTGAATAATTTTCAATTGCCCCGCACTGGCGACTTGAAAGCCGATACGGTTTGCAGGTACTTGTAGCAAATACTCAAATAATGCTATCCCCCAACTAACCAATACAGCCACAATCCAAGCTTGATTA
The DNA here is from genome assembly GCF_026536965.1 of Gilliamella sp. B2911. NCBI lineage: Bacteria > Pseudomonadati > Pseudomonadota > Gammaproteobacteria > Orbales > Orbaceae > Gilliamella > Gilliamella sp. B2911. The sequence continues at coordinate 277,079 of NZ_JAFNNA010000001.1, read as the reverse complement.
TGCAAAAAGCGTAAATGCCCATACCAAGCAAAAGTCATAAAAATATTACTACAGGTTAATAGACAAACTGTGATAAGAATTTGATTCATGATAGTTAATCGAAGAATGATTTAGGTGGTAATATTATAATTCATTAAAGCAGTACTGTGGTTAAATGATTTAATTTGATCTTATTATTTATTTGCTTTCTCTGTTTAATCGTAAAACATATTCAGCTATAATCACACTATTAAATATCAATCCCTTCTTAAAACTAATCATGAGAAAAGTTAACCACCGGTCTCGAATCTGGTCATCGATCTTTTGCCTTGCTTTTGCTGCATTTATATTTAATACAACAGAATTTGTACCGGTTGGGTTGCTACCCAATATTGCCGAAAGTTTTTCGATGGATGTTGCTCATGCTGGGTTGTTATTAACGATTTATGCTTGGGCTGTATCGTTGTTGTCTTTGCCGTTAACGGTTTTAACGTCTAGGATGGATCGCCGAAAACTTTTGATTTTTCTGTTTTGTTTGTTTATTGGTAGCCATATCCTTGCTGGCTTTGCTTGGAGTTTTTACAGTTTAATGGTTGCGAGGATTGGTATTGCCTGCGCTCATGCTGTGTTTTGGGCTATTACGACGCCTTTAGCGGTTCGGTTAGCGCCAAATGGTAAAAAAGCTAAAGCCATGGGCTTTATTGTGGTTGGTACTTCAATGGCAACTGTTTTAGGTATTCCAATTGGAACCATGATTGGGCAACTGGTTGGCTGGCGTGTAACTTTTTTATGCATCGGTTTTATTGCTTTTTGTGTCATGTTATCGCTGCTCTACTTGTTACCTTCTGTACCAAGTTTGAACAAGATTTTAGTCAAAGATATTCCTAAAGTTCTTAAACGCCCTGTATTGCTAAATATTTATTTGTTAACGGCAATTATGATTACTGGTCATTTTACGGCTTATACTTATATTACGCCGTTTATGATTAATGTTGGCGGTTTTGATGAGCACGTGATAGTTAACTTGTTATTAGCCGTTGGTTTTTCAGGGATGATTGGTAGCGTTATTTTTGCTAGGTATGCTGATGCTCACCCTGTTGCGATATTTGTTGTTCCTGCACTACTATTAATAATCTGTCTATTATCGCTTTATGTTTGTTCGTTCAGCCTTATTACCGCAATATTACAAGGGATGGTCTGGGGGCTTTCGATTACCGTTATTAGTATGGTGATGCAAAGTAAAGTGATTGATGCAGCACCTGATGCTGCCGATATTGCAACTTCGGTTTATTCCGGTATTTATAATATCGGTATTGGTGGAGGCGCTTTTGTGGGTAGCCAAGTATTAGTTTATTTGTCTACCCATTACATTGGCTTTGTCGGTGCTATTTTTGTGATTTTGACACTTATACTTTTCTGCTTTATTTCAAGAAAGACTTGGTAAATTAGCGCTCATAGTGAGCGCTTATTGTGTTAATGCTTCTAATTGTTCCCAACGTTCGAACACGGCTTCAAGTTCCGCTTCTTTATCGGCTAAAGATTGTAATATTGGGCTGGTGACTTCATGCGGTTGATTGAAAAAGTCACTATGGCCAATTTGTGCTTGTAAATCAGCAATCGCTGTTTCAAGTTCTTCAATTTTATTGGGTAACTGTGCCAATTCTCGTTGTTCGTTATAGCTTAATTTTACCTTCTTTTTTTCCGTTTTTGCTGGGTCATTTTTAACCGATTCATGACTTTTGCTATTAGTAACTTGTGCACTCATTGATTGTGCTTGCTGTTGTAATGCGTCAGTGTAACCACCAGCATATATTCCAATTCGCCCTTGATCTTCAAAAAACCAACATTGAGTCACCACGTTATCAACAAATTGTCTGTCGTGGCTAACGAGTAAAACCGTTCCTTGATAATCATTAACCAGTTCTTCTAATAACTCTAACGTTTCAATATCGAGATCATTGGTTGGTTCGTCAAGTACTAATAAGTTACTTGGTTTCAAAAAGAGTTTTGCGAGTAATAGACGGTTGCGCTCTCCACCAGATAGTGCTCGTACTGGGGTTCTAGCGCGTTTTGGCGGAAAGAGGAAATCTTGTAAATAGCCAAGCACATGTCTTAAACGACCATTTACCATCACTTCTTGCTTACCTTCTGCAAGGTTATCCATCACAGTTTTTTCGGGATCAAGTTCTAGTCGATACTGGTCAAAGTAAGCAACTTCGAGTTTGGTTCCACAGTGCACACTTCCTGATGTTGGTGCTAGGCTGCCTAACATTAGTTTTAATAATGTCGTTTTACCAATACCGTTCGGTCCAATTAAAGCGATCTTATCGCCTCGTAATACTTGCACGGAAAAGTCATTAACCAGTCGTTTATCTTCAATTTGATAAGTGACATTTTCCAGCTCGAATACAATTTTTCCTGAACGTAATGCTTCTTCGATTTGCATTTTAGCGCTACCCATAACTTGGCGACGCTGTGAGTATTCTTGCCTCATGGCTTTTAGTGCTCGAACGCGTCCTTCATTACGTGTTCGACGGGCCTTGATTCCTTGGCGGATCCAGACTTCTTCTTGTGCTAATTTTTTATCAAATTCCGCATTTTGCAGCTCTTCGACGCGTAATGCCTCTTCTTTACCAAGCAAATAACTATCATAATTGCCACCCCAAGAGGCGACTTTACCGCGATCCAAATCGATAATCCGAGTCGCCATCTGCCGAATAAAAGATCGGTCATGCGATATAAACACAATGCTACCATTAAAGCTTTTTAAGAACTCTTCGAGCCATTTAATGGTTTCGATATCTAAATGGTTGGTTGGCTCGTCTAGTAATAGAACTGAAGGTTGGCAAACGAGTGCTTTTGCCAACGCCGCTTTACGTAGCCAACCACCTGATAATGATGATAATAAGGCGTCGCCATCTAACGATAGTGAAGAAATAACATTACGAATACGATTATCCAGTTGCCAACCGTTCTGGTGATCAAGCTGTTCTTGCATTTTAGCTAACTTAGATAGATTACTTTCACTTGGATCCGTTTCAACCAAATGTGATAATGCATAATAATCTTTCAATAATTGAGCTTGCTCTTTTAATCCTTCAGCTACAAAGTCAAAAACATTACCTTGAATATCTCGAGGCGGATCTTGTTGTAATCGAGAGACAACAACGTTACTTTCATAAACGATCTGCCCCTCATCCAATGGGATTTCTTTGTTAAGTACTTTTAGCAGTGTTGATTTACCTGCACCGTTACGACCAACAAGACAGACTCGTTCATTGATTTCAATCGACATATCAATATGGTCAAGTAGTGGTGCATCACTAAATGACAGATAAGCATTGGTAAGATTTATTAATGACATATTTTTTATTTGGATATTAAATAATAAGGCGTTATTCTATCATAAAGTTGCAATTGGCAATCAATTATCAAAGATATATTACAGCTCTTAAATATGAGCATTCCTTTTCTCTTCTAAAAATAAATACTGCTATACTTATTAATAAATTGAATAAATTAATAATATTTCAGTATGGAGGTGATTATGAGTCATACTTGGACATTTCAGCGTGTTGGTGGTTTAGATCAAGTCGTTTTAAAAAATGCCAATGACATTATCAATTTGCCCAATTTAGATCCAAAATTATGGGTTGCACTAAGTTGCCCGACTACCGGTTTAGATTTTGATCAAAGAACATTAGAGTTATTAGATTCTGATAAAGATGGACGCATCCGTATTCCTGATATTTTAGATGCGATTAGTTGGGTAAAAGATAAAATCGTCTCTTTCGATACTATTATTCAATCATCCGAAACTTTGTCGTTATCACAAATTGATGATTCAACCGAGCAAGGTAAAAAATTATTAGTTACAGCGCATAGTATTTTGGCCAATTTAAATAAAAGCCAAGCCGATTATTTGACTCAAGATGATGTCCAACAATCACTAAAAATTAATGCCAGCAAGCTCTACAATGGTGATTTGATTTTTCCACCTTCTGCTGAGTTATCGCCTGAAATGCAAAGCTTTATCCAAACAGCCATTAAGACTACTGGCGGGCAAAAAGATATGAGTGGGCAAGATGGGATAAATCTGGAAATAGCCCAAACCTTTGTTAAAAATCTAAAAAGTTGGCAAGCGTGGCAAACTAATATCAGCAATACCCAAACACCTTTTGGGGAAAATCGCTCAGAAATATGGAAATTAGTTCAAGAGCTCAAACCCAAAATTGATGATTATTTTCTTCGTGTTGAATTAGCTCAATATGCGCCTCAAGCACAAACGGCATTAAATGTTGATGAGAAATATATTGTCCCTTCTCAAAATGGATTACTTTCAGATGAAGCACTTTCTGAACTGCCTTTATCAAAGATTGATACTAATAATTCATTGGATCTCGTTAATGGGCTTAATCCACTTTGGAAAAGTAAAATCACTCGATTTAGGGCTTTAGTGGCTTCTCACTTATCCGATCCAAATCATTTAACACAACAAGAGTGGCAAAATATTCAAACTAGTCTTGATGCCTACGCGACATTAATTAGTTCTAAACCCGATATAGAGCAGTTAAGTGTTGCAACTAAACCAACGGCGAGTATTGAGGATATTCCTGCCGATCAGATCACTCATTTTATCAATGATAATTTATTAGATGAATTTGAGAAAATGGTCGAACAAGATAATAAAACGCCTATTTCAGCTTCGGATGTTTTTGTGTTAGAAAAGTTAGTACTTTTTCAAAAACATCTTTATCGTTTATTGATTAACTTTGCTTCATTTGCCGAGTTCTTCTCACTTGACCATTATGCCGCTTTTCAATTAGGCAAGCTTTATATTGATGGTCGCTGTGCTACGCTTTGTGTTGCCGTTGAAAACATCGCTAAACATTCAACAATGGCAAATTATTCAGAGCTATGTTTGCTGTATTGTGAATGTACAAGGCTAGGTCAAAAACAGACGATTGTCGCTGCCATAACCGCCGGACAAGGTGATTTATTAATGGAAGGCCGTAATGGGGTGTTTATTGATAATGCTGGTAATGATTGGGATGCTAATGTGGTCAAAATGATTAGTAAGCCAATTAGTATTCAACAAGCAATTTGGGCACCTTATCAACGTATTGGTCGATTAATCACGGAACAGATTAATAAATGGGCAAGCAATAAAGACGCAGATATTGAAAAGACCAGTACCCAAGCTGTGCAAAATCCAGAAAATAAATTTGATATTGGTAAGAGTGTTGGCATATTTGCTGCGATTGGCTTAGCAATAGGCGCGATTGGTACTGCACTTGCTACTATTTTTCAGGCTATTTTTTCTCTTTCCTGGTGGCAATTTCCATTGGTGATTTTAGGTTTATTCTTAATTATATCTGGGCCATCAGTCATTTTAGCTTGGTTAAAATTAAGAAGAAGAACACTAGGTCCATTGCTCGAAGCTTCAGGTTGGGCAATCAATGGGCAAGTAAAAATCAATTTACTCCTTGGTGGGCTACTGACCAGTAAGGCCGAATTACCAGCCAATGCTAAACGAAACTTAAGTGATCCTTTAAGAAAACGTAATAAAAAAGCACGGATAATATTTTGGTCAGCTATCTTAGTTGGTGTATTACTTGTTGGCAGTGCAGTATGGTTTAAAGATGATATTGCCAATTATGTTAAGCAGCAACAACAAATGACTCAAAAAACAACTCAAAACTAATATTTTATAATAATTTCGCCGACATAACGTCGGCGAGAATATTAATGTTGATAAACAGGTAATCGATGACAAATTGCCAAAACTTTTTGTTTAACTGCTTGAATCGCTTGTTCATCATCAATGTTATCTAATACATCACAAATCCAGTTGGCTAATTCACGAGATTCTTCTTCTTTAAAACCTCGACGAGTTATGGCTGGTGTACCAATTCGAACGCCAGATGTCACAAATGGACTTTGTGGATCATTAGGTACGCTATTTTTATTGACGGTGATATTAGCACTACCTAAAGCGGCATCAGCCTCTTTACCGGTTATCTTTTTATCAACCAAATCAATTAAGAATAAATGATTTTTTGTTTCGCCAGACACGACTTTGTAGCCACGTTTGATAATTACATCAACCATCGCCTGAGCATTTTTAACAACTTGTTTTTGATATTCTTGATATGCTGGTTCCATCGCCTCTTTTAATGCAACTGCTTTGGCAGCAATGACATGCATTAATGGACCACCCTGTGCGCCAGGGAATACAGCTGAATTTAATTTTTTATAAAGTTCTTCACTGCCACCTTTGGCCAAAATAAGTCCACCACGAGGTCCGCCAAGCGTTTTGTGCGTTGTGGTTGTCACTACATGCGCAAATGGGACAGGATTTGGATAAACCCCTGCTGCGACTAAGCCGGCCACGTGTGCCATATCCACAAATAAGAAAGCGCCTACACTATCAGCAATCTCACGCATACGCTTCCAATCAACCACGCCTGAGTAAGCTGAAAAACCACCGATGATCATTTTTGGTTTTGACTCTAAGGCCGTTTTCGCCAATTGGTCATAATCAATATGTCCAGTTTCGTCAACGCCATAAGCAACCACATTATAGAGTTTACCGGAAAAACTAACTGGTGAACCATGAGTTAAATGACCACCTTGCGACAAATTCATACCTAACACAGTATCGCCCGGTTTTAACAATGCCATATAAACAGCAAAATTCGCTTGTGATCCTGAATGTGGTTGTACATTGGCATAATCTGCACCAAATAACGCTTTGGCTCGTTCAATCGCTAATTGCTCAACAATATCAACATATTCACAACCGCCATAATAACGCTTACCTGGGTAGCCTTCAGCATATTTGTTAGTTAATTGAGTACCCTGTGCCTGCATCACTCTTGGACTGGTATAGTTTTCGGAGGCAATTAATTCGAGATGATCTTCTTGACGTTGCTCTTCACCCTTAATGGCGTCCCATAATTCCTTATCATAATCGGCAATAGTCATTTCTTTACTAAACATATTGACTCCTTGTTTTTGGATTACATTGACTTTTTGACTTAATTATTGTTTTCAAGTATGGAAAACAGCATAACGAATATCCTTACTTAATCAGCCAACGATTTCAATCCTTTTTTTGAATTATAAAAAATATTTATAGTAAAGCAGAAGATCGCAATTATTGTTTTTTAGCCAGTTAATAAAAAATCAAACGACTTGTAAAAGTATCAGGACTAGACAAAAAAACGCTTTTTTTTTAATTAAATTTTTTGAATAATATTGGAAATTTGTCTTACTGAGTCTATTAACGCTATGAAAACGATTTGCCGCATAATAAGTTTTATTATTTGTATTTTATTCAGTCAGATAGCTACTGCCTCTTTCCAAAATCTCTGTTTGCTAACCGGGACATTATTAGAAGATCCACAACACGGTATTTTTTCTATTGGCGAAGGCGAACAGGAACATGAAAAAAGTGTATTTGATATCAAGGTGTTAATTACAAAATCGGAAAAGAGGGGGCGCGCAGATCATGGTTGTTTTTTACCCAATGATAAACCTTACGAGTTAGAAGTAGGATTAGAAAAAGCCTTTCAATTACGCAATTATAAAAAAGGTGATCAGGTCGAATTAATACAATATGAAAGAGATATCCAAGATTGGAAAGATGATAGTAAGGTAGAAACTGAAACATCTTATTTTCTAGGTACAGAAAAATAAAAAGATTAGATTACTCGTATAATTTTCTCAGTATTAAGCTTTGAAAATATTGAGATTCTAAAAATCATCAATAAACCTTTTACGGCATAATATGTTACACCACAGTGTTCGTTTCAAAGCATCTTAAAGAAAAGCCGACTAAAGTTACGTCAATTGTATATAAAAATTTATCATCGGTTGAATTTAACTCATTCGCTTCGTAAAATAGGCAAAATTTTATTTTTGGCTGATTATGCAACTTCATTTAGTGGTCAATACGTTTGGTGCTGACCTGCAACGCCGTTATGGCGAAAAAATCTATAAACTCACCTTACATGGCGGTTTTAGCTGTCCTAATCGGGACGGAACTATCGGTGTAGGCGGTTGCACCTTTTGTAATGTCGCATCGATTATCGATGAGTCGATTCAAGTCAAAACCATTTCACAGCAACTTGCCCAACAGGCGCATCAGATGAAAAAATCTAAGCGCTATCTTGCTTATTTTCAGGCTTATACCAGTACTTATGCCGAAGTCGAAATACTCAAAAATATGTATGAAGAAGCACTTAATAATGCCGATATTGTTGGACTTTGTGTTGGTACTCGCCCTGATTGTGTGCCGGATGAAGCGCTCGATTTACTTGCCAGTTATCATGCTAAAGGCTTTGAAGTTTGGCTGGAGCTTGGCTTACAAACCGCTCATGATAAAACCTTACACAGTATTAATCGTGGACATACGTTCGATGTTTATCATCAAACCGTTCAAAAGGCGCGTAGACTTGGTATAAAAGTTTGTACTCACTTAATTATTGGTCTACCTAAAGAAACTAAGCAAGATAATTTAATTACGCTAGATTGTGTTTTAAATAGCGGTGTTGATGGTTTAAAACTACATCCACTACATATTGTAGAAGGTAGTATTATGGCTAAAGCATGGCGTGCAGGTCGGCTTGATGTATTGTCCTTAGAGCAGTATGTCGATATTGCTGGTGATATTATTCGGCAAACGCCGGCCAATATTTTATACCACCGTATCTCCGCCAATGCCCGCAAACCCACCCTACTTGCCCCTGATTGGTGCGAAAACCATTGGCAATCGATGAATGCGGTTGATAATAATTTACGCCAATTTGGTGCGCAAGGTAGTGCAATTAATGACACTTATCGCTTTGAGTTATAATATTGCTATAGCTTAACTTTGCTATCAATCATTTAGTTGCAACTTGCTATAATTTTAATTATCTAAAAAGTGTAGATAAAACAGGATTCAATCATAGTTGATAAGGATTGACTTTGATAAGTGTTAAAACCATTCAAAGTCAATCGATGTCTGAATCAAAAAATCAAGTTAACCTTTTGTTGAAGTAACGATTTATTGATTGTCTCTATTTTTGTCGCTCTTTATCCACTTTTTAAAAACATTGACAGGTAATTTTGTTATAGCAAACCCACACAACATAATGATTGTACAAATGATGAAGTTAGTTGAAATGATTTTATGCTCATAAATCGATGAAATAAAAATAGCAACGACCGGGAAAATAATAAAAATAAATGACAATACTACCGGGCTCATTCGTTTTAATAAAAAGAAATAAGCAATAAAGCCAAATACGGATGCAAAAATACCGAGATAAATTAATGCTAACCAGCTATTTAACGAGATAGTTTGAAAATTATTTTCTTCAAAAGTAAAACTTAACAAACAAAGTGCGATGCCCGCAACGCCTATCGGTAGGGTATTGAAGGTAAATACATTTATACCTTCGCCAGCTTTTTTGGAGTAAACATATAAAAAACCATGCATCAATGCCGCTAATAGTATGGATATTACGCCCCAAAAATCGCTATAGGAAAGAATAAAACCTTCAGAGATTAAAATGTACATCAAACATAAAAATCCCACTGTAATACCTATTACCTGATTTATATATATTTTATCTTTTAAGATTATCTTAGCGAAAATAATTGAAAAAATCGGCATGGTGCTAAATAACAATGAGGTTAAACCTGACGATACATATTGTTCACCAAAACTAATTAAATAATAAGGAATGGTAAAATAAAATAACGTTAATAGTAGAAAAAAATGGAATGATTTTCGAGGAAACAATATTGGTGATTTAGCAATAATTGTAATTAATACTAAAAAAGGAAATGCGATAACAAAGCGCAGACCAGCAGCTAACAGTGGGTTAACAGTTTCAACAGCAATTTTTATTCCAATCCATGTCGTTCCCCATGTGAAGCACACAACGAGAAAGAGAAATAAAATATTTGTTATTAAAAAAAATGTCCTTATTCATACTGATCTTCTCTTATCCATTAATAAAAACTAAGTTTGCTAATATAATATAAAATATAGGTTTTTGTAAGCTTATAAAAAATATTGTTAGATTCTCTTCAGAAAAATAGTTTTAGCTATGAATTTACTTTGATATAAAGTGCTTTGAACATGTCTAAAACAATCATTTATTTTTTAGTTCTTTTAATATTGTTAATAAGAAATGAAAAGATAATTATTTGCGATTCTAACCGTTAAAATCGCTTTTAGATTCTATTTAGTTTTTACTATTTCACTCTTAAATACTGGAATTTATAAATAGTCTTAACAATCCTTGTAGGCAAAATCAAGCTTTGCGCATCAATCAAGAGTGAGTATATAATATTCCTTTCTGACTTGAGGCAATCTAGATGCAACTAGCTTTTTGTATTTATAAATATTTCCCTTTTGGCGGGTTACAACGTGATTTCTTGCAAATTGCTACCGCTTGCCAAGCTCGTGGACATCAGATCCGTGTTTATGTATTGGACTGGCAAGGTGATAAACCAGCTGGGATTGATATTATTATCGTGCCCCAAAAAGGATTCTCTAACCATAGCCGCAATCAAGCCTATTACCATTGGGTGAAAGCTCACTTACAAGCTAACCCGGTAAACTGTGTGGTGGGTTTTAATAAAATGCCTGATTTGGATGTCTATTTTGCTGGAGATACTTGTTTTGCTGAAAAAGCCGCTCATAAAGGCTTTCTTTATAGATTATCGAAACGTTGCAAGCACTATTTAGCATTTGAAAAATCGGTATTTTCACCTAGTTCACAAACTAAAATCATGGTGCTAACTAAGCAACAAATTCAAGATTTTAAGAATCACTATCATACCCAAGATGAGCGATTTTTTTTATTACCGCCAGGGATTGCTTTAGATCGAAAATATTGTGCTGATAGCCCCAAAAAACGTGAACAATTTCGACAAGCTAATCAAATTAGCTTAGATGATTTTGTAATTGTGCAAATTGGGTCAGATTTTAAACGTAAGGGAGTTGACCGTTCTTTGAGAGCTATTGCAGCTTTACCCGATGCGCTTAGGCAGAAAGTTAGCTATCTGGTCGTAGGACAGGATAATCCTGAACCTTATCAGAAGTTAGCCGATGACTTAGGCATTAGTAAACAAGTGCGTTTTTTCTCCGGTCGTAATGATATTCCTGATTTTCTATTTTCAGCCGATCTCTTGTTGCATCCGGCAAGGCAAGAAGCCGCAGGCATGGTATTGATTGAAGCTTTAGCGGCTGGGGTACCGGTGATTGTGTCGGGTATTTCTGGGTATGCTTATCATATCAGCCAAGCTAATGCCGGCATTGTGCTGCCAGAACCTTATGATCAAAGCACATTGAATCAAGCGTTAGAACGGTCTATTAGTGATAAGGAGCAATGGGGTAATTGGCATAATCATGCGATTGCTTATGGTGATAGTGAAGATTTATATCATCTAGCACAACGCGCAGCAGACATTATTTTAGGATGTCGTTATGAATGAAATCAAACTAAAATCACCCTTTAAAGAGTTATGGTTAGGTAAAGATCCATTCACTGAAGTTGAATTAATTTCAGGTAAAGTTTATCGTGCGGTTAAACAAAGAAAAACCCTTAATTTTGAGTTGGATGGTGAATCTTATTTTATTAAAATTCATCGTGGCAGCACGGTTAAAGAGATTGTAAAAAACCTTATTTCTTTACGTTTGCCAGTTCTAGATGCTAAACAAGAGTGGGATGCAATTCATCGTTTAGAGCAAGTTGGTGTTAATACGATGGATGGGCGCGCTTTTGGGCGCAAGGGATTAAATCCGCTTACTCGGCATTCGTTTATTATTACTAAAGATCTTAATCCAACCATTAGTTTAGAGGATTTTACTCGACCATGGTTAGACAATCCACCTAGCTATCATTTAAAACGTTCGTTAACTATTTATTTAGCTAATATGACCGCTAAAATGCACGGCGCGGGTGTGAATCACCGTGATTGTTATTTGTGTCATTTTTTGTTGGATTTACCGTTATATGAAAATAGTGAAGAAATAAAACTTTCTGTAATTGATCTTCATCGAGCACAAACACGTGATAAAGTCCCGACGCGTTGGCGTGATAAAGATTTAATTGGACTTTACTTTTCATCAATTAATATTGGGCTAACTCAGCGAGATATTTGGCGTTTTTTAAGAAGCTATTTTAATAAACCCATTAAAGCCATTGTACGTGATGAGCATAAGTTAATTGATAGTGCTAAGCGTAAAGCTGAGCGCATTGCGAAACGAACTGAAAAGTACCAACTTTAACCATAAGGATATGTCATGTTTATTGAACAAATTGATATCAAAGGGTTTAGAGGAATTAAGCAACTTTCGTTAAAACTTAACGCTAAATCCAGCGTTTTAATTGGTGAAAATCAATGGGGGAAATCAAGTTTACTTAGTGCGTTAAAGTTGCTAACTCTAGATAATAAGTTTTATCAGTTTGTCGATTCAGATTTCTATTATGATAATGATAATGATGGTAATCATATCTCAATAAATGTTGTCTATTGTGAATCCTATCCAAATCAATTAAATGAACAAGCTTATCAACCTTTGCAAGCCGTTAGCTATAGCTCGCAGTTAGATAATTTATATCGAATTACTTACCAAATGAGTGCTCAAAAAAGTGGTGATAGTATTATCACTGAGCATCATTTGTTAAATGAGCACGGACAGTTGTTAAAATTAGATGATTCTAAGTTATTAATTGCTATTTTAATTAATTTGAATCCAGTGATGCCGCTTAAAAATTCGATTAATGCTAAAGATTTACCTGTTACTAATCAACCTTTATCACAACACTTTATTGACCAGCTTTCCGAACAGTTAAAAGCCCACTCAGAGCAATTGAGCCAAGCTGAACTTAATCGAGGATTACAAGCTGCTCGTTCATTATTAGAATACTATTTTGTTGATTATCAACAACGTTCTAATTATAAAAAAATGGCGCAAAAAAATAGTCCAAAAATAGAAGATTGGAATTCTCTTGAGCGCATCAATAATATTTTGGATGATTTGGATAATGATTATTTACGTACTGCCCTTTTAGGTATATTTGGTTCTATTGTTAATGCTAAGGGTGATAATCCACTATCACACAGTTCAGTGCCTATTTTAATTTTGGAAGAGCCAGAAAGTCAGCTACACCCAATTATTTTATCGGTTGGCTTTCGATTATTAAAAAATTTACCCGCTCAAAAAATTATTACCTCCAATTCAAGTGATTTGGTGTCGTTATTTCCTTTGGAGAGTATTTATCGATTAATCCGACTTCCAGATCAAATTGTCACTAAGTACATTTCACCTCATTCATTGAGTGTTGCCGATAGTCGACGCATTTTGTTCCATGTCCTTTATCGACGCCCTACAGCCCTATTTGCCCGTTGTTGGTTACTGGTTGAGGGTGAAACTGAAGTGTGGTTATTAAGAGAGCTCGCAGAACAAAGTGGTTATCACTTAAGTTCGGAAGGAATTCAATTGTTAGAATTTGCGCAATGTGGTTTAAAACCATTAATCCATTACGCAAATAAAATGGGCATTCGTTGGTACGTGATTACTGATGGCGATATGGCTGGAAAAAAATATGCCGAAACCGTGCAATCACAATGTGCTCCAGGTGAAAATCTAAACGATTATATTACTGTATTACCCGCGCGTGATATTGAAAACTTTTTATTCAAACATGGCTTTAGTCATGTTTATAAATTAGCTGCTTATAATACGGTTGCTCATATTGATATGTCGGTACCCAAGATTATTCAAAAAGCGATCCACAAAAGTTCAAAACCAGACTTGGCTATTGCGGTGTGTGATGATGCTAAAGCTCGAGGCATTACAGCAATTCCAAGATTGTTAACCGATACTTTTGCTAAGTTGGTTAAGACATCTAAATCCTTGCTTTAAATTTTTATTGATTAGAGATTGATAAATCCGCCGATAACTTTCGGCGGAATAATTTATGAAGTTATTTTGTAATTCGTTTATATTTGGCTCGTTTAGGTTCAAGTGCCTCCGCGCCTAAAGTCCGTTTTTTCCACTCTTCATATTCGGTAAAGTTACCTTCAAAGAACTCAACATGCCCTTCGTCTTGGTAATCGAGAATATGAGTTGCAATGCGGTCTAAGAACCAACGGTCATGCGAAATGACTAATGCACAGCCCGGAAACTCTAATAACGCATTTTCAAGCGCTCGCAGTGTTTCAACATCAAGGTCATTGGTTGGCTCATCGAGTAATAGTACATTACCACCAACTTGAAGTAATTTAGCTAAATGCACCCGACCACGTTCACCACCAGACAATTCACCAACTCGTTTTTGTTGATCCACACCTTTAAAATTAAAGCGACCAACATAAGCACGGCTTGGGATTTCGAAGTTACCAATACGCATGATATCTTGCCCATTTGAAATTTCATCCCAAACAGTCTTATTATCATCCATACTGTCACGGAATTGATCGACAGAGGCAAGTTGTACGGTATCACCTAATGTGATAGTTCCTGAATCTGGTTGTTCTTTACCTGATAGCATTCTAAATAGCGTCGATTTACCCGCTCCATTTGGACCAATGATCCCAACTATCGCCCCTTTAGGAATACTAAAAGAAAGATTATCGATTAATACTCGATCGCCATATGATTTAGTTAAATTAGCGACTTCAATGACTTTATCACCTAAACGTTGCCCAGGCGGAATAAAGAGTTCGTTAGTTTCATTACGTTTTTGGTAATCATTGTTATTTAATTCTTCAAAACGCGCTAAACGAGCCTTGCTTTTTGCTTGGCGACCTTTTGGATTTTGACGCACCCATTCAAGCTCTTTTTCAATCGATTTACGGCGAGCTGATTCGGTTGCCGCTTCTTGCGCTAATCGCTGATCTTTCTGTTCAAGCCAAGATGAATAATTACCTTCCCATGGAATACCTTCACCACGGTCTAGCTCTAAAATCCAACCAGCAACATTGTCTAAGAAATAACGGTCATGGGTTACGGCGACCACCGTGCCTTCATAGTCATGTAAAAAGCGTTCTAACCATGCGACAGATTCAGCATCTAAATGGTTAGTCGGTTCGTCAATTAATAACATGTCTGGTTTTTCCAGCAATAACTGACAAATCGCCACTCGACGGCGTTCACCACCTGATAAATTTTCGATTTTTGCATCCCAATCAGGCAAGCGTAGCGCATCGGCAGCTCGTTCTAATTGATTATCCAGATTATGCGCATCTTGCGATTGTATAATGGCTTCAAGTTCGGCTTGTTCTTTGGCTAATTTGTCAAAATCAGCATCTGGATCAGCATAAGCCGCATAAACTTCATCTAAACGAGCCAATGCTTTTTTGGCATCACCAACGGCTTGTTCAATTGCTTCACGTACAGTTTGTTTAGGATCAAGTTTAGGTTCTTGCGGTAAATAACCTATTTTTATGTCCGGCTGTGGACGAGCTTCACCTTCAATTTCGGTATCCACTCCAGCCATAATTCGTAGTAATGTCGATTTACCTGCCCCATTTAAGCCAAGAACACCAATTTTGGCACCGGGGAAAAAACTTAATGAGATATCTTTTAAAATATAACGTTTAGGAGGAACAATCTTCCCAACACGATTCATGGTATAAACATATTGCGCCATAAAACATCATCCGTTTGTTAAATTAATCATAGCCAAGTTAATTTTACTTGCTATAAAAGTCATGCCGTATATTGTAACGATTCTGTCAATGGGGTCTAGGGTTATTTGTCGAATTGATTAGATTTATTCACTGTCGGTTTTGTTTTTTAAATACAATTTACTCAGTTTTATATATAATCAATTAAATTGACAGTATTAGTGATAAAGACCATTTTAGGAGCAAGGATGAGTAATATCACCGTTAATTGCCACATTGATCGACAATATTTAGTCGATACTTATTACGCACTGCTAGATTGTTTAGATAATGATTTTGCAGAACAATTAGATGATTCGATTGCTGATAATATGCGTAATTTTACCTTCACCTTCGATAATGAAAAAATAGTACAGCTAAATAGAGATAAAAACGAAGTCAGTACTTTCTATTACTCTGATTTGTATCAAATAAAAGAAACCACAACTGGATTATTTTTTTTTAGTAATAAGATTATTTTTGAATTTGTTCGTTATGATCTTTTTCAACCGGATGAGTTACTGCTGCTAAAAGATTATCTGGCTCCTTATTTAAACAAAAACCAACAACCCGAAATAGCAACGGTAAATTATCAATTTGACTATCAAAAAGTATATGCTTTTATTTGTTATCAATTTCGAAATTCAAGAAAAAGGATGTTTATTTTATCTACTATCCTTTTATTTTTGAGTTTGTTGCTATTTCCAAAAAATCCTACTTTATCAGTACTAATTTTCATACTGCCTATTTTATTACTTACCTTATTTTTGGCTAATTTTAAAAAACAATCAAAAAAGCAGGTTTTAACATTGAATGAACGCTTTGGCAGTATGACCTGTATTTTTTATGATGATCATCTAACATTCAATTACAAAAAAACAGTTGGATCTTTTAATATTAACTATGCTGAATTTCATAAAATAGATAAAACTTCAAAAGGTTATGTGTTTTTCATACAAGAGAGTTCGGGGTATTACTTTTTTTATAACGAGTTTAGTTTAGAACAACAACAAGCGCTGGAAGAGAAACTGAAACACTATAAAAATTATTCAGTGAAATAAAAACATACCTTTTTTACTCATCCCACCTAATACGAGGTGGGATGTTAATCAGATTATAAAAAGGTGAAGATTTGATCTTTCGGCAAACGTGATTTTGGACGATGCGCATTACCATCATCTTGAGCACGATAACCTAACGTTGCAACCACAACGCTTTTCAATCCTTTGCTTTTAAGATCTAAAATTTCATCCATTTTAGCAGAATCGTAACCCTCTATTGCGGTAGAATCAACACCAATTGCCGCAGCAGCAAAAAGCAATTGCCCTAATGCAATATAGGCTTGTTTACCTTCCCAGCACTGTTGTGATTCAGGTGTTTTGCTATTTAAATTTACAAAATAACGTCGTCCCTGATCTTGAGACGCCTTTAATTCCGCCGAAGGCAAACGGCCGTCTTTCTCTTCTTGATTAAGGAGATTAACTAAATGGGCTTCATCCAACGGAGTTTTAATACAAAAAACAATAGTATGTGATGAGCCGGTGACACGTGGTTGATTAAAATCAGCTATTGCCGGCAAAATTTTATTTTTGGCCGCTTCATTATCAATAACATAAAAATGCCACGGTTGAGAGTTGACCGATGACGGACTGTTTCTTAAAACAGTTAATAACTGCTCAATCTTATCTTGGGGAATCTTTTTCGTTTTGTCATAATGTTTGGTGGTATAACGTTTTTGTGAAATTTCGACAATATTCATAATGGCTCCAATAATTGATAATTAATTCTGAAATAGCGTTACTTGTGTAAAACTATTTTTTAGAGCAAAAAATGATACATAAATAATGAACATTCTTATTTTTGAAATGATTATTTTGAATCTATTGAAAAGTACTTATCAGGCACCTTATCGCTTATGCCCTTAAACTCCTACCATTTTGCATACTATTAAACTATTTTTCAATTTATTTCTTGGCGTTCATGTTTGATGAACCATTAATAATCAGTGATGGATATAGAAATTGATTTACTTTCAAAAAAATATAATCCTTTGGTTATGCCGAGTTAATCCTTAATTTGATAAATAGAAAATAATTTTTCCAAAAATGTGACCGGTATCAAATAATTTATTATTCGATTAATCTTATAATTGAAAAAAATTGATTCATTTTTTTTGAATCAATAAGTTACCAGTAACATTGGAGGATTTTGTTGAATGGAAAATTTAAAAACAGCTATTGTTGGTTGTGGAAAAGTAGGACATTTTCACGCAAAAGCATTAATGAATTTAAAACAATCTAATTTTATTGCTGTTTGTGATCAGAACTTATCACGAGCTCAAGAATTTGCTAAACAGTATGGTGTTAAAGCCTATGATAATGTTGAGCAAATGATTTTAAATGAAGGGATTGAGATGTTGAGTATTTGTACTCCTCACCCTATCCATGCATCGGTCGCCATAACTGCAACAAGTTTAGGATGCCATATTCTTGTCGAAAAACCTTTAGCATCAAATTTGGCCGATTCTCATGCAATATTATCTGCTGCCAAAAACGGAAAAGCTAAAGTCGGAACCGTATGTCAACGTCGTTTTTATAGACCATGTTTAAGAATAAAAAAAGCAATTGATGAAGGAAAAATCGGAAAACCAATCATCGGAACAGTAACAATGTTAGGTTGGCGTGATAAAGCTTACTACGAAAGTGATCCTTGGAGAGGAACATGGAAAGGTGAAGGTGGAGGCGTTTTAGTCAATCAAGCTCCTCATCAACTGGATTTACTTTTATGGTACATGGGTGAAGTAGAAGAAGTTTATGGATTATGGAGTAACTTAAATCATCCTTATATCGAAGTCGAAGATACAGCCGTTGCAATTATTAAATTCAAAAATGGTGGTATAGGTAATGTGTTAGTAAGTAATTCTCAAAATCCTGCGCTATATGGAAAAGTACATATCCATGGTGAAAATGGAGCTTCTATTGGCGTACAAACTGATGGAGGTGCAATGTTTATTGCTGGTGTATCTTCAATTACTGAGCCCCCATATAATGATTTATGGACAATTCAAGGTGAGGAAGATCTGTTACAAACATGGAAAAAAGAAGATTGTGATTTTTTTAATAGTGTTGATTCCATGTACTATTATCATCAACTTCAAATTGAAGATTTTCTCAATTCAATAATAAACGATACACCTCCTTTAATTGATGGGCTTGCTGGTTTAAAAACTGTTGAGTTGATTGAAGCAATTTATCGAAGTACACAAAGCAATAAAGTTGTGAAGTTTCCTTTAGATTAGGAGTGCTATCGTGAAAATTGGATACAATCAATCAAATGCAATGAAGTGCTCTAGTGTAGATAAAGATTTAGTCTTGTGTGAAAAAAATGGCTTTGATTTTATCGAACTAAGGTTAGATATGCTTCATGAATATCTAAAAGATCATGATATAAATGAATTAAAGCAATTTTTTGAAAAAAATAACTTAAAACCTCATGCATTAAATGCACTTTATACATTTTCAACATTATTTGATGGTTCTCAAAGCCAACAGGAGCAAGATTTAGTAGCAGAATTTATCTGGGGATGCGAAATAGCGCAAATAATTGGATCTGAATATTTTATTATTGTTCCCCCTTTACAAAGAAATCCCGATGGCGGGCCATTTATTGGTTCATGGGAAGATAATTATAAAAATTCAGTACGAATCCTATCCCACTTATCAAATTTAGCTAAGCCCTATGGCATTAAACTTTGCTTTGAATTGGTTGGTTTTAATCGCAGCTCTGTTAGAACTGTTGAACAAGCCTGGCAAATAGTAAAAGCAGTAGATAAAGATAATGTTGGGTTAGTTATTGATTCTTTTAATCTTTATCTATACAACCGTTTGAACGACTTTTCAATAATAAAACAAATTCCTGTTAATAAAATTTTTGCTGTGCATATAAATAATGGTGACGACGCACCTGAAGAACAGTTATCTCAAGCATTACGTCGTTTTTGCGATAAAGGAGTACTCGATTTAAATAATTTTCTAATCACATTAAAAGATATGGGATACACAGGAATGGTTTCGATTGAAACATTTCGGCCTGAATATTGGGAAAAGACGCCTGAATGGATAATCTCCCAAGCATATCAAACAACTCATAAAATCATGAGTGATTGTAACTGTTTAACTAATGGACGTTATGTATAACTAACAAGGAAATAACATGAAAGCAACAAAATCTCGATATTTTGTATTGGTGTTACTTTTTATTGTAACAGCAATCAATTATATGGATAGAGCAAATTTATCTGTAGCCGGCACAAGTATTCAAGCTGATTTTTCATTAACTCCAACACAACTTGGTCTTCTTTTTTCAATGTTTACTTGGGCATATGTTTTAAGTCAAATACCAGTTGGCTATATACTTGATCGCATTGGAGTACGAAAATTATACGGATGTGCAATTGTTTTATGGAGTATATTCACTCTACTTATGGGAATTGCTTCAAATCATTTATTTACCACAGCAACAGCATCATTCATTTTTTTACTGTTATGCAGAGCGTTAATAGGTGTAGCTGAAGCACCATCTTTTCCAGCTAATACTAAAATAATATCAACTTGGTTTCCTACCCAAGAAAGAGCTAGTGCTACTGCACTTTATGCTTGTGCGCAATACATTGGCCTTGCGGGATTGACACCAATTTTAGCTTTCGTTGTGGCTAATTATGGTTGGGAAATGTCATTTTACGTTTGTGGTATTGTAGGTATCATCTTCGGTATTTATTGGTTAATCCGTTATCGTGATCCTCTAGATAGTAAAAATACTAATCAACTTGAAATTGATTATATAAAACAAGGAGGTGGTCTAGGACAAGCCCAAAAACGCCAAGAAAAAGTTGAATGGAAAGAAATTAGTTATGTGTTAAAGCAACGTAATTTTTTAGGCTTATGTATCGCTCAATTTGCCTTAAATTCAACCCTTTATTTCTTTCTTACTTGGTTTATTGTTTACCTAGAAAAAGGGTTACATTTATCTATATCTAAAGCTGGTATTGGGGCAATGTTCCCTTATATTATGGCGATGGTTGGATTATTATGCAGTGGATTTGTAAGTGATGCATTAATGAAAAAAGGCAAAAGTAGAACTTTTTCACGAAAATTACCATCAATTTTAGGGTTAGGTTTTGCTGGGGTTATGTGTTTAGCTAACTTTTTTGAAGATTATCCAGCTATTGCCATTGGTTTATTATCATTTGCTTTTTTTGCAAATGCTTTTGCAAATATCGGTTGGGTTTTACTAAGTGATATTGTACCAGCAAAAGTAATGGGTACAGTTGGAGGATTTTTCAATATTGCTGGTAACTGTGCGGGTATAATTACTCCAATTATCATGGGGTTAATTCTCGAATACACTAATAGTTTTGCTTATGCAATGTGTTATATCTCTGCTGTTTCTTTAATTGGGGCTCTTGCACACATTTTCATTATTAAAAAATTAGAAACAATAGAAATTCCTGAAGGAATCTAACGATAATTTAATTTTATTATGGTGATATTTGTTGCTGATATTTATTGTAATGAGTAATTAATATTCAAATAATCATTGACACAACAATGATCATTTGATAAAAATATCACCAATATTTTATAAATAATATAACAATTGAGAAGTTAATGATTAAATTTACTAGCCTCCTACTCAGCCTCCTCCTCGCATCAGTTTGCGCGGATAGCTTGTGTGTGGAGTAAAAGTGATTTAATACTTAACTCGATAGATTAACAAGAACCCGCGCTAAAGTGCGGGTTTTTTGTTTTCTTAACTTGAAATACCGAGATAGCACCAAAATATAAAGGAAATAACAATGAGCGATCAGATTATTATTTTTGACACAACATTACGTGATGGTGAGCAAGCGTTACAAGCAAGTTTAAGTGTTAAAGAAAAATTACAAATAGCTTTAGCATTAGAAAGAATGCGGGTTGATGTGATGGAAGTTGGTTTTCCTATCTCATCGCCTGGTGATTTTGAATCAGTACAAACTATCGCTAAAACCATTAAGAATAGTCGTGTATGTGCGTTGTCTCGTTGTATTGACAAAGATATTGATGTTGCAGCTGAAGCGCTAAAAGTAGCCGATCAATTTCGTATTCATACCTTTATGGCGACATCAACCTTACATGTTAAAGATAAATTAAAAATGACATTTGAAGATGTCGTTGAACGAGCGGTGCACTGTGTTAAACGTGCACGTAATTATACAGATGATGTGGAGTTTTCTTGTGAAGATGCAGGCCGTACCCCAATTGATAACTTATGTCGGATTGTTGAAGCAGCAATTCAAGCAGGGGCAACAACGATCAATATTCCGGATACTGTCGGTTATACTGTCCCTTATCAATTTGGTGGCATTATTCGTACCTTATTTGAACGTGTCCCGAACATTGATAAAGCGATTATCTCTGTTCATTGTCATGATGACTTGGGCATGTCGGTGGCTAACTCGATTAGCGCGATTCAGGAAGGTGCTCGGCAGATTGAAGGCGCGATGAATGGTTTAGGTGAACGAGCCGGTAATACTGCTTTAGAAGAAGTGATTATGGCGATCAAAGTTCGTCAAAATATCTTAAACGTTCACACTAATATCAATCATCAAGAAATCTACCGTACCAGCCAAATTGTAAGCCAAATTACTAATACACCAATACCGTCTAACAAGGCGGTTATTGGTAGCAATGCTTTTGCCCACTCTTCAGGAATACATCAAGATGGTGTATTAAAAAACCGCGAAACTTATGAAATCATGACACCAGAGTCGATCGGTTTAAATCAAATCCAATTAAATTTAACTTCACGCTCTGGTCGAGCAGCTGTTAAACATCGCCTAGAAGAATTGGGTTACCACGATAACGATTATAATTTAGATCAAGTTTATGAAGCTTTTTTAGAGCTTGCTGATAAAAAAGGCCAAGTTTTTGATTATGATTTAGAAGCTTTGATATTTATTAATCAACTTAAAGATGATCAAGAGCATTATGTTTTAGATTATTTTAATGTTCAATCAGGCTCTACTGTCGTTTCAACTGCGTCAGTAAGTTTGATTATTGGCGATCAAAAATATTCAGATGCGGCAACAGGTAATGGTCCAGTTGATGCAGTTTATCAAGCAATAAATCGTATTACCGGTGAACCAATTACCATTGTAAAATATCAATTAGCTTCTAAAGGTCAAGGTGAAAATGCCTTAGGTCAAGTTGATATCGTTGCCGAATATAAAGGACGCAAATTCCACGGTGTTGGGCTTGCGACTGATATTGTTCATTCATCCGCATTAGCATTAATTAATGTTTTAAATAATGTTTATAGAGCTAATCAAGTTGCTGAGCAAAAACAAAAATTGCACCACGATTAAATAATAGATGCGATTTCGTTATTTATTGACGAAATGCTTAAATTAATTATAAGGAATAGATATGTCTCAAAATTACCATATTGCAGTATTACCTGGCGACGGTATTGGTCCAGAAGTGATGAAACAGGCTTATAAAGTGCTTGAAGTCATTCGTCAAAAATATAACCTTGCAATTACGACTAGTGAATATGATGTCGGTGGTGCAGCAATTGATATTCATGGTTGTCCATTACCTAAAGAAACACTAGAAGGTTGTGAAAAAGCCGATGCTATTTTGTTTGGCTCAGTTGGTGGTCCAAAATGGACAAACTTACCGCCAGATCAACAACCTGAACGCGGAGCTTTATTACCATTACGAAAACATTTTAAATTATTTGCGAATATGCGCCCTGCTAGTTTATATCAAGGTTTAGAAGAATTATGTCCTTTACGCGAAGATATTGCTAAGCGTGGTTTTGATATTTTATGTATGCGTGAGCTAACTGGTGGTATCTATTTTGGTTTACCTAAAGGTCGTGAAGGTTCTGGCCCTCAAGAACGTGCTTTTGATACTGAAGTTTATCACCGCTTTGAAATTGAGCGTATAGCTAAAATGGCATTTGAAGCTGCAATAATTCGTCGTAAAAAAGTCACTTCTGTTGATAAAGCTAATGTATTACAAACATCAATATTGTGGCGTGAAGTTGTAAACGAAGTTGCTAAACAATATCCAGATGTCGCACTTGAACATATGTATATCGATAATGCAACCATGCAACTTGTTAAAGATCCTTCTCAATTTGATGTATTATTATGTTCTAATTTATTTGGTGATATTCTATCTGATGAGTGCGCTATGATTACCGGTTCAATGGGAATGCTACCGTCTGCTAGCTTGAATGAAGATGGATTTGGATTATATGAACCAGCTGGCGGTAGTGCACCAGATATTGCTGGTAAAAATATTGCTAATCCAGCGGCACAAATTTTATCTTTAGCATTATTAGTGCGTTATAGTTTAAAACGTGATGATATCGCCAAAGCTATTGAAAATGCAGTTAATAAAGCTTTAGAACAAGGGACCCGCACTATCGATCTTGCTCGTGGTGGTAGTTATGTTTCAACCGATGAAATGGGTGATACCATTTGTCGTTTAATTTAATTTTTAGACTAAGGGTTAAGCTATCATATTAACCCTTTTAAAGAATATTAAAGGAATATAAGCAATGTCTACAAAACCAAAAACATTGTATCAAAAATTATATGATGCACATGTTGTCTATGAAGCACCGAATGAGACCCCTATTTTGTATATCGATCGCCATTTGGTTCATGAAGTAACCTCTCCTCAAGCCTTTGATGGCTTACGAGCGATGAATCGTAAAGTCCGCCAACCACATAAAACATTTGCTACGATGGATCACAATACTTCAACGAAAAGCAATGAGTTAAGTGCTTGTAGCGAGATGGCTAGAATCCAATTAACTGAATTAGCTAAGAATGCTGAAGAATTTGGCGTATCTTTATATGGTTTACAAAGTCCATTACGAGGTATCGTTCATGTTGTTGGACCTGAACAAGGCATGACATTGCCTGGTATGACCATTGTGTGTGGTGACTCACATACTGCAACGCATGGTGCTTTTGGTGCATTAGCTTTTGGTATTGGGACATCAGAAGTTGAACATGTTTTAGCTACCCAAACCTTAAAACAAGGTCGGGCTAAAACCATGAAAATTGAAGTAAAAGGCAAAGTAGCCAGTGGCATAACTGCTAAAGATATTATTTTAGCCATCATTGGCAAAACAACGAGCGCTGGTGGTACTGGCCATGTAGTTGAATTTTGCGGGGAAGCAATTACATCTTTGTCAATGGAAGGTCGAATGACATTATGTAACATGGCGATTGAAATGGGTGCCAAAGCTGGACTAGTTGCACCGGATGAAATCACATTTGAATATTTGAAAGGTCGACAATTTTCGCCTAAAGGGGCAGATTTTGAGCAAGCAGTCGCTTATTGGAAAACCTTAAAAACAGATGAAGGTGCACATTTCGATACGATTGTAACTTTGGAAGCTAAAGATATTGCTCCACAAGTAACTTGGGGAACTAACCCTGGTCAAGTCACTGCTATTGATAAGCAAGTTCCAAATCCACAAGATTTTTCTGATCCGATTGAAAAACAGTCTGCTGAACGTGCGTTAGCTTATATGGGTTTAACTGCCGGTACTAAGATGTCTGATATTAAGATCAATAAAGTGTTTATTGGCTCTTGCACGAATTCTCGTATCGAAGATCTTCGTGCTGCGGCAGAAGTCGCCAAAGGACGTAAAGTAGCTGATGGCGTTCAAGCTTTGGTTGTTCCAGGTTCTGGGCCTGTACGTGAACAAGCGGAAGCTGAAGGATTAGACAAAATTTTCATCGATGCAGGTTTTGAATGGCGTTTACCAGGATGTTCAATGTGTTTAGCGATGAATGATGATAAGTTAGCTCCTGGCGATCGCTGTGCATCAACCAGTAATCGTAATTTCGAAGGACGACAAGGACGTGATGCCAGAACACATTTAGTTAGCCCTGCAATGGCTGCTGCTGCTGCCATTACTGGTCATTTTACTGATATTCGCAAACCATTTTAAGGAGACTTGTCATGGCGAAATTTACAAAACATACTGGATTAGTCGTTCCTTTAGATGCTGCAAATGTGGATACTGATGCCATTATTCCTAAACAATTCTTACAGAAAGTTACTCGTACAGGATTTGGACAACATGCATTTCATGAATGGCGATTTTTAGATGATGCCGGTAAACAACCAAACCCTGAATTTGTGTTAAATAAACCTCGTTATAAGGGTGCGAGTATTTTATTAGCTCGTGAAAACTTTGGCTGTGGATCTTCTCGTGAACACGCTCCATGGGCATTAACAGATTATGGTTTTAAAACTATTATAGGATCGAGTTTTGCCGATATTTTTTATAATAACTCGTTCAATAATCAACTATTGTTAGTGAATCTACCTGAAGAAGATGTTGATGAGCTTTTCAAGATTGTAGAAGCCAACGAAGGAATTGAGTTTACTATTGATTTGGTTGACGAAGTTGTCATTGCTGGAGATAAACAATATCCTTTTAAAATTGATGCTTTTAAACGCCATTGTTTGTTAAATGGACTAGATAATATCGGTTTAACACTTCAACATGAAGATGCAATCAGTGCCTTTGAACATAAGATTCCAACATTTTTAGCTTAAAATCTTTATGAAAATATCATCGCTTATTGTTGTTTAAGCGATGATATCTCACTACTTCTTAAATGAACTTTCAACTACACTTCATATAAATAACTAACCAAAGCTATACTTGTAATCACTGAGTTTTATATTAATCAATTCAATTAGATAAATGGTTTATTGCTTATCGGTTAAGTTATCACTTAAGGTGTGATGACTAAATATTAAGAATTAAGTTAAAGTTGTTTTCGATGGCTTGATGGAGGTATTGATAACGCTTCACGATATTTGGCCACTGTGCGGCGAGCAATTATGATACCTTGATTTTCAAGGAGTGAGACTAATTTACTATCACTCAGAGGTTTTTTAGAATCTTCATCTGAAATATATTTTTTAATTAATGCCCGAATTGCTGTGGAAGAAGCTTCCCCACCGGATTGAGTGTTAACATGACTTGAGAAAAAGAATTTTAACTCAAAAATACCGGTTGGGCATTGTAAATATTTTTGCGTTGTCACTCGTGAAATAGTCGATTCATGCATATCTATAGCTTCAGCAACATCAGATAAAATCATTGGCTTCATATATTCAGCGCCATTTTCAAAAAAGTCTTGTTGATGCTCAACAATAAATTGACTAACTTTTAATAACGTCTCGTTACGATTCTCGACACTTTTTATAAACCAATTAGCGTCTTGTAAATGTGAGCGAATATATTGGCTGTCATGTTCATTGCTGACTTTTTCCATCGCAGCATAGTGTTGATTAATACGTAGCGTTGGAACAGTATCATTATTTAATTCTGCTATCCATTTACCATCAATTTTTTTCACGACAACGTCCGGAATAACATAATCAGGTGGCGTGGTATTAACAGAATCCCCCGGATAAGGCTGTAAATGTTGAATAAAGTTAATAGCTTCTTTTAGTTGCTCATCAGAAGCATTTAATCGTTTTTTCAGTGTCCGGTAATCATGACTTGCTAATAAATCTAAATAGTCATTGATGATCTCTTTTACTAACGCCGGTGGTGTTACATGTTGGATTTGAATAGATAAACATTCTTGTAATGTTCTTGCTCCAACCCCGATGGGATCAAAATGCCAAATTCGCTTTAATACAGCTTCAACCTCGTCGAGTTCAATTTCATTATTACCTTGTTCCTCTAAAATTTCTTCAGTTGAAACAGTCAGGTAACCTCTTTCGTCTATTGCTTCAATAATGGATAGCGCAATTGCACGATCTACCTCACTAAAAGGCGTTAAATCTAATTGCCAATTTAAATAATCATGCAAGGTTTCGTGTGTTTCACCTTGATAGATAGGTAACTCATCATTACGATAATCTGAATAGGTTCCTGATGGTGTGCCTGCAGTATAGATATCATCTAAAGTTGCATCTAAAGGAATATCCTCTGGGATTTCTTGACTATCGAGTGCTTCACGAGTATCAATATTTTCGCTAGGCTCATGCTCTTCAACATTGATCTCATCGTATTGATCAGCAACCTCTAATAGTGGATTGTTTTCAAGTGCGGTTTGAATTTCTTGTCGTAATTCTAATGTAGACAATTGCAACATTCGAATCGCCAGTTGCAATTGTGGCGTCATTGACAACTGTTGCGATACCTTCAGTTGTAACCCTTGTTTCATCATAATCTATAATCTGAATTCATGTCCTAAGTAAACACGTTTTACATATTCATTATTTAATATGCTATCTGGCGTACCTTCAGCAATTAAATGTCCCTTATTTACTATATAGGCACGTTCACAAACATCAAGCGTTTCACGGACATTATGATCTGTAATTAATACTCCTAACCCACGATCTCGTAGATGTTTAATGATATTTTTGATATCAATAACAGAAATCGGATCAACCCCAGCGAATGGTTCATCAAGTAAAATAAATTTTGGATTAGCAGCTAAAGCTCGAGCAATTTCAACTCTTCGTCTTTCACCGCCTGACAAAGATTGGCCTATATTGTCTCGAATATGTGTGATATGAAATTCTTCAAGTAACTCTTCTGCTCGATTTAATTTTTCATTTTTGTCAATATCTTGGCGTGTTTCTAAAATAGCCATAATATTGTCTATAACAGATAATTTTCTAAATATTGAGGCTTCTTGAGGTAGATAACCAATACCTTTTTGAGCACGCTCATGTAATGGTAAAATACTGATATCATGATCATCAAGATAGATTCTTCCTGCATTTAAAGTCACAATGCCAACTACCATATAAAAAGTAGTAGTTTTACCCGCACCGTTAGGACCAAGTAAACCAACAATTTCACCAGAATTGACGGTGAGACTTACATCTTCAACAACACGTCGTTTTTTATAAACTTTTGCGAGGTTTTCAGCTTTTAAAATTGACATTTTATTTATTCATCTCTTTAACTTGACTTGGGATGATAGTAGATTTCACCCGTCCTGAATTACCCGGCTGCGCAAGTATTCGTTGTTTTTTGACATCATAAGTAATGATCGGACTTTTTATACGGTTATCTTGCTGAATAAGCTCCGCATCACCTTGTAGTACAATATTACTTTCTTTCACATCATAAATAACTTGTGATGAATGACCTGTTACAACTTTATTATTTTTAGGCATAATTTGCTTATATCTTACAGGGTTACCATATCCAGTAATTTTTTGTTTGGTAGAGTCTTGCATATCGGTTATAACAACCTTATCAGCCCAAATGGTAAGACCTTCCTGAACAATCTGTACATTACCACTAAAGGTAATAATATTTTTTTCAATATCGATTTGTTGGTTATCTGCATCAATTGTAATAGGTTTATCATTAACAACCATCTTTTGATCTTTTTGAGGGGAAGACGCTTCAAAATTAGGCTCATTTGCAAAACAAGCAAATGATACATATAACATAAAAAATAATGGATAAATTGCTTGTTTTCTCAATCTCATTTTTTATTGTGCCTCAGTATTATAATAGGTTTTTATATTCTCAAGTATATTTGCCGTCTTTTCTCTTAAATCGCCGACTAACCCTGTCCCCGTCGATAAAAAGCCAATCCCTTTTATTTTTACAGGATCATTTGATGTGACAAGTTGTGTTTTTAAATCGACCACTGCGTTATCTGTCAATACTTGCTGTAATTGTGAATCAGGTGATAAATTTGTTAATTGTACATCTTGATAAAGGTAGATTAATTTATCATTAGTCAATGTTGCACGTTTTGCTTGAATATGCCAAGTCGCGGCATGTTCCTGATCGTAAAGCGTGACATTAGGTAAATCAAAATCTGTATTTTCATTGCTATCAAAATGTTTTACTTTGCTTGATGCAATTTTATATACCATAGTGCCTGATAAATCATAGACATTGGTTATCATCTCATCACTTTGATAAATGGGTGTATCAGGCGAATTTGCGTTTGATGGTGCGACCGAAACACTATCTTCTGTTTGGTAAACAGAATAAATACCAATTATCAGAATAAGGAGTAGGATACAGATTAAATTTTTTTTATTCATAGTTTACGTTAATTATGTAAATAAAGTTAATCACTAATAAAAGTAGACCTTTATTACAAATCACCCAAAAATTGCCTTATTTTACTTTATTTTTTAGTAAATTAATATCTAACATTAAAAGAAGTTAAATCATTTTGGGGGGGCTGTTCTGAAACATCAATACCAGTTATTCGTGCGGATGTAGGACCACCTCTTTCAATCCACTGTATTAACTTAGATATTATTAAATCATCCCCTTTAGCAACTAACTCAACGTCACCATTATCTAAATTTCTAACATAACCCGCTAATCCTAACTTAACTGCTTGTTGATAGGTAAAAAAACGGAACCCTACCCCTTGAACACGACCAGATACTCTAATTTTAACTTGTTTTATCATACTAAAAAGTCTCACTCGATAAACTAAGCTTAATTTAAAAATTGAAATCGCGAATTAGTTTGTTTATTTAATAAAATGATCAATCAACAAACCATTCATTATGCTGTTGTGATACTATTTTTATCGTTTTTAATATAGTTGATAAATGCTCATGAAGTGCAAGTGCAGCCATTTCAGGATCATGATTTTTTAGCGCAATAACGATTTTTCCATGCTGTTTAACTAGGTCTTCTGGTGGGGATATATCTTCTAAAGTAAGGTATCTTACCCTGTCCATCATTGCTTTGATATTTTCGACGGTTTCCCATGCCATGGGACAATCAATAACATTCATTATAATCTGATGAAATTCATCATCTTTTTCAAGAAAATAACCAATATCTTTATGTTTGTTAGCATCAATTTGTTCTTTTAAATTTTTTTCGAGTAATAAAAGATCTGAATCATTAATTTCTTGTGCTGCACGTTTAATAATTGCACACTCAACCGCATCACGAATAAATTGACCATCAATTACTTTTTTAACTGATATTTTCGTTACAAAAGTTCCACGTTGTGGAAGAATTTGGACCAATCCAGCTTCTGCTAGTTTAATAAAAGCTTCACGAACGGGTTGGCGTGAAACATTAAATTGACCAGAAATGTCTTTTTCAGACAATAAAACACCTGGTAATACTCGGCAAGTGATAATGGCCTTTCTTAATTGGCGATATATTTGTTGATTAACAGGTTCTGAGGTAGTTAACGCTTCCGATTTGAACATATATTACTTTCAAAAAACAAATTACAATAAAAGAGAATATAGGGGATTTTTGAATATAAGAAAAGTTTTTTATTTAATAATAAAAGTGCAATCATCTAAAGATGATTGCACTTGGCTTATTAATTATTGTTAGTGGAATTAAAAATTTTGAGTTATTTGTTTAACGGTCTCTTTTGCTCCTATGTCTCTTAAAGAAAGATAAGCTTTAGTTACCTGTTCAATAAACAATGGATTTTGGGGTAGATCCTCTCCAAAAACATGTTTTAAAGATAACAGTGCATTAACTCGATCTTGATTATCTGAACTATTTAAAACCAACTCTTTTAATTTCTCGGCTGCTGGATCGCAAACTTCAATAACGTTACCACTATCATCCACACCACTAACATAACGCATCCAAGCTGCAACACCTAAAGCTAAACAATCAAATGGTGTACCATTAGCTAAATGATATCTAACAGAATCAAGCATACGTTGTGGAAGCTTTAATGTTCCGTCCATTGCGATTTGCCATGTACGATGTTTTAAACCGGTGTTGCGATAACGATCGAGTAATGAATCAGCATAAGCTGACAAATCAACATTTTTTACCCGTAATGTAGTTGCTTGCTCATTTAACATTAAATGCCTAGCTGCTTTAACATAATTAGGATCTTGCATACATTCATCAATATGCATATAACCAGCTAAATAACCTAAATAAGCGAAAAATGAATGACTACCATTTAACATGCGTAATTTCATCTCTTCATAAGGCAATACATCATTAACTAATTCTGCCCCTGCTTTTTGCCACTCTGGACGACCAGCCACAAAATTATCTTCAATCACCCATTGTCTAAATGGTTCACCAGCGATACCTGCCGGATCATCAATACCACCAAGTTGTTTTTTTATTTTAGCCATCGTTTCCGGCGTTGCTGCGGGTACAATCCGATCAACCATTGTTGATGGGAAAGTAACATTTTCCTCAATCCATTGCGCTAAACTTTCATCGCGTTGTTTAGCCAAGGCTAACACAACATTACGAGTAACATGTCCATTTTCTGGCATATTGTCACAAGACATAACTGTAAAAGGTCTTAATCCTTGCTCTTTACGTAAACGTAAAGCTTCCACAATGACACCTGGAACAGATTTAGGTGTATGTGGATTAGATACATCATGAATAATTAATGGATTATTAGTATCAATTGATGATGTTGATGGTAGATAGCAATAACCTTTTTCGGTTACAGTGATTGACACAATTGCAATTTCTGGACGAGTCATCACATCTAAGACTTTCTGAATTCCATCAACATCTGCATGTAATGCTTCTTTTGCAATACCTACAACACGAGTATTCCAATTATCATAAGACATTTCACACACACTAAATAAGCAATCTTGTTGTTTTAAATCTTGAATTTGTGCTTCACCACCAATCAAGTTAACTTCACAGTATCCCCAATCGCTATCATATTGCGCAGCCAATATATCTGCATAAATAGCTTGATGAGCACGATGAAATGCTCCAAAACCAAGATGAACAATTTTGGTTTTAATTTTGCTTCTATCATAAGTTGGAACAACTACCTCTTTAGGTAGTTGTGATAAAGTTTGATTCGATAATCTCATTATTTCTTCCGTCTAATTTTTACTATCTGCCGCATCATGTAAGTCAGCTAAATCACGATCTTTTACCTCCGGCATAAGAATAGCCGAGATAAGACCAATACATGAGTAAACAATAATCATAGCCACAATTGGCCACCAATCATTTACCATTTTACAGAAAATTCCAGCCAGAATTGGGCCAAATCCTACGGCAATTAAACCACCTGCTTCTTTAGATATTGCCATTTGGGTGAATCGATTGCGAGCACCGAACATTTCGGCCATGGTGATGTTTTCTAGGGCAAATAAGCCTAAAACTGCAATATTATGAATGAGAATCAAACATAATGTAATAGTATTTACAGAATGATTTATATCTACAATGATAGATAACATTGGATATGCTAGTATAATTGCAGACAATGTTAGTATTATATAAGGAATTTTTCGACCAATCTTATCTGATAACCAACCTAAGAAAGGAATAGTCAAGAAGCCGACAATTGAACTAAACATAATTGCATCAGTTGGAATACTTTTATTAAATAATAATGCTTGCACTAAATATCCCGCTAAGAAAGTTTGGATTAGACCAGAATTTCCTGCTTGACCAAAACGTAATCCTGTAGCTAACCAGAATGATTTACTTTTAAACATTCCAAGTAATGAGATATGTTTTGTAACATCACTATCATTTTTTAGCGTATTAGTATCATTAACCTCATCAAATACAGGGCTTTCTTTTAAATTCATTCTTAGCCAAATTGCAAAAATCATAACAACAACACTTGCTATAAATGGAATGCGCCAACCCCATGCAACTAATTGATCTTTATCTAATAAAAAAAACATAAATGCCCATATTGCTGTTGCACTTAATGTCCCACAGTTAGTTCCCATTGCAACTAATGAAGAAATTATTCCTCTTTTCCCTTTTGGTGCATATTCAGCGAGCATTGTTCCAGCGCCAGAAATTTCAGCACCTGCGCCTAATCCTTGAATTATACGTAAAACAACCAACATCAATGGCGCAAAAATACCTACTTGAGCATAAGTTGGTAGTACACCAATTAACGTAGTACATACCCCCATCATTGTGATAGTAATGAATAAAACTTTTTTACGGCCGATAGCATCACCCATGCGACCAAAAACGAAGGCACCAATGATTCGTGCAACATAACCAGCACCATAAGTGCCCATTGCTAAAATCAGCGCCATAATAGCAGATTGTTCCGGAAAGAAAATTTCATGGAAAACTAAAGCAGCACCTAAAGAATATAATTGAAAATCCATAAATTCTAGAGCTGTTCCTAACCAGCCTGATACTGCGGCTTTAACTAAATCCGAAGTATCCCTTTCACACTTATTTCCTATATTATTCATACTGTTCTCTCTTTTAATATTTTATCTAAAAACGTTCTTCATAAGGCTTTTTGAGTGTTAATTAAAGGTCAATAAAACTTTGCAGCAATGTTTCTGATCTTTCTCAAAAGTTTCAATAGCTTGAATTACTTGCGTATAATCAAATTGATGAGTGATTAACTTCTGAGGGTCTATTAATTTTTTCTTTAACCAATCGATAACAACTGGAAACTTATTCGCATTTAATCGAGAAGAAAAAATAGATAGCTCTTTGCTGGTTATCCCTTGTTGAGTAATTACACAAGGATCACTTGAAAAGCCCATGATTAGGATCCTTGCAGCGGGAGAGGCAATAGTAATTGCTTCTTGTAAAATCGAAGGATGACACGCAGCATCAATTATAATCGTCGGTTTAATATTGAGTTTTTCTAGTTCATTCTTTAGTAATATATCTGTATTGTTTATTACTATATCTGCACCACTTGTTTGTGCCATAGCCAAACGTTCATCAATTCGATCGACAACGATAACTTGTTTAACTTTATAAACACCTTTTAGCGCCTGTACTGATGTTAGTCCCATTGGACCTGCACCATAAATTAAAGCAACATCATTTTCAGCTGGTTTCAAATGACTAGTAGCATTCGCTGCAATAGTAAACGGTTCAATCATTACAGCAAATTCATTACTAATATCATCTGGAATCGGGTAGGCATTTTTGCTTGGCACTGTTGTATATTGACTAAATCCACCATCACGATGAACGCCTAAAACTGTCAAAGATGTACAAACATTGGGACGCCCAACTGAACAAGGGTAACAACAACCACAGCTAATGACGGGATCGACAGAAACACGTTCACCAATTCTTGATCGATCTACTCCTTCACCTACCTCATCAATGACGCCAAAAAATTCATGTCCGATGACTCTTGGATATTTTGCAAATGGATTGTGTCCTCGATAAATATGACTATCTGAACCACAGATGCCAGCTAGTTTAACTTTGACTCTAACTTCACCTTTAGCTGGTTGAGGAACTTCACGTTCCTCGATTTCTAGTTCATTAGGTTTTTTTACAACGATACTTTTCATATAAGCTCCCTCAACTTACCAATTCCACAACGTGCCATCTTCTAAACGAGCAATTGGCAAATAAGCGGGGTTGTATGGATATTTTGCTGCTAGTTTTTCATCAAAATCGATACCTAAACCTGGTTTGTCACTTGGGTGCATATAACCATCAGTAAAGGTCCAGTTTGGTGAGAAGACTTCTAGCATTTGCTCTGAGTAACCCATAAATTCTTGAACACCAAAGTTAGGTACCCACATATCAAAATGAAGTGCAGCTGCATGACAGATTGGTGATAAATCTGATGGTCCATGAGAGCCTGTTCTAACTTGATAAAGCGACGCAAAATCAGCTATTCGACGCATATGAGTTATACCGCCTGCATGGGTTATTGTGGTTCGGATATAGTCAATAAGCTGTTCTTCAATTAACTGTTTACAGTCCCAAATACTGTTAAATACTTCACCTACGGCAATTGGTGTTACGGTGTGTTGGCGAATTAAACGGAAACATTCTTGATTTTCCGCTGGTGTTGGGTCTTCCATCCAAAATAGGCGATAGTCTTCAACACTTTTACCAAATCGAGCAGCTTCAATCGGTGTTAAACGATGGTGCATGTCATGCAATAAATGTTCGTTAAAACCAAATTTATTTCTCACTGCCTCAAATAATTTTGGTGTGAAATCAAGATATTTATCGGTAGCCCAAAACTGTTCTTCAGGATAGTTACCTCGTGTTGCTGGTTCGTAAGCTAAGTTTTTACCTTTACTTTGACCGTAGGTGGTTTTCATTCCTGGTATGCCACACTGCACTCGAATAGCCTTAAAGCCCATTTCTTTATGTTTAGCATAATCATCTAACGCTTCTTCAATATCTTTACCTGTGGTATGGCAATACACCATTACACCGGTGCGAGAAGCTCCACCTAATAATTGATAAAGTGGCATATTGGCAACTTTACCTTTGATATCCCATAACGCCATATCTATGGCTGATATTGCTGACATCGTCACAGGTCCACGACGCCAATAGGCACCTTTATAGAAATATTGAAAAATATCTTCTATTTGACTGGCATCTCGCCCTATTAATTGTGGGCAAAGATGATCTTTAAGATATGATGCGACGGAAAGCTCACGTCCATTGAGCGTCGCATCACCTACTCCATATACGCCGCTATCTGTCGTTATTTTTAATGTGACAAAATTCCTTCCTGGACTACAAACAAAAACTTCTGCTTTTACAATTTTCATTAAATACCTCGAAAATAAATTGTGTAACTACAAATTAATCGATTAAATACTACCATACAAGTAGATTAGTATATTTTTGTGAGAGAGATCACATTACGAAGAAATATCTCAAAGAAAAAAGGAGCTTTTATAACTCGCTTCACAGAAGTTTAAATAAAAGATGGCATATGTAATGCATTGAAAGTTATTGAAAGAGGAACATCATTTATTTTATATATCATGCAATTTTATACATGATTTTGATCCCCTAAGTTAAATTTTTTTCTTAAATTACATTCAAAAACCCCGTTCCTCAAAATTTAAAAAAAAGTTGAGGAACGGGGTTTTTGAAAGCTTATATATAAACTGCTTTATGTGATATCCCTTTTTATAATAGAATCATCTGTCACATTTCAAACCTTCATTTTTTAAAGTAATAAGTATTGGATATAATTTTGATTCTTCTGATTGATAACTATGATTCATTTACATTTAATATATATGATTACCTGTGCCGTGCTGGCGCGAAGGTTATGGTCATCAAAAATGATGAAAAATCTATTGATGAATTAAAACAATTGTCGTTTTCTAAAATGGTAATTTCCCCAGGGCCAGGTACGCCAGATAATGCTGGGATATCGTTGTCAGCAATTCAGGCTTTTGAGAATAAATGTCCAATACTTGGTATCTGTTTAGGCCATCAAGCGATTGCTCAATATTTTGGATTCTCGATTATTAAAGCACCTGTACCCATGCATGGAAAAATTGATGAGATCATTCATGATGAAAAGGGATTATTTTCTGGAATTAAAAATCCTCTGTCTGTTGTAAGATATCATTCGTTAATTGTACAAAATTCGTCAAATGAGTCACCTTTAACAATCACTGCTACCAATAAACAAGGGTTGATTATGGGGTTACGACATAAAACATTACCTATCGAATCTGTACAATTCCACCCTGAAGCGATCAAGACTGAATTTGGTTTAAAAATGATAAGCAATTTTGTTAGTGAGCAATAAGCATGAAAATTTATATCGATTTTGAGGGGCAACGTAAATATTTTTGTGATCCAATAAAAATCATAAAGTCATCGGATTATCACTCAATAAAAAAACATATTGATGAGATAGAAGAGTTTATACAACAAGGTTATTTTGCTTGCGGTTATCTTGCTTATGAAAGCGCTATGGGCTTTAATGAGTCAAATAAGACCAAAATAGTCACAAAATCAGACCAGGATTTACCTTTACTTTTTTTTGGTATTTTTGAGAGCTATACAACAATAGCTCATACTGAGTGTGCTTCACCCGAGTATTTTGAATTGTCTTGTGACACAAATATTGACGAATATCAGCAGAAAATTAGTTATATTCGATCACAAATTGAATTAGGTAATACTTATCAAACCAACTATACCATTCAATTTAACGCTTCATTCAATGGTGATCCTTTAGATCATTATCATTTTCTACAAAAAAATAATCAGGCAAATTATTGTGCCTATATTGAATTTGAAAATTATCATATTTTATCTATCTCCCCTGAGCTATTTTTTAAATTAGAAGATAGAACCATTACAACTAAACCGATGAAAGGAACAGCAGCACGAGGTTTAAATTCTGACCAAGATAAACAACAAGTGGCGCTGTTGAAGTCAGAAAAAAATCTTGCTGAAAATATGATGATTGTTGATTTACTTCGTAATGATTTAAGCAAAATATCAGTGCCAGGTTCAGTAACCGTTCCACATTTATTTACAGCAGAAAAGTATCCGACTGTCTGGCAACTCACTTCAACTATTCAAGCAACCGTAAAACAAAATATAAGTTTGTATCAGCTATTTCAAGCGCTGTTCCCGTGTGGTTCAATTACTGGTGCGCCCAAATCAAGTACCATGCAAATCATTAGTAATATTGAAAACTCGGCCCGCGGAGTTTACTGTGGCACAATTGGTTATGTAGAACCTTTAATGAAAAAGGCAGTATTTAATATTCCAATACGAACTTTAACTATACATAATCAACAGTTAAATTATGGTGTTGGTGGTGGCATTACATGGGATTCAACTGCTGATGATGAATATCATGAGATTTTAGCTAAAACAGCTATCTTAAATCGAACGCTGACTATTCCTGAATATATTATTGAAACATTATTGCTTAAAGATGGCGAGTTGGTTTTGCTTGATATGCAC
Organism: Gilliamella sp. B2911; assembly: GCF_026536965.1. NCBI lineage: Bacteria > Pseudomonadati > Pseudomonadota > Gammaproteobacteria > Orbales > Orbaceae > Gilliamella > Gilliamella sp. B2911. The sequence continues at coordinate 238,694 of NZ_JAFNNA010000001.1, read as the reverse complement.
TTAGATAGGTTGATAAATTCAACGAGTTATTTTGATTTTGAATGTGATATTCAAACAATCAAAAAAACATTGACTAATTTAGCTAAAACTCATTCATCAGAAAGATATAAAATTAGGCTTCTGCAACCTAAATATGGCCAAGCAAAAATAAGTCTCGATAAACTTACTCACTCAATGGTGATTGATAAGCTTGATTTTGCACCCAAATGTGTCGATAAGGAAAACGCTTTTCTCTATCATAAAACGACTAATCGACAACACTTTCCTGAATTAGCAGCTGGGCAAGAATATATCAATTATAATCAATATGATGAACTCACTGAGTTTGTTAATGGTAATATTGCGTTGTTGATTAATGAAAAGTGGGTAACACCAACTATTACTTCGGGTTTACTTGCTGGTACTATGCGACAGTATTATTTGGATAATCATCAATTAACCGAGCAAAAGATTGTCAAACAAGATATTTTGCAAGCCGAGAAAATAGCATTTATTAATAGTGTGCGAGGATGGGTTGAAATTAAAGACCAGATATTAGATAAATTAAAAGCACAGTTTTGATGATCTGAAATTAAGAGCAGAGAACATTCCGTCATCATATTGACGGAATGTTTAGTAAGTATTAATGTTTAATTGAATTTGCAAAGTCTAATTCTTCATTTTGCCAGCCTTCGGATAAGGCTTTTACCAAAGCATCATAACCATTTGTTGCAAGTGGAACATGACGTTCAATAGCTTTAGTTACGATTTTACCTTTCTTATCTGTCACTACCCAGCGTCCTTTTATGATTGCATCGCCATTATAACCGCCATGGAAACCATCAATAAAAAGTTTAACTGTAAAAGTTGGCGTGGTAATTGATTTAGTTGACACCAAATAATTAGGCAAAATTTGAGTTAAGTCTTGTGACAATCGATCGGCAAGTTGTTGAGACAGCGTTGATGCCCATAAATGATTAGTTGCTGTGACATATTTTATGTCCTGTGTTTGCAGGACAATACCGGGTTTGTTTAAGAAACTAGCTACCTCAATGGACTCAATCCAAATAAAATGATCTGTAGTTTGTGTCATTCTTGAGCCAGTCAAATTACTAGTTAATTGAAAATAACTTTTACTCGGTGCATTTGATGAACAACCAATTATAGTTCCTAATAATGTCACCAATATCGTAACTTTTAGCGTTCGAATTAATTTAACCATTATTTCTTACCTCTGGCTTTGGGTTCTTGGTCTTTTTTATTTGGCGCTGAGAAAATCAATGCATTACTTTTATTATTTAATGTGTTAAGTAAAGGAGTCAGCTCATCCATCATTAGTTGAATTTTCTGTAAACTTTCGATCATTTGCGTGTTAAGTTCAGATCCCGGTTGCAACCCTTTCATGGTCTCGTGTAATGAACGAATTGCCTTTTGTAAATCCTTCGGCATAGCTTGCATCTCTTTACTCGCCATAATTTGATTTAATGAATTCATTAGTTTTTCACTTGATTCTAATGATTTATTAAATTGTGTCATCGTGTTATTCAACGGTAAACTGTTAAAGTTGTCGAGTAATTGCAATATTTTTGCTTGAATTTGAGCAAATCCTGTTGATGTTGTTTCGATAGTATCGTAACCATATTGGTTAGCTAATTTTATATTGTATTTATTTTTTAAATCAGGATAAAAATCTAGATCAATATAAAGCGCACCAGTAAACATATTGGACGTTTTTAATGACGCTCTTAGTCCATTTTTTTGTTCATCTTTTATCAAAGCTGCTATATCGATCTTATCATCAACTAATTCTGATAGACGATCAGGCTCTATTCTGATTAATACTGGTACTTTTTGGTTGAGAATTGATCTTTCTTTTAACATTTCTGTGGTATAAAACGGTACTTTACTCACTGTACCCAATCTTATACCATGATATTCCACTGGCGCACCTTCAGTTAATCCCGATATGGAATCAGTAATCATAATTAGAAATTCTTTATATTCAGTGTACTGTGAATCTTGAATCGATTTTCTATCTTCATATAATTTATAGACATCATGTTGCTTCGCCGGTTCACCTAATTTTGCGCCATCTGGTAAATCAAAGCTGATTCCACCAGACATTAGAACATCTAACGAAGGAACTTCAAGACTTGCTCCACGTGATGATAAAGATAAATTGATACCACCCTCTTTCCAAAAGCGTACATTTTCGGTAACTAATGCATCATAAGGTTTGGTTATAAAAACTTGATATTTCATTTTACGAGCATCGACATCAAATAAGGACGTTTCAACATTACCGACTTGATAACCACGGAACATCACTTTTGCACCACGAGGTACTACACCACTTTGGTCACTTTCTAAATTTAAGCGAATTCCTTTTATACTTGGATCAGATAACGGTGGTGTATCAGATAGAATAAATGGGTTATTTTTGAAACTATGCGTATCGTTGCCTGAGACCAGTTCAATATATACACCAGATAAAATAGTGCCAAGCCCTGTCACACCATCACGGCCAATTTCAGGTTTAACTACCCAAAAAATTGAGTCATTTTTTAACAATGGCTCCATATCATTATAAATTCGACCTTTTACGACGACTTTCTTGTAGTCATCAGATAATGTCACTTCATCAACTATACCAACGTCAACGCTACGATTTTTGATTACAGTCTTACCTGCAACAATGCCATTTGCATCATTGGCTAATAAGGTAAAAGATGTGCCTCTATCAGCAAAGTGGGCATAGATAATCCATAATCCAACAACGGCGGTTACTATGGGAATAATCCATATTGCAGAAATTGCTCGGATTTTAATTATTTTTGCTAATTTTCTTGAGGTTGCCATATTATTCCTATTATTCTATTTTCGATTTCGATCCCAAAGTAAGCGTGGATCAAATTTTTGGGATGCAATCATAGTAATGATGACGACGGTTGCGAAAAAAGTAACACCAATATCAGGATAAACTCCCATCATTTGTTGGTTTCTAACTAAAGAACAAACTACAGAAACAACAAAGATATCTATCATTGACCATTTACCAATAAATTCTACAGCATTATATAATTTCTTCATTTTTAAGCAATTATGTTTATTTTTATCTTTCACGGCTAAAGCAAAATAACATAACCAGCTGAGTGAAATAATCTTTAAAATTGGAATAACCACGCTTGCGGAAAAGATAACTAATGCCACTGGTACATCCCCTGACTGCCACATATAGATAACACCATCCATAATAGTTGAGGTCGACGCTGAACCAAATACAACTGTGATCATAATTCCGAATAAATTAGCGGGAATATAAATTATTAATGAAGTTACCAATAATGCAATTGTCCATTGTATTTTATCTCGCCCTCTTACTTGGCTTTTTTGTTTACATCTTGGGCATTTGGCATACTCAACAGGGACGATTGCATGGCAACATTGACACAATTTTATATTTTGAGAAATTCCCGTTTCACCAACTTCTAATGCTTTTATTGAAAAATCACTTCGATGAATTTCATTCCAGATTTTACCCGGAGTGAAGATAACTAAAGCTTTAATATAAAAGAATACGAATAAACAAAATGCCCAAAATGTGCTAGTTACACCAATATTGCCATAACTCATTAATTTAACGAAACTAACTAATATGCCAGTTAAAAATATTTCAGGCATACACCAATGTTGGAATTTTTCATAAACAATAAGTAAATCTCTTTTCCGATATTTGGTTAAATTAATATTTGAACAAAGTAAGGCAATAATTGATAAATTGAGTAATGGAAAGACTAATACGAAAAAAATAAATAATGCTGAAATATAACTATATTTATCAATAAAAAGTATTCTTGGAATGTCCAGCACACTTACGCCATTGACATTACCAACTAAATTGATATCAATAAAAACAAAACCACAAGCAACAATGAGCATAATTAGAGAGCAAATTGCATACATTGCCGCTCTAAACTTCATATTGACATTGTTTTTAAATAATATTGTATTACATCGTGGACAAACAGCTTTGTGGCCAACTGCAACATCAGCTAATTCGATGACCAAATCACAATGAGAACACAATACATAGTCTTGACTATCAGTGGTCATTTTTTTCCTTTATTTATATTTTAAGCTATAAAGATGTTTTTGATTAGCATAACATTTAGGTATAAAAATCTTCAATGATTATAATATGTTGAGGCAATTAATTTAATACATCAATAACGACTAAAATTTATTTCTATCATCATACCAAATGGTTTTTTTTTATGAAAGTATTACCTAATTAAATTACCTTAATTTGATTATTCTCATTTTTTAAAAGATCTATTTTTTAGTCACCTTTTTAAATAATTCAATATCTTTTTCAGCACTAGATCATAAACAAATTCTGCAAAAAATTAATAAATTTTGTGACCAATTTCACAGAGTTAACTAATTTATGAATGTTTATAAAAAAAACTTGATACTGTATAACAATACAGTATAATGTACCCCAATATCCTTACTTATTGGAATTTTATTATATGAATGAAAACAAACAACGTGCACTTTCTGCAGCATTAAGCCAAATCGAAAAACAATTTGGTAAAGGTTCAATAATGCGTTTAGGTGATACTCAGACACTAGACGTAGATGCGGTTTCAACAGGTTCTTTAGGGTTAGATATTGCATTAGGTATCGGCGGCTTGCCAATGGGAAGAATTGTTGAAATTTTTGGGCCGGAGTCATCAGGGAAAACAACATTAACATTATCTGTTATTGCTCAAGCACAAAAAGAAGGTAAAACCTGTGCATTTATCGATGCTGAACATGCTTTAGATCCTATCTATGCAGCTAAGTTAGGTGTTCAAGTCGATGATTTATTAGTTTCTCAACCTGATACAGGAGAGCAAGCTCTTGAAATTTGTGATGCATTAGTTCGTTCTGGTGCAGTTGATGTGATTATTGTGGACTCGGTTGCAGCATTAACACCAAAAGCAGAAATTGAAGGTGAAATGGGCGATTCTCACATGGGGTTACAAGCACGCTTAATGTCTCAAGCATTACGTAAATTAACCGCTAATATCAAAAATGCAAATTGTCTTGTCGTTTTCATTAACCAAATTCGTATGAAAATTGGTGTAATGTTTGGAAATCCAGAAACCACTACCGGTGGTAATGCCTTAAAATTCTATGCATCTGTTCGTTTAGATATCCGTCGTACTGGTGCGGTAAAAGAAGGCGAAGATGTTATTGGTAGTGATACGCGTGTAAAAGTAGTTAAAAATAAAGTAGCTGCGCCGTTTAGACAAGCTGAATTCCAAATCCTTTATGGATGTGGTATCTCTAAAGAAGGTGAATTGATTGATTTAGGTGTTAAACATAAATTAGTCGATAAGGCTGGAGCTTGGTATAGCTACAACGGTGAGAAAGTAGGTCAAGGTAAAGCAAATTCAATTAAGTTTTTACAAGAACATCCTGAAATTGCCAAAGAACTTGAAACGAAATTACGCGATTTATTGTTAAACAGTCCTGCTGTTTTCTCTGCTGATGATGAAGACGTTTCGGCAGATGATGAAAGCTTTGAGTAATGGAAAAAAAACTCAATAAATTAATCTTAAATAAAGCTGTGCAATTACTTGCACAGCGTGATCACTCATCATGCGAACTTAGCCGAAAATTAACATTATTTTTTAGCAAAAAAATTACTTGCTCAAAAGATGATTATCCAGAACAACTAAATAAGTTAAAAACAGAAATAGAACATGTAATTGCACACTGTACTAATCAACATTGGATGGATGATAAGCAGTATATTGAAAAGTATATCTTTATGCGTGCTCATAAAGGTTATGGAAAATATAAAATAAGCTTGGAATTAAAACAGCGAGGTTTGCCATCAGATCTTAGTAGAGAGCTATTACTTTTAGCTGATATTGATTGGTCAAAAATTGCATGTCATCAATTATTAAAAAAGTTCAAACTTATCGAACCAAAAAATAATCAACAAAAACAAAAAGTAATACAATTTTTAAAGGCCCGAGGATTTACACAACTTGATATAAAAACTGCGTATAGTTTGTTGACTTAAATTATTATAGTCCCTACAATATTACTTAGATAATACCCATTACGTAAAAAGCTCTCAAGATCTTTTAATTTTATTCCTTATTACTTATTAATAGTAACTAGATCAATCGTTGTACTAAGAATATTTACTTTTCAACTTAAGTTGTAACGGGTATATTACTATGTCTAAAAATTTATCGTTTAATATGGAAGCATAAATGAAAAGCACTGCAGAAATTCGTCAAAGTTTTCTTGACTTTTTCCATAGCAAAGGACACGAAATCGTTGCAAGTAGTTCCCTTGTTCCACACAATGACCCAACACTTTTATTTACAAATGCGGGAATGAATCAGTTTAAAGATGTTTTTCTTGGTATTGATAAACGACCTTATACCAGAGCAACAACATCTCAACGTTGTGTACGAGCAGGCGGAAAACATAATGACCTTGACAACGTAGGTTATACTGCTAGGCATCATACTTTTTTTGAAATGCTTGGGAATTTCAGTTTTGGCGATTATTTTAAACGTGATGCGATTCATTTTGCTTGGGAACTACTAACCAGTGAAAAATGGTTTAATCTTCCAAAAGACAGATTGACTGTTACTGTTTATGCAACTGATGATGAAGCATTTGCTATTTGGGAAAATGAAATCGGTATTCCTAAAGAGCGTATCATCCGCATAGGCGATAATAAAGGTGCACCATATGCATCCGATAACTTTTGGCAAATGGGTGATACAGGACCTTGTGGGCCTTGTACAGAAATTTTTTATGATCATGGTGATCATATATGGGGTGGACCACCTGGAAGTGCAGAAGAAGATGGTGACAGATTTATTGAAATTTGGAATCTCGTCTTTATGCAATTTAACCGCCTTGCTGACGGTACTATGGAACCTTTGCCTAAACCATCAGTTGATACTGGTATGGGGCTTGAACGAATAGCAGCTGTGTTACAACATGTCAATTCAAATTATGATATTGATCTGTTTAAAACATTAATAAAAGCTGCTGCTGAAATCATTCAAGTTAAAGATTTAGAAAGTAAATCATTAAGAGTAATTGCAGATCATATACGTTCTTGCGCCTTTTTAGTTTCTGATGGAGTCCTACCTTCAAATGAAGGGCGTGGTTATGTATTACGTCGAATTATTCGCCGAGCAGTACGCCATGGACATATGTTAGGTGCTAAAGATATTTTCTTCTATAAGCTAGTTAAACCATTAATTGACGTAATGGGAAGTGCTGCTAATGAATTAGCAAATAATCAAAAGATAGTTGAAAATACACTTAAAACTGAAGAAGAGCAGTTCTTAAAAACATTAGAACGGGGTTTATTCTTACTAGACCAAGAGTTAGGTAAGATTACTAACAATGTATTACCTGGCGATATTGCTTTTAAACTCTATGATACTTATGGTTTTCCATTAGATTTAACCGCTGACGTTTGTCGCGAGAAGAATATCACTATTGATGAAAATGGCTTTAATCAATGCATGGAAGAACAACGTAAACGAGCTCGTGAATCTAGTTCATTCAGCGTTGATTATAGCAATATGATTAAGCTTGATGATAAGACAGAGTTTTTAGGTTATCAATCTAGCGAAGCTTCAGGAAAAGTGATTGCAATCTTCCAAAATGGAAACAAAGTTGAAACAATAAATGCCGGTGATCAAGCTGTTGTCATATTAGATAAAACACCATTTTATGGTGAATCTGGTGGTCAAGTTGGCGATAAAGGTGTATTAACCGCTGCCGATTTAGTATTTAACGTTTCAGACAGCCAGAAATATGGTAAAAGCATTGGTCATATAGGTAAGGTCACCAAAGGATCATTGAAAGTTGGTGATATAGTAACAGCTGCAATCGATGTAGAGATACGTGAACGCATTCGTCGTAATCATTCTGCAACACATTTGTTACAAGCCGCGTTACAACGTATTTTAGGAAGTCATGTACATCAAAAAGGATCATTAGTTAACGATAGCTATCTTCGGTTTGATTTTTCACATAATCAACCGATTACATCAGAACAAATTGAAGAAATTGAAAATTTAGTTAATCAACAAATTCGACGTAATTTACCAGTAGACATAGAACTCATGCCTATTGATCAGGCTAAAAATAAAGGTGCTATGGCGCTATTTGGTGAAAAATACGAAGATATTGTAAGAGTATTAACTATGGGAGATTTCTCCATTGAGCTTTGCGGTGGAACACATGTTGATAGAACTGGAGATATAGGGCTATTTAAAATTATTTCTGAGTCAAGTATTGCATCAGGAGTACGTCGTATTGAAGCTACTTCAGGTCAAAATGCGATGGAATATATACACCATGAATCCAATTTGCTAAATCAAATTGGACAATTGGTTAAAAGTGATAAATCTGCTGTTTTATCACGAATTGAGCAACTGCTCGATCAAACCAAAACACTTGAAAAAGCAATAGAGCAGTTAAAAGCCCAACAAGCTAGCCAACAAAGTGGGCAATTGCTTAATCAATGTGTGGAAATCAATAATAAAAACTTACTAATTGCTAAGGTTGATAACGTCGAGGCAAAAATGTTACGTACCATGATTGATGATCTCAAAAATCAATTAAAAACTGGCGTAATTATTTTAGCTGCTGTCAATGATGGCAAAATCAATTTAGCTGCTGGTGTAACCAATGATTTATTAAACATTGTTAAAGCTGGCGAATTAGTTTCTCAATTAGCATTAAAAGTAGGTGGTAAAGGCGGTGGGCGGCCTGATTTCGCCCAAGCAGGTGGAATGGATCTTTCGGCGTTACCAGAAGCGTTATCTTCTGTAAAAAAGGAAATCAGTAATAAATTACAAGCAAGTTAGCCGGAAGTACTCCAGTGTTGTTAATTAGACATTAGTGTATTTCTGTAAAATTACGTCTTTCTATCTCTTCGATAGTAGGCTGACGAAGCTATATCTTAAAATTGTTTGGATATATACTTAACTGATATTAGGAGATCTAATGTTAATTTTAACTAGGAGAGTAGGTGAAACACTTATCATTGGTGACGATGTTGTTATTACCGTCTTGGGCGTGAAAGGTAATCAGGTCAGAGTCGGTATTAACGCACCTAAAGAAGTTTCTATTCATAGAGAAGAAATCTACAACCGTATTCATCAATCACAAGACAAAGTTGATGAATTAGTTCAACCCAAAGAGTAATATTGGGCACTAAATAAACAACCAGCACGTGTTCGCAAAAAAATGTTTGACTTATTTTTTGTAGAACGTAATATGTGCGCCACACATTATGATTTTGTTGTTCAAGCAGAGTCATAATGTTTTGGTGAGATGGCCGAGAGGCTGAAGGCGCTCCCCTGCTAAGGGAGTATGCGGTCAAAAGCTGCATCGAGGGTTCGAATCCCTCTCTCACCGCCATTTTAAAAATTAAAATATGCATCCGTAGCTCAGCTGGATAGAGTACCCGGCTACGAACCGGGCGGTCAGGGGTTCGAATCCCTTCGGATGCACCATTTTAAAATCTAATACGCATCCGTAGCTCAGCTGGATAGAGTACCCGGCTACGAACCGGGCGGTCAGGGGTTCGAATCCCTTCGGATGCACCATTTTTTTACGAACTTACAAGCATCCGTAGCTCAGCTGGATAGAGCACTCGGCTTCGAACCGAGCGGTCAGGGGTTCGAATCCCTTCGGGTGCGCCATTTAAGCATCCTAAAAACCTTCTTCGATTTATAATGCCAATTAAACGTTATATTGAATATCATAAAAGGTTATACTCATTAACAATGTTATTTACTTTTAGCTTATTAGGACTACAAACTATTTTAAAAACGTTGAATGCTATAAATCACTATACAAAGCTTTTTCTGTTTTCCCTTAAATATTACCCTACCCGCTCTTAAAAAGCTTCGTACAAGCTTAAATTTTAAATTGGCAATAATAAAATTAAAGTACATCGACTTAGAAAAATAAAGTTATAAAAAGAACATCAAGGACAACCGAAAAATAATTACTTAAAAGCTTTGTTTATACTTTCAATGATGAAATTAAAGAATTAAATATTAAGAAGCCTATATTGAATGTTTGATATGAAATGCAATGCGTTTATTGCAGAAACAATTGGGTATTTATTAGAACACAATCTTTTATTCATAATAAGCTGACAGCTTTTAATTCACCATAACATTATTCTTTATTTATGAGATTAATGGTTAGCTGATAATAATATACTGCCAATTACGAAAAAGAATAAAAACCATAATACAAGGGTAATGATTCCACAAACGATTCCTGCTGTTGCAAAACCAGAACCACTTTTGTTATTAGTTTTTATATCACTTTTAGCAACTGCACTTAATACTATAGCTACAATAGCTAATACAATGCTTATAAGGCCTATTGGGATTAGTGATATAATTCCGCAAACCATCCCTGCTATAGCTAAACCACTTATTACTTTATATTGCTGTTGATCCACTTAATTTTTGCTCCGTAAAGATTTCGAAAAGTTAAACAAATTGTGATTAAGTATAATATTATCGGTTTAGCAGATCAATCTAAGACAGATTCCACTTTACCAATGGCAAATCATAATAATTTATTCCATTAAATATCTTAATAAGATTTATATCAGCAAAAATATACATATAATCTTAAATAAATGGTTTGTACGTTGATTTACAACTATGAAATACAGAAAAATAGACTTCAACTCAAAATACAGCATTGGTATTATAAAATTTACTAAAAAATGATTGTTAATAACTTGTATTTGTTTTTCCTTTTATGAATAATAGTTAAGTTAAAATATTCAACAGTATTAGCAAATAAAATAATAAATAAAATTTATATATGTATAAAATCAGCGTATATAAAAAATGATTATTTTTTATCCTATTGAACTACATTGGTTTATGGCTATCAGTTAGATTTCTTCGGGTTTACCACTTCGGTTGAAACCCGATATAATTCTAGTATACTAAGCTCACAAATTTCATATGTGTTATTCATCATATTTTTTGTTAACTCAAACAGAAAATTAAATAGATAACATTAATAAACGATAATGGACTTTTTTATGTTGGACCCAAATTTACTTCGAAACGAATTAGATCTTGTTGCTAGCAAATTAGCACGTCGTGGTTTTAAATTAGATGTTGAAACCATTCGACAATTAGAAGAAAAGCGCAAAATATTACAAGTTGAAACTGAAAATTTACAAGCACAGCGTAATGCCCGCTCTAAAGCTATTGGGGAAGCTAAAGCACGTGGTGAAGATATTTCAGTTGTACGAGAAGAAGTAAACCAATTAGGCGAAAAGCTTAACAGCGCTAAAGCAGAGCTTGATATCCTTTTAAACCAAATTAAAGATATTGCATCCAACATTCCAAATATCCCTGATGACTCTGTACCCGATGGTAAAGATGAAAGCGATAATGTTGAGGTATCTCGTTTTGGTACACCAAGGACTTTTGATTTTCCAATCCAAGACCATGTCGCTTTAGGTGAACGTTTTGGTGGCCTTGATTTTGCTGCTGGGGTAAAACTTACTGGTGCACGTTTTGTGGTGATGAAATCACAATTAGCCCGTTTACATCGAGCGATTACTCAATTTATGTTAGATCTGCATACTGAACAACATGGCTATGCTGAAATCTATGTTCCATATCTTGTTAATCATGCTACCTTATTTGGCACAGGTCAATTACCTAAATTTGCAGGTGATCTTTTCCATACTAAACCTCTCGATGAAGAAGCTGAAAGCAGTAACTATGCATTAATTCCAACGGCAGAAGTGCCGGTAACTAACTTAGTGCGTGATGAGATACTTGATGAAAGCCAGCTTCCGATGAAAATGACTGCTCATACACCTTGTTTCCGTTCTGAAGCAGGCTCTTATGGCAAAGATACCCGTGGCTTAATTCGTATGCATCAGTTTGATAAAGTTGAACTTGTGCAAATTGTTAAACCGGAAGAATCTATGAAAGCTTTAGAAGAGCTGACAGCACATGCGGAAAAGGTTTTACAGCTACTTGAATTACCATACCGTAAAATCGTATTGTGTACCGGCGATATGGGCTTTGGTTCATGCAAAACTTACGATCTTGAAGTTTGGGTACCGGCTCAAAACACTTATCGAGAAATCTCGTCTTGTTCTAATATGTGGGATTTCCAAGCTCGCCGAATGCAAGCTCGATATCGTAATAAAGCGGATAACAAAACCTATTTAGTCCATACCTTAAATGGCTCAGGATTAGCTGTTGGACGCACATTAGTGGCAATCATGGAAAACTACCAACAGGCAGACGGAAGCATTAAAGTGCCTTCTGTTTTAGTACCATATATGAATGGTGTTGAAGTAATCGGTTAACCATGTACTAAAAGTTTGCTTACTTCATTTTTAGCGCTATTAATTAGCGCTATTTTTTTATTAAAGGTGGAAAAATGATTAAAGGTGTTGTCCTTTCAATACTCGCATCATGCCTTTTTGGCTTACTTTACTACTATCCGGTTTTACTACAGCCTCTTCCTGTGGTTGACATCTTTTGCTGGCGTTTATTAACCTCGTTTCCAGCCATAGTGGTGTTAGTCTTTATAGAACACCAGTGGTCTGCAATTAGGGATTTATTTAAGCGTATTAGAGAGCAACCGATGATTTTAGTCGGATTGATCTTTTCCTCCCTATTGTTAACTATTCAGATGTTAATTTTCATTTGGGCACCGCTTAATGGGCATGGCTTATCGGCTTCTTTAGGTTATTTCTTATTACCATTAACCATGGTGATTTCAGGTCAAATTTTTTACAAGGAAAAACTCAGTTTTTTGCAAAAGATTGCCGTTTGTCTTGCTGCTATCGGCGTAGCCGTTGAAATCTATACCACAGGCGCATTTTCGTGGGAAACAGCAGTGGTTGCATTGGGTTACCCCATTTACTTTATTACACGTCGTAAATTGCAAATAGAGGGGATTTGTGGCACCTTTTCCGACTTCTTTTTTATATTTATTGGTTGCGTGATTTATTTCGCCTTTAATTACCCATTTAGCCAGATTGTGAGTGATATTACGCACTTTCACATTTTTATCCCAATGCTAGGGATCATTACTGCTATCGCCTTTGCTATGTACTTTTTAGCTAGACGACTATTACCTTTGGGATTATTTGGTTTGCTTGGATATGTTGAACCCGTTTTATTAACGCTTGTATCAGTTCTATTTTTGCATGAATCGATCTCGGCACAACATATTATCTCTTACAGCTTTATTTGGTTGTCAGTATGTGTACTTGCGCTGGAGGGAACGATTTTTGTTTTGCGGGCAATAAAGCGTAAAAGAATTAAATAAAAAAGGATAGCAACTAAAAAGGTACCCTAGCTGGTACCTTTTTTATTATCATGTTATTTACTAAATGTAACCGATTGACCATAACTTTCTATGATCTGTTGTATTCTGTCTAAGGTTTCTCGTGGTGGCGCCTCTACCCCTTCTAACTGATATTTATCCCCTATTGTATCCCATTTGTAAGCGCCCATTTTATGATAGGGTAATAACTCTACTCGCTCAATATTCTCCATACCTTGAATAAATTGCCCTAAAAGATGTGCTGAATTATCATCATCAGTCCACCCCGGAACGACCACATATCGTATCCATGTTCGCTTATTAATTTTTTGTAGATATTTAGCAAACTCGAGCACACGTTTATTAGGTACGCCAACTAGTTTCTGATGTATTTCATCATTGATTTGTTTAAGATCTAACATGACTAAGTCTGTCACTTCCATAAGTGCTTCAACTGTGTGATCTAACTGTCTTGCATAACCATTGGTATCTAAACATGTATGAATACCTTCTTGATGACAAGCTTTAAACCATTCAGTAATAAACTCAGATTGTAGTGTCGCTTCGCCGCCAGAAGCGGTTACGCCCCCGCCATTAGGCATAATAAAACTTTTGTAAGTAACGATCTCTTTCATCAGTTCATCAACAGTGACTTCACGGCCTGCTTTTAAATCCCAAGTATCTCGGTTGTGGCAGTACAAGCAACGCATCAAGCAACCCTGAAAAAAAACAATGAAACGTATACCTGGCCCATCTACGGTACCAAACGACTCATAAGAGTGGATGCGACCTTTGATTGGTTGCTTTGTTGTCATAATAATATTTTGTTCCATAAAAATTCTCTAGTGCTTGCTCATATTACTTTTTTATTGTTTAAGATATTTTAACTCATATGATACTTTCTTACACCAATTGTATTAATTGGATAATCGCTTATTAAATTAATGATGAGAATAACAGTTGAAAAACATTCTTTTTAAGAATATTGATATGGAATCAATAAATCTTAATCTTATTCTGATAAAAAAATAGCGCCTCAAGTAGGCGCCATTTTAAGTTAGTATCAGTTAACTAAATTACATTGATTGTGTGAAAGTACGTGTAATAACGTCTTTTTGTTGTTCTTTAGTTAGTGAGTTGAAACGTACTGCATATCCAGAAACACGAATAGTTAATTGTGGATATTTTTCAGGATGTTCCATCGCATCTAATAATGTTTCACGATTTAATACGTTAACATTTAAATGTTGACCACCTTCAATAGTAGCTTCGTGATGGAAGTAACCATCCATTAAACCAGCTAAGTTACGTTTACGAACATCATCATCTTTACCTAATGCATTAGGAACGATTGAGAAAGTATATGAAATACCATCTTTCGCATAAGCAAATGGTAGTTTAGCAACAGATGTTAATGAAGCAACCGCACCTTTTTGGTCACGTCCGTGCATTGGGTTAGCACCTGGTCCAAATGGCGCACCAGCACGACGACCGTCTGGAGTGTTACCTGTTTTCTTACCATATACAACGTTTGAAGTAATGGTTAATACAGATTGTGTAGGAATCGCATTACGATAAGTTTTAAGTTTTTGAATTTTCTTCATGAAACGTTCAACTAAATCAACTGCAATATCATCTACACGTGGATCGTTGTTACCGAATTGTGGATATTCACCTTCGATTTCAAAGTCCACTGCTAAACCATCTTCATCACGAATAGTTTTTACTTTTGCATATTTGATAGCTGATAATGAGTCAGCAGCAACAGATAGACCTGCAATACCACATGCCATTGTACGAATAATGTCACGATCATGTAGTGCCATTAATGATGCTTCGTAGCTGTATTTGTCATGCATATAGTGAATTGCATTTAGTGCAGTTACGTATTGTTTTGCTAACCAATCCATAAAGTGATCTAAACGTGCAAATACTTTGTCAAAATCAAGATATTCGTCAGTGATTGGATCTTCTTTTGGTCCAACTTGCATTTTAAGTTTTTCATCTACACCGCCATTGATTGCGTATAGAAGAGTTTTAGCAAGGTTGGCACGCGCACCGAAGAATTGCATTTGTTTACCAACGATCATCGGGCTTACACAACATGCGATTGCATAGTCATCGTTATTGAAGTCAGGACGCATTAAATCATCATTTTCATATTGTAATGATGAGGTATCAATAGATACTTTAGATGCGAACTCTTTGAATCCACTTGGTAACTGTTCTGACCAAAGAATAGTCATGTTAGGCTCAGGTGATGGACCCATTGTATATAGTGTGTTTAAGAAACGGAATGAAGTTTTAGTAACTAAAGTACGTCCGTCAACACCCATACCTGCGATTGATTCAGTTGCCCAAATTGGGTCACCAGAGAATAATTCATCATATTCAGGCGTACGTAAGAAACGAACCATACGTAATTTCATAACGAAATGGTCAACAATTTCTTGAGCGTCTTTTTCAGTAATTAAACCTGCTTCAAGATCACGTTGGAAGTAAATATCAAAGAATGTAGAAGTACGACCAAGAGACATTGCCGCACCATTTTGAGATTTAACTGCAGCTAAGTAACCGAAATATGTCCATTGCACTGCTTCTTGAGCTGTTTTAGCTGGTCCAGAGATGTCGTAGCCATATTTAGCTGCCATTTCTTTGATTTGACCAAGAGCACGATGTTGTTCAGCGATTTCTTCACGACGTTGCATAGTCATTGCTAAATCAACACCATTTTCAAAATCAGCTTGTAATGAATTGAATTGAGCAAATTTATCTTGCATTAAGAAGTCGATACCGTAAAGTGCAACACGACGGTAATCACCAATGATACGACCACGGCCATAAGCATCAGGAAGACCAGTGATAACACCTGATTTACGACAACGAAGAATATCAGGAGTGTAAATATCGAAAACACCTTGGTTATGAGTTTTACGATACTCTGTAAAGATTTTTTTGACTAAAGGATCAAGAGTTCGGTTGTATGCTTTACATGAGTTCTCGATCATTTTGATACCACCAAACGGGATAATCGCACGTTTTAATGGTTTTTCAGTTTGTAAACCAACAATCTTCTCTAAATCTTTTTCGATATAACCTGCATCATGAGCAGTAATAGTAGAGATTACACTTGTATCAAAATCTACAGGAGCATGAGTAGCATTTTCAATTTTAATGCCTTCCATGACTTTATCCCATAATTTAGTTGTAGCATCTGTTGCGCCAGCTAAAAAAGATTCATCACCTTCATATGGTGTGTAATTTTTTTGAATGAAATCGCGAACATTGACATTACTTTGCCAATCACCCTCTTTAAATCCTTTCCAAGCCGTTGCTTGTACTTCGTTTAAATTACTCATAGTTATTAACCTCAGGTTTACAAAAATATCTATCTACTCTTACATAAGGGTAAATATTATAAAATCAATGTGGCTTACGAAGATGTAAAGCCCAATTAGGGATAGCGACTAACAAGCCTCCTAAAATATTCCCGATAGTAACAGGAATTAAATTATTTACAATAAAATGCTCAACGGTTAATGCCTTAAATGAATCAGGAGATATTCCAACAGTAGTCCAAAACTCAGGTGATGCAAAATTATTAATTACAATTCCCATAGGAATCATAAACATATTTGCAATACTATGTTCAAAACCACTTGCAACAAACATTGCTACAGGTAATACCATAATTAGCATTTTATCAAGTAGACTGCGACCAGCATAACTCATCCAAGCAGCTAAGCAAACCATTAAATTAGCTAATAAACCAAGAAATACAGCTTCGATGAAAGTATGATGTAATTTATGATCTGCGGTTTGTAATACATTCAATCCCCACAAACCATTGGCTACCATATATTGCCCAGAAAACCAAATAATTCCTACAAATAGTATAGCACCGATAAAGTTACCAATATAGACCAAAATCCAATTACGGAACATTTTTATCCAACTAATTTTATGTGTCATTTTAGGTAAAATGGTTAAAATAGTTGAAGTAAAAAGATCTGTTCCACAACATACAACAAGCATCAAACCTAACGAGAAGCAGATACCGCCAACTAATTTAGCCAAGCCAAAAGCAACGGTTGAAGTCCCTGTTGTAGCAGTAATATAGAAAACGAATGCGATAGAGATAAAAACACCAGCAAGGATAGCTGATACTATAGTACTAGTAGGGTTTTTATTTACTTTATAGTTGCCAAGTTCCTCGGCGATTTGGGTCATTTGCGCGGGAGAAAACGAGTCCACAAGCTTATCATTACTCAAGTTGACATCCTCAAAAAAACTATGCTTTTATGAGGCGCATAGTATACTACTAATTTAAGTCAGATCATCAATTTTTTAGTTAAAAAAAAACATTTTTTTTAACCAATTGTTTTTTTAGTTACTTTTCAATGTTTTTTTTCTGCACTTAAATAGTTAATATTTAGAGATAAACAATTATAAATCAATGTAATTATCAGTTAGAAATAAAAAATTCCGCCCTTTTCCTAATAAATCAGAAAAGGACGGAAATTAAGGTGGTTTAAAATTTGGATCTTACGATCCAAATTCATTTGTTATTGACTCTTTTCCTCTGAAACTGTGAAGTCAACTTTACTTGGTAAGCCTGGTGATACTCTCACTACTTTAGGATTACGCCCAATTACTTCATAGCCTTTCGGTAGTGATCTTGTATCTAATTTAAGAACAAAATTCGCACCTCGTTCCCAACGTCCACCAGATACACCGACTATGTGATAACGACCACTAGCATCAGTTGTAATAATTTCACCACGTACAGTAACTAGTTTTACACCACCTAAGCCTTCTTCACCTTCGTCCTGAACACCATTACCATTTTTATCAACATACACTTTTCCGAAGATTAGTGCATCATCAAATAATGGATCAGCAGTAACAGTTACTGTTGCCTGAGAAGTATTAGATACAACTTTTCCATTTATTGAATTAACTGCTACAGCTGTATTAGTGTATTCACCTTGAGTGACACCAGCACCAACAACAAGCATATAGGTAAAGGTTAATTCACCTTTTGGTTTTAATTGAATAAGTTGTGAATTTACTGTTCTTCCTCCAGTAGGATCTTCAACTTTTTTACCATTAAGGCGAGTGGAGCCTTTAACAAATTTAAAGCCTGCTGGTAAAACGTCTTTGATCTTAATAGTTGAAACGCGTGAACTATTATTCGTTATTTTAATAGAGTAAGGAACAATATCACCAACCGTTACCTTATCTTTTAATGCAATTTTAGCAATAGTTATATCAGCATCTGAACTACGATAACCTAATAAAATTCCATATGCTAAATTACTTGTTCCATCATTTACCATAACTGGTACAGTATGTTCACCACCTACACCATTAAAGTTTATTGTAGCCGGTGGGTTAGAGAGATTAATTAAATCATGCTCTACTAAATTACCACTAGCATCTCTATACTTATCAAATGATGGTATTAGATCATATAAAGGATTACCTCGACCTACACTAACAGTTCCATCATTATAATCGCCATAAAGAACACGGATAAAGTAACGTGCGCTTGTACTACGAGTAGTATCACTGATTAGATTACGGAAATTAAATTTACCATTGTCATTGCTGGTCGAAACAATTGGACGACCATTTCTATCCATTATATGGTTTTTATTACCATCTAATAAGTAAACTTTTACTCCAGATAAACCTTTATAACCAGATACTCCAGTTAAACCAGCACCTTGATTATCATCTAGAACTTTACCTTCGATAATACCACCATTGATATAACCAAAGTTTTGATCAGATAACTTACCTGTAATATTTATGACGGCAATATTCGCAGTTTGCGGTAATTTTAATTCACCACTTGCATTATGATGGGCATCATCAGGGTCAAAGCTAGCTTTTAGTGTTGATGGTACGCCAGCAATTTCAATACTCCATTTGCCCGGAATAAGATTAGCAACATCATAATCTATATCACCAGCAGCTAAATTACGTGTGAAGTTAATTGACGGATTATTCACATTTTTAAAGGTAATTGTTATTGGAGCATTAATAGCTGTATCTATTGAAGGATTATATTCTCCATCATCATTATTATCCAAGAACACTTTACCTTTAATGCCACTAATACCACTCCAAGCAAATGTAACGTTTTTAGCTTGATCTGTTGCACTAGCAAACTGATAGGTTTCTTCCATCAAGTTATCTGTTTTATTGATTGTTGCGGCAATATTACTATCAGTAAGCATGAAGCTACTAATGTAACTATTACTTCCCATACTAACTTTAACTTTATAACTAATACCAGAAGCTAAATTGTCAAATTGATATTTACCAAGCTCATCAATATTTGTTCCAGTAGTAGTTGCGGCTTTCTTATCAATTAAATTATCGTCTACAAATAACTCAACTTGATAATTTGGAATTAGAGAATCAATACCGATATCCCGAGATGAAATAGCATTACCATCTTGAGTATCAACATCAATTACAACTTGACCGCTAATACTTGCTTGTCCCTTCAATCCAAAATCAACATTCGTGACCAAATTAGAAGATGTTGCTTCAATTTTAATTCTTGTTCCATTTGTTATAGATGTTGAATTTGAACCTTGAGGCTGAATCACATAACTGTAACTATAACCTGCAACGGCTGTTGCGTTTACAGTTACATCCCATTGACCTTCAGCTATATTATTAATTTCATATTGACCATTAGGATCACTAATTGCAGTTAATACTATATTATGATCATTAACATCTCTTGCCTCAACGGTAACTCCCGCTAAAGTTGTATCGTATGTTTGATGCACACCTTTTCCAGAAACATCTTTATAAATAGTTCCTTTCAAGGTTTTTTGGCTCTTATAACCATAGTCAATCTGAGCAAGATCTTGAGTAGCAGATGTTAATGCTAATGTATCATGATTAATTGCAGACCCACCATTTATCATAGCTGGACTGAAACTGATTTGATAGCCAGCTCCAGTCAAGTTACTATCATTAACAGTCAATTCATAATCATTATATGCGGTAAGGTTTTCAAACTTATAACTACCGTCACTTCCTGTAGTTGTTGAAATAGCCGTTGTACCGTTTAAACCATTTGCTTTAAGGGTAACCTCTACACCGCTTAATGGTCTATCAATTGATGCTGCATGATAATTTAAACCGACATTATCATTTACATCCACGTCAACAACAACTTTACCTGATATTTTTGCACTACCTTTCAAACCGAAATTAATATTTTTTCCTACCGTATCATTTGACGCGATTATTATTTTCAATTCGCCAGGGTTAACTTCGCTAATAGTTGCATTACCTACGGCAGCATCAAAATAACTATAATTCCAACCTGACGGTGAATTTGAAATTTTAATTATCCAAGTACCAGCAATCAGATTGTTTAGTGAATAACTACCATCTGCAAGAGAAACTGCATTAATAGTTAAATTATTACTTTGATTAACTGCGGTAATTCCAACACCTGCTAGCGGAGGATAGTTAGTATTATGCTGACCATTACCCATAATGTCTTGATAGATATGTCCACTTATACCTAAATTAGATTTATAACCAAAGTCATTCCTATCTGATTGCGCAGCATCGCCTGAAATAGAAATTGTCGCAATATCCGAAGCAGTATTTGCTGATGCTTGACCAGAAGGACTAAAGCTAATGACATAACCATTTAATTTATTAGATGGGTCAGTCACTCTAATTCGGTAGCTACCATTAGCTAAATTATCAAAAGTAAATTCACCATCACTATTCGATACCGCTTCCTTATAAATAACGGTATCACTATTTGGGTCTATCAATTTTATGGTTAAACCATCGACACCAGTATCGAATGATGACAATTGCTCATCCGCATCATTATCAAACACGACTTTACCAGTAATCTTAGCTTGGCCTTTCATACCTAAATCAAGTTTGATCTCATTGCCAGTATTTGAATCTACTTCATAAGTGATACTATTATTATTGACAGCAGTTGGGGTTACCACTTTTTCAACAAAATAACTATAGTTTAAATCAGTTCGTGTCGGATGAGAGACAGATACTGTCCATTTACCTTCAGTAATATTATTGAAGGTAAATTCACCGTTACTTCCTACAGTTTTAGTATGAGTTACATGCTTATTGTTACTCAATTCGCCTTCAACTTTAACTACCGCCCCATCTAGTTTTGGATTAAATGTTTTTTCAGACTCATTCCCACCGATATCTAAATAAACATTCCCTGATAATTTACGATCAAACTGATACCCAAACACTCTTGTATTTGGATTTGCTTCAAAACTTGTATCATTTGGTCCATTTACATTAAAAGTTGCTGTCTCAGATACAGGTGATGGATTTCCAGGACTAAAGACTAATTTATAATTAGAATCACTCACATTACTACTTATTTCATAATTATAAGCGCTCAATCCTGTTATTTCGAAAAGACCAGTTGATGCATCAACAGTAAATTCTTTTGTTTTAAATCCAGCTTTATTAGTTGCCGAAGTTAGTGTTATTTTCGGCGTTATAGGAGTAGCTAGCTGACCAAAGCTTATATCGTTAGAACTATAAACTCCATCACTATCACGATCAATAACGACATAACCGGTAATCTTACTATTACCTCGATAACCAATATCAATGTTATCAACAACATTTTGATCAGCTGTCACTTCAACTTCTAACGATAAATTATTACTTTGTTGTATTGGAACAACATTATTTCCAATAGTCGTATAATTTAGAACATAACTATTCCAATCAGTTATTGTTTGTGAAGATGCTGTTGAAATAGCCCATGTTCCTACCGGAATATTATCAAATACAAAGTTACCATTTGGATCAGTTGTTGCTTCAAATGGAGTTTGTCCACCACTGAAATTTGAACTTGATACTTTCGTTAGAACCAGTTTAACACCTGCAAAACTAGTGTCTACACCGGTTCTATCTTTGCTATCATCAACATCAATAACAACTTGACCTGATACTCGTCCAGTATATTTGAAAGCTGTACTGCTATTAAAATCATTATCAGTTAAAGGTTCAAAATTGAATGTATTAGTATTATTCGGTATATCAGTCGCTGGTACTAATACAGTCGAATTAGGCGTACTAACCTTAATTTGATAATTATAATCTTTTGGTAATTTATCAAACAAATATTGCCCATTTTTCGATGCATTACCATTCAATGCAATGTTAGCCGTTTTTGTCTTGTTAAGCGTTTTAAAAGTATCTGTATTTGGTTCTTGATAAGATAATTCAACCTCAACATCATTAGTCAGTTTTTGATCAGTTTTAATCTTATCACTATTATTATCTATCCAAACATCACCACCTAGTTGTAGTTTACCTAAAACTACATAGTGATTATCTAATGATCCCTCTTCTTTCAATGCTTTTACAGGAATAACAATATCTTGCGCTCTATTACCTGCTTTACTGAATTTAAAGTCATAGCCCGGAAGAGTGTTCATTTCAATTTTAACTGAGTAATCAACATCATTTCCATATAAAAGATCTGCAAAATGATAGTGCCCATTGGTTGTCAATTGTGTCATTAACAACTGACCTGTACCATTTAAACCATCATAAAGCTTAACTGTTACTTGGTTTGAACTATTGATTAAATGTGCATACTCATTCAATCGACTTGTATCAGTATTAGTATCATTAAAATCGACATAAATATCACCTTGGATACCATCATGGCTTGCTTTGCTATAGAAGAAGGTTTTATCCGTTACCCCTGAATTAGTAATAGCAATACCTGAAATAGTATCAATTGGTTGAGTAGTGCTCACACTATTTCGAACAACAACATAATATGCTGGTGGATGTTTCACGTTAACTTTATAATTTCCACTCGGTAAATTATAGAAATGATATTCACCATTCTCATCGCTATTTTGACGAGCCATCTCTTTACCGTTTTCATCAATCAAACTCAATAAAACATTTTTCAATGGTTTATAGTTTGTAGGATCTGGATCATCAATTAATGTTTTACCAGAAATACCACTATTTATTGCTGTAGGGCTAGTAATCCCTGCTGAAGGATTAGGGTTCGTCCCTCCAGCTAACAAGAAGTATTTACTTTGTTGGTTTTGCCTTCCCGAACTAAAGCTAATTGGCGATAAAACTGTATTGGTATTTTTATCAGCATTAGAAATAACACCATACCCACTAGGAGGCACAATTTGAACAACATAAGTATCATTAAGTTGATTTTTATCTAAATCAAAACTATAAACCCCAATTTGATTAGTTTTTATCGTCTTAAATGGACTACCAGTTGCCGTAGGTCCCTTATATAAATTTATAGTAACATTTTGTACTGGCACATCACCTGTTTTATCGAAATTAATATCTGCTTCACCATTATTATTAATATCAATTAACACATAACCATAAATAGAGGAATCACCTTCTTTTTTATAAAGAAAATCTAACGCCCCATTTGGTACAGTTGGATTGCTTTGTGTAATTTTAATATTAGAAATTGTGTCAGATAAACTTTTCAATTCATAACGACTTGTATCTAATCCTTCAGCTGTGACTTTAACTTTATAGTCATCATATAACAGGTTTGTAAATTTATAATTACCATTACCATCTGTCATTGTATATGAGTAAACATTATTAGAACCATTACGATATAACTCTACTCGAACCCCTGTCATTGGCACGTCACCATTATTAGGTTCAAAAATACCATTGTTATCATAATCGTAATAAAGTTTTCCACCAATTTCAGTGGTTTCTCTTAATCTTAGTAACCAATATTGATCTGGAGTACCATTTTGCAATAGTTCTACCTGCATATACTCCAAACCATTTTGTACTTTATTCGGTAAATAGCTGCCTTTCGTTTGACCACTATTACCTACTATTTCGAATGCATTATCCAACCCTTTTAGTTTTAACATCATGTTGGAAATATATAATTTATTCATCAACCTTGCATTTGTCTTGTTATAGACAAATCTAGCGTTGTCTTTTACTCCCTTATCTATAAAATCTGGTGTATTGAATAATGATTCAAAACTTCCACTGTAATGATTTTTATAAAGACGAGGAGTAAATACCCCTTCAACAGTTATTTTGGAAGGATTATACCTTTCGAGTTCTTCTTTAGTTAACAAAATTGACTGATCATTCTTAACATTTGAACCAGTAACATCCAGATAGATATTACCTGAAACAGCTTCAGTTAACGCTTCTGGAGCTGTATTTGCTTGCATAAACCACTGTTTATCAGCTTGCATTCCATTAGCTAAAGATCCATCAGCTTGAACTTCAAACTGCAATGTACCTGGTTCAGTCGCAGGATCTTGATCGGCTATATCAATATAATCATCAGTGCTAGTCTTATGCACAATTTTATATTTACCTTTCGGTAAAGATTTTAAATCGAATGCATGATAATAATCACCAATATCTGCCCAATATTCATAATGATCGTTATCCCAATAATAGAGAGCAAAATTTCCTTTACCGACTTCAATTGTTTGCTCGCCTGCATATTGAGTGTCACCATTTATATCATTAATTGGTGCACCAGAAATAGTACCTTTACCTTGCATAAGGAAGTTTTTAGTAATAGGCGCATCAAGTGTTGTAAATTTAACTCTGTAAAATGGATATAAATTCTCACTAGCGTTTGTAACTGTTTTTATTCCATCATATTTTACCTTAATCATATAATCTGTATTAGGAGTTACATTATTAAGTTGCCCATTAAATGTGTAGTCACCTTTACCATCTGTGATTTGCTTATCAAGAAAGTTTATACCATTTTCCGTACAATCGCTTTCGTTACCATCACGGCAAAGTAGAACTGTTGCATATTTCAATGGCAAATCATTAGAGTTATAAAGTTGTCCTGTTTGGATCTTACTGTCAGCTAACCATGTATCAAGGTATACTGTACCTCGGATAACATAATCATCGACTCTCAACTTATACCAAAAATTGGTATTAGTATTAAATACTCTACCGCCATTAACTGATAATTCAATTTGTGATATGGTTTTTTTGTTATTACCTGGATCTATACTAAACCCTTTATTTTGGTCATTATTTTCAAAAACTAGATCCCCGTCTTTGATATTACTAGCCAAACCATATGTCTGTTTAGCCGTAATTCGATAATCACCATTCGGTAAATTAGTAAATTCATATTTACCATTTTCATCAGTAGAAAAGTTAGTAAATTCGACCCATTCACCGTCAACTTTCCTATCCAAAACAACTCGATTATATTTAATAGCTGTATCATTATTAGGAACATAACTACCTAAAACACCTGGATGACTATTATTTAAATAAACATAACCTGAAATAGTATTTTTCTGTTTAGGTACAAAAATAAGTCTATCGTCCCAAACTCTACCAGGGGTTAGCATCACCGTGAAATTCTGTAATGATGTAGGTTTTTCCAGAAGATTAGTATCATAACCTTCAACCGTATAATTAAATAATCCACAACGGTCAATATAATAATTCTGAAGGTCTCTTAAACCATAATACCCTGGTCTTTTATAAGTTACTTCAAGTTTATTATTTTTAGAGTCAGTTGCTTGGGTAACGCCATCTTCTTCATAAAATACTATCTTAGTATAGGTACTGGCTGAATTTGCCTCCAATCCATTGTAAGTTGTACTCCAACTCCAATGTCCTCCAGCTGTTTCTAAGTAGTTAACAACCATTAAATTACCCAAAGCTTCTTGCACTGGTGAATACCAGAAGTTTTGATATCCTTTCTTAGTATTTAAATTAGGAATAATAATTTCTTTTCCAGCAATATTATCTTTTGTATTGTTGCTTAATGTGACTTTACCTTTATGGCTACTTCTTGAATTTGGTGAAGTACTCGTTGATTTCCCATCAGTATCATTGATGAAATAGAATTTAGTCTGATCAATACCAGATTCAGTCAACAGAACTTTGTAATCTTTACCTTTAGTAAGACCTATAAATTGGTAGAATCCTGTTGTACCATTCGTTTTTGTAGTGGAAATTTTTTTCCATTCTGAACCAGTATGTTGATAAAGTGCTACTTTTGTTGACATTCCTCGGCTACCAACCGAAGTATCATAAAGATTATTATCCGATTTGCCTGAATCGGGACCGCTGCTAAGATATTGTTGTGATCCGATAACAAAAACATTACCTGATATACTAGATAGTGTTGTATCATTTGGGTCAATCTGGAATAAGAAATCAGGACCTGTTGGATTACCTATCTCATCAGGTATTTTCGCTTTCTTTCTCAGATCGCTTGGTAAATATTTAAATGGAGGTGCAGGAACATTTGATACTACAATATCATAACTTGCTACAGCTAAATCACTGAAACCATAAAAACCATCTTCTCCCGTAGTAACTGGATTTGTACCCATAACAGGGATAGTAGTATTCTCATAATAAATATCAACTCTTATTCCTTCTAATCCTGGATCGCTACCGACAGTGTAAAGTCCATCATTATCCATATCAAACGCAATGATACCATCTAGCTTATTCGGATTTCGCTTTTTGAGATTAAAAGAGCCACTTTGTTCAGCGCCTTTCATTGCAAATTTAATTTTATCATCATAGGTATTATTACCATTTGGTAAAGTAACATCCCACAATTTATACTTTAAACGCTTTAAAAAAATATCAACTTCAGCATCAAAGTAAACAGTATATTCATCATTCAATAATGTGTTTTTTATCTCAACCTCACCATTAGAATTAGTATCTAATACTATTACATTTTTTGTTGATGCATTAAGCAATTTAACGGGAAGATCATTAATCCCCTGATTATTATAATCTTTAACTTTAAGGTGAACAGTTCCACCATTACCTTTTAAAAATAGATTTTGACCCAATTCACCAGTCATACCACTGACTGAAACTGACTTGGAAACACTTTCATTATTTGTTGTTTTCACTTCAACACTATAAGAACCTAATGAAGATACATCAAATTCATAAGCTCCATCTTCATCAGTGTTTACGCTAGCAATTTTCGCACCTGTATAATCTTTTAGTTCAACAGGTAAGTTTTTTAATGGGAAGTTGACATTATTAGAGTTACCATCATAATCCAGAAAGACTTTACCTGAAATCGGTATCGCATTTGCTACCGATAGAGCCATAAACGAAATAAAAAATGAGAACAACACTAAATTAAAGTGTTTTATTATCGCTTTATAATTAAAAACTTTTATTAATGATCTTCTTTTAGATTTTGTGTTATGCTCAGTTCGCATTATCTTTTCTCCTGATATGCGTAAATTCTTTTTAACGTTTTCGACTTTTTGATCTGATTTCACTTGCATTTGTAAATGCGGTTGACCATTTTTAACTTTTTGCCAACTGTTCATTAGAAACTCCCCACGACATTTACAAACCAACCATGTGAACGGTAGTTCAGGTGCGTTAAGTTATCGTTATAATCAGTGAAGTTGTAACCTACACCCATCTTGATATTGTCACCAACATTGCGATAAACACTGGTGACTAAACCATCTTTATGGTCATCGGCTAAGCTTGTGCGTAATGTTCTTCCTTCTACCTGATATTCCCAATCGCCAAGTTTGTAATTGACTCTTAAGGCATATAAGTCTGCGCCTGATGAGTACCAATTACTTTCGCCTTTGTAACGTAAATGCCCTTGACGGTGCGCCGCTTTAAACGCCGTCTCCCAATTTGCATTCCATTCATAAACCCCTTCTAGCGACCACACCCAGCTCTTCTGATCATATAAGCTTGATGTGTAACTTTTACTGCCTGATGAGGTAGAGTTTGCGATTAGCTGATCGTCAGGATCTAATCCATATACATAGGTCAGTTTTCCAAATAGATTTAGGTTATTAATGGCTTGTGGCCGATAAGCAAAACCAACCATTGATTCAGTATAATTGCTTACAACCTTATCATCGCGTTCACCTAATGTTTTAGCAAAATCAAACTGAGTAAGCCAACTTAAGTTTTCACTTACGATAGTTTTAGCACGGTTTGTTGTGACCCATTGTTTGATACGCTCACTCGCTTCATCTATACGATATTCAAGGCGATTACGCATTTGAAATTTTTCATTTTTAAAGCCATAACCTACTGCATATACATCTCGGCGAGTTTCATCATTTCCTGTCAAACTGGTACTATTTCGATTACGGTTATTTACTCGACCGATAGAGTAAGACCCTTCGACATATTGCGCTTCGGTTGGTTTATAATTGACACCATAGATATCTGAAGTAGTGTGATCGATTTTGCTGGTTTTAAATTGACGCTCAGAATATAACTCCATTTTACTTGTCGCATTGGTTTTTCCACCAAAAACAGTAGTTATTCCACGACCAGAAGTTGAATCGACATCATTTAATAATTTGGTGTATAAACTGGTTCGTTCATTAACATCCCAGCTACCTTGTACACCACCCCCTGCTCCTCGGTTAGAACCAAAAACTTCAGCACCGATATTGATGCTTTCAGTCACTTGCGAGTTATAACCTAGCGTCGTGCGGTTATCATCGGCAACATCACCTGATTTATTTAAGGTTAATTGTTGGATGATATAACCTTTATCTCGACCATCAAAGAATGAACGTTCTAATTTTGCCGCTACTAATGTTTCTTTAGTTGAATCACTACCATAATTATGATCATTTCGTTGTTGGAGCTCTAAAGCGGTTTTATATAATTCACCTAAGGCAGTGTAGTATTGTGCGCGAGTAATTCGTTCAACGTAATTTGCTTTATCTTTTTCTTGACTATGACCAACCAATACACCTTGTTTATCTGGTTCAAAATCATAACGCAATTCACCGCCCCACTCTTCTAAATCACTACTACGTGCTTTAGCAAAAGATGAAAAACCTTCTTGTTGCATCGAGTAATAGCCTTTGAAACTTAGTGGAACATCTTTTTCAGTAAAATCATTAAAATCGATTTTTTGTTCTATTTTCCAAGCAGCTCCACGAGTATCACCTGATAGCACAGTTTCAGTAAATGATAGACCACCATTGCTCGATACAAATATATCGTTCATTTTCGCTTTGGTTTTGGCGTATTCTAATTGAGTATGTGTTCCTTGCGTTGGTCTTACAATTAAATCCACACCTTTCAATTCATAATTATCACCACTAGCCTGATCTTCACTTAGGTAAGTTCCCCCAATTCGTAGATAATCGTTTAACCAGTGATAAGCTCTTCCACCAAAAACTTTCTGACCTTCAAGGTCAAATCCATCCGAGTAATATTCATATTCAGCAATAATCCAAACTGGATCACCACCAACTAAGTTTCCACCTTCGATAATGGAACTACCCGAGCCACCACTGGAGGTCATTGGTAATGGTTTAGTTAGCATTATACGACCTTGGAATTGGTTAACTTCATAATCCACACCTTCGGTTAAGGTACTGGTACTTAATACTCGTCCAGTGTTACGATCGCGTACTTCGACCGAAAGTTTTAAACTACCTTGAGTTACACGTTGATGTTTCAAAAAGTATAAGCTACCACCAGTTGAGGCTAATTCATTATGACTACCTCGTGTTTCACCATTTGATAAAAATATGGTAGCTAATGTACGAGTATCGCCATATTTTGTCGTCTGCTCACTTTCATGGTAAAGCTTAGCACCGTATAGACTTCGGTTAAAATTTGCAAATTCATTGCCAGTAATTTGGGTATTATAATTACCCCATAACCCGTAATTTTTGCCTTTCTCTAACTTAACATAGAACTTACCTTCGGTATCAACATCACTTTCAGTAGTTGAGTCATCACCATAAATTGGATAATAAGCTTGAGGATCGATTTCTCGAACAAAACGCGTTGGGTCTTTTTCACCTAAATGACCAAATGCATTTTTTAATTTGGTTTCGGTGGTATCTAAATGAGCTGTTAAGCGATAATCTTCTTTATTGGCTTTTAAATAAAATGCAACTCGACCATCCCAACTACCTTTACCACTATAATGATGGCTATCAGCATCTTCTACTATTGATTGGCCTTCACCGCTAACATTATTTTGTGCATATGTGACATCAACAATACCAACATAAAAAATATCATTTTCTTTTTGAACAACTAATTTTTCGTTTTGTGAATGAGTTTGACCAAATTCATCTTTCCAAGTTAAATCGAACTGATATTCTCCTGGCGATAAAATCATCTCTCGCATGGCACGACCACTATTATCCACAACCAATCGTTCACCATTTAACATCACATCTTTTTTATCTTTTAGTCCCGCCATTTGAATGACAACTTTACGATCCTGCGCACCACTGACAATGCCTTGATGATCGATCCGACTTTCTCCAAAACCAGGAATAGTACTATCTGATTTTAATTTACCAAAGGTCAAGTTAGTGGCTGGTGAGGAAGAAATATTGGATTTGCTATATGAAATAAATTCACTCTCTTGTTTTATACCATGGCCTAATGTACTAAAGTTAACAGCATGAACGTTATCTTTTAAGCCGTCATGACTAGTCGTGGTTAAAATCGCTTTATAATCACTATCAATTGACAATGGTTCCCCATTGTCGGTATCACCTTGCCACAATAACGCTTCATATGGGCTAATTTCATTAAACTTCAATGTTTTTATTGGATGTTGGTTATCGACATCAGACTGGCGATAAATAGTGATTTGATATTCTGCTATTTTGCTCGGATAGTTGGTATAGACATAAAGCCCCATTGGGGTATTGAATAAACCTTGTGATGTTAATTTAAGCTTCGGATTATAGATACTTAAATTTAGTTTTTCCGCTGAATTAAATTCATCGCGAATAATATTTAATTTTGGTACGGTCTCTGTACCCGCATAAACACTATTTGAACCAAGTAAAAATGCAGCACTTATACTTAGATAAGAAATGTTACGGAAACGATTAAATTTGACCATGAACTATTATTTCCTTTCACTTAAATACATCTTGTTGTTATAAAAATAGAGCTGAAGAAATTTCAAAATTAAAGAAATGAAAATTTTCTATATATTTATTTACAAACATATAATTATTAAAAATTTATTATAAAAATTTTGATATATTCTAGATTTGACCTTGATAGCCAGCAACTTCATATTTGATAAGAGTTGTAAGCCAAAAAAATGTTATAAAACAAATTATTAAACGTCATACACAACTCTTGAAGTAAGCTTTTTTAAAGAAATGAAAGGGAAAGGTTAAAATATTAAGATTTGCATAAGAAATATAATGTTTTTTAAAAGGACCATCACAATATTACATTATTAAAAATAATGTGATAGCCCTATAAAGAATAGATACTTTTATTTATTATCTAGGATTCTACTAACTTTGATAAGGTAATTTCGTGACTCTTGAGAAACATGTGAAGTCACTAATTTCCGATAAACTTGTTGAGGTGTCATCGAGTTAATTATATTGATCGCCTCATTTCGGTCATCAGAAAAAGTACGTAATACACTTCCTGCTCCACCATTATAAGAGGTGATCATTGCATATCGTAGTGATATTGGATTATTTATACCTGCTAAATACTTAGTTTTTAGTAAAGATAAATAAGCAGTTCCCATATCAACATTATTACGAGGGTCAAGTAAAAACTGACGGCTCGGTTCACCAGGTTTACCCCGCAACTTGAAGATGTCTCGACCAGCAGTGTGTTGCTGTACTTGCATTAATCCTAATGCATCTGTACGACTTACCGCAAATGGGTTAAATGCTGATTCAACTTCCATAATAGCTAAAATCAATCGTTCATCAATAAAGTAACGATTTGACGCTTCAGTCACTAAAGGTAAGAATTTTCTTGCACGTTGATTAATATGGTTTGGAACAAGTTTGATTTCAACATAAGTGATTTTATGAGCTCCAGAAGAACGTACTTTTAAATTATTGGCAAGCAAATAATCGGCAAAGCTATTTGCCCTACCACTCCAACGAATTGGTTGTCTTTCTTGATCAAGAACCTGATTATATAAAAAAGGTTCTTGTGATAAATCCTGACTTATTTTATCTCGCCTGATAATATCAACAGGTTCAGGCATAAGTAATGTTGATACAATTGCGTCCTTCAAATTATTGATTGGTGTATCAGATAAAGTTTCAATGGTAATTATCCCAGAAACAAAATTGATATGAACTCGAGTTTGTAGATTATCTTCATATTGAACATAATCTTTAGGACCAGCAATAAGAACCTCTTTAGGTCCCCAGATTTGTTCTATATTATTAGCGTACTGACTTATTAAAATATTAAATGCATTAGTATCTTTTATATAATAGTCTTCATCAGTTTTTTTGTTATTTGAGCCAGGACAGGCTGTTAATAAACTTACTGAAATGAGTAATGTAAGAATTTTAAAATTGTTTTTCATTGTAATCTCTCAATTTTCAGGTTTATATCCATCAATAACCACGTCTTCACCTTCAAACAAAAACTTTATCATTTCGGTTTCAATTTTTTTACGATGTTCTAAATTCATCATATTAAGCTTATTTTCATTAATTAACATTGTTTGCTTCTTAAGCCATTCTTGCCATGCTATTTTAGAAATTTCATTATAAATACGCTTGCCTAGCTCTCCTGGGTAAAGCTGAAAATCTAGACCTTCGGATTCTTTTTTTAAATAATGGCAATAAATAATACGACTCATATTTATTCCTATTTTATTAACGATTATTAATTAATCGCTAATTATACCCGAAAATAATTGCAGAAAAGAATAAAATATACAAAATATCCAACTTTTTTAAATGAATATAAATTCAATATTTATGAATAAATATTTACTTTACTATCTTTATAAATAACATAAAATAGAAAAAGACTGTTAGATAAGATAAGGATCGTATAATGCAGCCAGAAATAACACGAGAACTGTTTGACAAAGTAATCCTACCCGTTTACTCACCAGCTAAATTTATACCTATTAAAGGGAAAGGTAGTAGAGTATGGGATCAACATGGTGAAGAGTATATCGATTTTGCAGGAGGGATTGCGGTTAACGCGCTTGGTCATTGCCATCCTAGGCTAATTAATGCCTTACATCAACAAAGTGAACAATTATGGCATGTAAGTAATGTTTTTACCAATGAACCGGCTTTACGCCTTGCAAAAAAAATTATTAATAATACCTTTGCTCAGCGCGTTTTCTTTGCTAACTCAGGTGCCGAAGCAAATGAAGCCGCCTTCAAATTAGCAAGATATTATGCGGCGCAAAAATATAGTCCTTATAAAACTAAAATTATCTCGTTTTATCAATCATTTCACGGTCGCACCTTTTTTACAGTATCAGTAGGGGGACAAGCTAAATATTCCGATGGTTTTGGTCCTAAACCTGCTGATATTATTCATGTCCCTTTTAATGATTTAAATGCCGTTAAGGCAGTAATGGATGATCATACGTGTGCAGTGGTGTTAGAACCGGTACAAGGAGAAGGTGGATTAAATGCAGCAACGCCAGAATTTTTGAAAGGTTTGAGAGCACTTTGCGATCAATATAACGCTTTGTTGATCTTTGATGAAGTTCAATGTGGAATGGGGAGAACTGGTACTTTATACACTTATCAGCAATATGATGTGGTTCCAGATATTTTAACTTCTGCAAAAGCACTTGGCGGAGGATTCCCTATCAGTGCAATGTTAACAACCGATGACATAGCATCGGTAATGCACCCAGGTGTTCACGGCACGACTTATGGTGGTAACCCTCTTGCTTGTGCTGTTGGTTGTGAGGCATTTGATATTATCAACACACCTGATGTACTTCAAGGCGTTCAAAAACGCCGAGCAATCTTTATTGAACAACTTGAAAATATAAATGATAAATTCAAAGTATTTCGAGAATACCGTGGTAAAGGACTACTTTTAGGTGCTGAATTACAACCAGTGTTTCATAATAAAGCACGTGACTTCTTGAATGTTGCCTCCGAATTTAAAGTAATGATCCTTAATGCAGGACCAAATGTGCTTCGTTTTACCCCTTCACTAATTATATCTGAAGACGAAATAAACGAAGGAATGAACCGACTTAGCAAAGCTGTCGAAAAAGTTGTCAATTCCTAAGTTTTTCTATACAGTAACGGCATTTTAAGTGATTAAGTGCCGTTAATGCACTTAAAGGACATTTTTTATGACCGACATTCGACCATTAAACTATGCTAAAACGCATTTTATTTTAAGTGCACCCGATATTTCACATTTACCAATTGATAGTGGCGTTGAAGTTGCCTTTGCCGGCAGATCTAATGCCGGTAAATCAAGTGCACTTAACACATTAACCAATCAAAAATCTTTAGCAAGAACCAGTAAAACACCGGGACGAACGCAACTTATTAACCTATTTGAAGTGGAAGAAAATTGTCGTTTAGTCGATTTACCGGGCTATGGTTATGCACAAGTTCCGGAAGCGATTAAACGCAAATGGCAAAAATCATTAGGCGAATATCTGCAAAAACGAGAAAGCTTAAAAGGCTTAATTGTATTAATGGATGTTCGGCATCCGCTTAAAGATCTCGACCAACAAATGATTGAGTGGGCTGTATCAGTTGATATTCCTGTTATGCTACTGTTAACTAAAGCCGATAAACTCGCTTCAGGCGCATTAAAAAAACAGGTTAACATGGTTAAAGAAGCTATCTTACCTTTTCAAGGTGATATTACTGTTGCACCGTTTTCATCGCCAAAACGTATCGGCTTAGAGCCTTTGAAACAGAAATTAGACCAATGGTTCAGCCAGCAATAAAGGAACGTTAAAATGGATAGTTCAGCCTTTTCATTTCAATCATTATCACCCGACGTTATTTTTGCTAGTTTGGCAACCGTTGGTATTCGGGTTGATTCGGGGCTGACTGCTTTAAATAGTTATGAAAATCGTGTCTATCAATTTTCTGATGAGGATCGCATACGATATGTCGCCAAATACTATCGCCCCTATCGTTGGAATCAGGCACAAATTCTTGAAGAGCATCAATTTACTAAGCAACTATCAGAAGCTGATATTCCTGTCACTGCGCCATTAACCTTTAATGGTCAAACTTTGCATGAATATGAAGGCTACCTATTTGCTCTGTTCCCAAGTGTAGGAGGACGGCAATATGAAAGTGATAATATCGAGCAGATGGAATCGGTAGCCACTTTGCTGGGACGTATTCATCAAATTGGTGCAAAACAACCTTTTATTTATCGCCCTACAATTGGACTGGAAGAATATCTTTATCAGCCTAAAGAAGTTTTGTTAACCTCTAATTTGATCCCAAAGAAAATCCATGAAGAACTCAAGACCAGTTTAACCCACTTAATACAGATTGTTGAGCAGCATTGGCATACCGATTGGCAACCAATTCGCCTGCATGCTGATTGCCATGCCGGTAATATATTATGGCGTGATAATGCCATGTTTGTCGATTTTGATGATGCACGTAATGGACCAGCGATTCAAGATATTTGGATGTTACTCAATGGCGATCGAAAAGCGCAACAATTGCAACTTGATAGCATTCTTGAATGCTATCAAGAGTTTTATCATTTTGATATGAACCAACTGAGTTTAATTGAACCACTTAGAGCAATGAGAATGGTGCGCTACCTGGCTTGGATAGTTCAGCGTTGGCAAGACAGAGCTTTTCCAATCGCATTTCCTTGGATACTCGATGCTGATTTTTGGTATCAGCAATTAGCTGAATTTAATCGGCAAAGTCAAGCCATTAAAGCACCACCGCTACAATTGATGTCAATGTTTTAAATTGAGCAGTATCAAGAATAAATTACGCCAAATAACCTCTATCGCAAATCGGGACAATAATATCATTCAATATTCTGCAATTGAGCAAATCATCGATTGATTAAGGTTAATAAATTCACTAAGTCGGGGGCGTTTGCCACCAGTTGCTCTTTTTTCTGTTTTGAAAGCTGTTTTATACGATACTCAAGTTTCAATGCGGTTGATCTGTCACCGACACTGATTTGATAAACAACGGTTAAATTATGATGCCCTTTAAGGTGTTTAGCACCTTTACCATTTTGATGCTGGCGTAAACGCCTGGCGACATCAGTTGTGATACCGGTATATAAAGAGTGTTTAGCCGTTCTGATAATATACAAAAACCAAATAGCAGAATGATTACCCATAACCAAATTTAAAACGCAGATGTAATTTAGATGGATATAATACGCTGTTTAACCAATTTAATCAGTAAAGTCCCGTTCTATTATTAGAGATGATCGGTTTGATTAATCGATGTCAACGTAAAATAACCACACGAGTCAATATCATCTTGTTTATAATTAATAATGCTAATGCTGGTATTTGCTAAAATTTCTGTATTTTGTAAATGTTCTTGCCAATTCCCACCCGCAAGAACATAAATCAGTTGTCTTAACAATGAACCATGCGAAACAATTAAAATATTTCCATGATGATTTTCAGTTATGATATCGTCAATTGCCTGTATGGAACGCATAAATACACTTCTAAAATCTTCCCCTTGATTGTCAGCTATTGAATATTTTTGGGCATCAGTTTGTAAATAGATAAAGTTTGGGTCAGCATAATAATCGGGCACAAATTTACCCTCCCATTGACCAAAATCAATCTCTTTTAATCCTTCATGCAAATTTAAGGAAATATCTCGGTTATTAATAATAAGCTTTGCAGTATCAACAGCCCTCTTTTGTGGGCTTACGTAAGCGTTAACAAAATTCACCTTGTCTACTGCTTTAGCAGTTAATTTTGCTTGATTAATACCATTTAAAGTGAGTTGAGAATCTGATGATCCTTGAAATAACTGTAATTGATTCCATTTTGTTTCACCATGGCGGACAAAATAAAGATTGATGTTTTTAAACATAAAGTTGTTACCTTTCAATTTTTTGAAGTAGAGAAATATTTTTTGAGGCTGATTGATTTGATGACATAAATAAATAGTGAAAAATAGATCAAAAAATAAATCATATTGTTACCTGTACCGATTTGCTGTGAAGATAAATAGATAATCTCTACCGTTGTGGTAATTAAGCAAAGAAAAAAGTAAAAAGTGAGATAAATTGGCGTGTTCTGATTTTTTTTGATAATCAAATAAATCAACAGCGCAATACAGCACAGTATGACCAAGTAAAGCAGTGTTGAAAAAACATCTAATTGAGAATGAGCAAAATTCGAATATAAACCATAACTGATAGAATAAAAGTTAATCAACAACACAACTAAAATAAAAATAATCGATACTTTTTTCATCTGTTCTACCTTATTAATACTAAATTTTGCTCATCTCATCATTGCCAATGATTGTGCTGTTTTAAACAAAGTAATTGGCTTGTTATAGCTCAGTTTTTATAACAACTTTTAATACTGATTGTTTAGGATTAGTCGATAAGTCAATCGCTTCGCTTAATTTATCTAAAGGAAAAACGTGGGTTATCATTTCTTGAGTATTGAGCTTTTTCTTCTCAAGCAGATCTAACGCTTCCGGGAACTCATAAGGTGTCACCGAATAAGTGCCGATAATACTAATTTCATCCTTAAAGAAACGGCTGGCATCAATATTCACCATTTTATTTTTATCAAACCCGGAAAAGACAATGATTTTCCCCGCCCTTCTTACCAGATTAATTGCATCAGACACTAATGATGAAACCCCGGCAGCAATAACAATGACATCAACACCTTGCCCATGGGTGATTTTATTCACTTCTTCAAAAATATTTTTCTCTGCAATATTAATTGCATAATCACATCCTACTTTTAGTGCTGTTTGTAATTTAAATTCAGACATATCACTAATAATGACTTTATTTGCGCCTTTAATTTTGGCTAACTGCGCATGTAAGATGCCGATTGTTCCGGCGCCCATAATAAGTACACTATCATTAGGTCTAATATCTGCTTGCTTAAGACCATGCAAACAACAAGCAATAGGTTCAATTAAGGTAGCTTCTTCATCTGTAACACTATCGGAAACCTTATGGGTCAAATGCTTTAAATGTAATTCGGGAATACGAATAAATTGGGCAAAACCACCGGGATCGATATTATTTGTTCTAAATTGCTCACAAATTGTGTAATGTCCTTTATTACAATAGTGGCAAGTAAAACAAGGAACATGTATTGCGGTGATAACTCTATCGCCCAGCTCAAAACGATCAACGTTTTGGCCTTTTTTAACAATCTCACCGACTACTTCATGTCCTAGCACGGTAGGCTTATTAACACTATCGCCCCTAATTTTTTGAATATCGGTACCACACAAACCACAGGCGAGCATTTTTATCAATACTTCATTATCAGAAATATCAGGAATCGGAAGATCCTCTGTTCTTAAATCGTTTTGTTTATAACATACTGACGCTTTCATCTTTATTGTCCTTTTTACTTTGAAATTCTAAACGGTTTTTTAAATCAAAAAATGGCTGGTAATAGCGTTTAAAAACGGAATTGTAATAGTGATTTATTTGCAAATTGGGGATATACCGAACCATATAGTTATCACTCTGCTTATCTGAATTTTTATCAATATAGTGATTTTGATATCCGGCTAACATGACTGCACCTTTGCAAACCGCTTCTTTGATATTACACGATATGATTTCTCGACCAAGAATGTCGGCTTTTAACTGCAACCACAGTGGATTTTTTGCCGCCGCACCGATTACCTTTATTATGGGGTGATAGCTTGCGGTTAATTGCTCAATAGTGGTCAAGGTATTTTTTAATTCAAAACACAATCCTTGAAAAACAGCCAATAATATATTTGATAAAGTGCTGTTTTCATCAAACCCATACCAAAGCCCTTTGGCATCAATATTACGCTTAGGTGGTCCACTTCCCCGCAAATGCGGAATAAAGATTGATAGGTTTGCTTTGAGGTAAGGTAAATCGGTCAATTTGCCAAACAATGAATCGATTAATTGATTAAATTCATCATCACTCACCGAAAAAGATCGTTTAAACCACTCAATGCTATATCCCGCTGACGGAAGCGAAGCATAAAGCGTATATAAATCATCAATAACATATTGCCCATTTGACAGATGACTATCTAAAAAACCGTTGTCAAAATTGGCTTGATTACGTAATAACAGTAATCCTTCAGTGGTGCCGGTTGAGTTTAGAATTTCACCCGGTTTAAGTTCGGCTGCGATTGAACCACACATATGGTCATGACCACCAATCGAAACCATGATTGACTGACTACAATTAAGTTTTTGGGCCAACGCTGGTTTAAGTTTCGCAATATTTTTGCCGGATTGAACAAGATCGCAAAATAGATGATTGAGCGCAAAAGCTGACGCAATTTTTTGTGACCAACAATGATTTTTCAGATCATAAACCAGCGTTCTTGACGCAAGTGAAGGCTCTGCTCTTTTTACATCAGTCAATTTATAAGCCATATATTCGGCAATACATAACCATTTAACTTTATCGATATCCAAATCAATGTTTTTTCGAATCCATAAGATTTTAGTTAAACTATAGTTACTATGCACAGGAATACCGGTAATTGCATAAAGCTCATCATCGGTGAATTTTTGATTAATTTCTGCTACATTTTTCTTAGTTCTGGTGTCATACCAAGTGATTG
The DNA here is from genome assembly GCF_026536965.1 of Gilliamella sp. B2911. Lineage (NCBI taxonomy): Bacteria > Pseudomonadati > Pseudomonadota > Gammaproteobacteria > Orbales > Orbaceae > Gilliamella > Gilliamella sp. B2911. Next base: position 198,738 of record NZ_JAFNNA010000001.1, on the reverse strand, counting down.
CCGGGCCTACCACCTCGCCTTTTTCATTAATCAGTACACCTGATTCACCTACGCTTGCAATAACGATATTTTTGACATTTTGCGCTTGAGAAGATGAACTAATAAGCGTAATGATAGCCTTTTCGAGCTGGTTATATAACGATGTAATATCAAAGTCCGATCCATATTCTGAAATCACTTTAGGGGTTTGAAAAGCAACGCTATCAACCAGTTTTAGTGAAGGCAATTCAAAAACACATAATTTACAATTTGTTGTCCCGATATCGATCCCAATCGAGTACATATTAACCTCCTTACTTACCCTTTCGCTCGATAGTTTTCAAGCAAATTGAGTGTATACCCACCATAAAATAACAAGTTAATCATATAGTTAAATTTATTGACTTTGAAAAAAAGTGTAGTTTTCTCCATTCCGATAAGTTGCCTTATCAGATTCATTACCTCAATTAAAAGTGTTATTTATAGTGGGTATACGTTATTTTTTTAGGCCAGATCCCATGTTTTTTTAGTGTGGCGATACAATAAAAGACAAGTGATGAAAATTATTGGAATTAACGCTAAAGCGATATAATTTCCTTCAAATACTTTTACTGCCCAAAAACGGTAGGGATTACCACCATCTAATAAGCTTGAAAATTCACCGTCGGTTTTTACCGGGAAATTAATACTTTTTGCAATGTTGGTAATTATCGGCGCCACTGCTGAAGCAACATAAAGATTCACAATTAAGCAAGGTATGCCGATAATAAATGATCTCACAATATTGCCACGACAAGCTAATACCACCATGGAAATAGGTACCCAAATATTGGTTAAATCGCCAAGTGGTAATAACCTATTACCGGGTAATATGATTGATAAAATCAATCCAACGGGAATAAGTAAAAGTGCAGTAGAAAGCACCGATGGATGCCCAACAGCAACAGCAATATCTAAACCAATGTATAAATTTTTTCGGTTAGGAAATTTTTTATTTAAAAATTGCTTCACTGCATCGGATAATGGTAACAATCCTTCCATGAGTAATTTAACCATTCGTGGCATAATTAACATGACAGCACCAAGATTAATCGCTAAGTTTAAAATCCCTTTAACATCATAACCCGCCGCTATACCAATTGCGCCACCTATGACAAATCCAATCATCATCGGTTCGCCAAAGATACCAAATCTTTTTTGTATCGTTTGAGGATCGGCATGCAATTTTTGTAATCCCGGTATTTTATCTAAGATAAGATTACCTAACACACCAATAGGAAAGAAGATAACAGATGATAGTGTCGGAAGTGATATACCGGGTAACTCAAAATACTTTTGAATCATAGGCGCACACCAGTCAGCCAAAACAAAAGTTATCACGGCAGTAACCCCTGCTATAATCAATCCATAGACAAAGCTGCCAGTACTGCTATAAACCAGCGCACCAACAAAGGTAAAATGCCAGAAATTCCATAAATCAATATCGACAGTTTTAGTCCAATTAACGGTTAACATCACAATATTGATAATAATGGTCATTGGAATTACAAAAGGGGCAATCGGTGAAGCCCAAGCAATTGCTGCTAACGGTGGCCACCCAAGATCAATGACGGGTAAATCAATTCCGGCATGTTCAACTAAATCAGTTGTTGCACTGCCAAGACTGGTTCCTAACAAGTCAAAAATAACAAAGATACCAACAAAGCCCATTCCAATGGTTAATGATGAACGAATTGCCCGCCCTATTTTTACCCCTAAACACAGTGCCATTATAAAGATGACAACAGGTAACATGACGGTCGGCCCGAAGCCCAAAATGTATTGGACAATTTCAAGTAACTTATCAGCCATAATCAATCTCCTTGCAAGATCCTAACGATTTCGGCTAAGACTTCTTCTTCACCTATAGTGGTAATTAAAGGTACCCCATTGATAATTGGTGTTTTCTCTAATTGATAAGACACTTTAGAAGTCACGATAATTAAATCAGCCATACCGTCTTGAGATTGTACAGTTGCGACATCAGACTGAATGTTTTCAACCTCGATACCATGCTCGGCACAATAATTTTTAACTTTCTCAGTTGCAATAGTTGAAGTTGCAATACCACTGGTACAGGCAAAAATGATTCTTTTTTTCATAATAAAGCTCCTTATTTCAAAATATCTTTTAAGATTTTTTTGATTTCAAATTTGTTATTACTTTCAACTATTTTTTGCAAAATCTGATCATTGCTGAACGATGATGCTAATTTCATTAAAAAAGTTAAGTGGGTATCGGATTGTTTTAACAGTAAACCAAATACGATATTGACGGAGAGGTCTTCATCAGTTTCGGCATTTTTAAAAATAATGCCTTGTTTACTGGTCACAACAAACATGCCGTCTTTTTTTACAAACTCACTGTCAACATGAGGCATCGCAACATTAAGGGTTTTTAATTTAAATCCGGTTGGATGTTCATTCTCTCGTTCAATAACTTTTTGTAAGTATTGTTCTGTAACATAATGATTTGCTAATAATTCATGGCTAATGGCTTTAAACATTGCTTCACGGCTTTCAAAGCTTTTGTTTAAAAAAATAATATTGTCATCCAATTGTTCTAATTGCATATTTACCACCTATGACGTTAGTTTAACGATGAATGTTTAATAAATTCATAGATAGTATTTTGTTGTAAACAACTTGCTTCACATCGCCTTTTGCTTTTAACAATACTTTAATAAGATTATATTCATTATTATTAGCGACATATTGTTTACCAATTGAACTAATATAAGCTCTACGCAAATCACCACCAATATTGAGTTTAACAACATTATATTGGCTGATTTTTTGCAAAGTTTGATCATCAATTCCTGAACCACCATGGATGACCAATGATACGGGAGATATGTCGGATAGTTTGCCAAGTAAATCAAAGTCTATTTTAGGCTGTTGTTCAAAACCATGCACATTACCAACTGATACAGCCAAAGTTGCACAGCCAGTTCGTTTAACAAATTCTTGAACTTGATTAGGATCGGTTTTGCGATCGGCTTCATTAACTTCATCGTCCTCTTTACCGGTGATGGCGCCTAACTCTGCTTCAACCGGAATGTTGTATCCACCACAAAAATCGACCACTTTTTTTGTCAATTGAATATTTTCTTCAAAAGGTAAATGAGAGCCGTCAATCATAATTGAGGTAAAACCAGCCTCAACCGCTTGCTTAACATCTTCAAAAGTTTTGCCATGATCCAAATGCAGACAAAATGGTGTCTTCATGGTACTAGCTCGATTACGAACCATATCGACAATATATTTATAACCCGATAACACGATGTTTGTCGGTGCAATCTGCACCATGCTTGGTATGTTGCTCTCTTCAATTGCATCTAATATGGCTAAAGTTGTTTCCAAATTTGTTGTATTAAATGCGCCAGCTAGTGTTTTTTGTTTTTTAGCTTCACCTAATAAAGTATACCCATTGACTAATGCCATAACTAACTCCTACTTTCGTCTAAGTGTTGTCCCCAAGTAGTTTACGTTTGATTTTAGCCATACATTACCAAACTCGATTGGTAGACCATTATCAAGGTAAACTAATTGTTCTAAATGAAGAACGGGGGAGATATCACTAATATTTAATATATCTGCCCGTTCCTTACCTACCACTCGGGCTGAATAACGGCAGTCCGAATGATCTATTTTTTTATGGGTAATACGTTCAATTTGGTTAAATAAACTATGTTTGGTAAAATCAACCAGCTCTATTTCAGGACATAAAGCTAAATTGATTCGGTTTTCAATAAACATGATTTTTTCACCATTGACGCTTCTTACCCTTTCCATATAAAAAATATTTGCGTTAAGCGGAACTTGTAATTTTCCACTAATATATTCATTTGCTTTCTCTACTCTTTTGGTGATAACCTCGGTGGTGAACTTGACGTGCTGCATTTCTAACGATTCGGCAAATGACTGTAGTCCATAACCTAATTGATAAGAGATGTTTTCAGCTTTTACATACGTTCCTTTACCTTGAATCTGTTCCAGCACAGATTCATTAATCAGTAACTCTACCGCTTTTCGAACTGTGCCTCGACTAACAGAAAGTAGGCTCATGATCTCGTTTTCCGACGGGATTCTGTCGCCCGCTTTTAAATCATTACGATAAATCTGATTTCTTATCCACTCTTTGACTTGTACATAAAGTGGTGTGCTAGAAAATTTATTGATACTCATTGGTTACCCCAAAATGTTGGTTAAGTTAAATATACATCCATAGACAACTATGTACAACTATGGACAACTAGTTTTTAAACAAAATGTGAGTTTAATCACATTTTCATATTTATCAATATAATTTAGAAAAAGGATTGCATTTAGTTTCAGCATTAATCAAAGATAATGAGATCCTAATTAAGGAATTGTTGAAGAAATTGAATTATTTTGCAAATAAAAAAATCGTGTTTGATCCACTTTTAACAATAAACTCATTTATATTTAATCGCTAAGCTAAATTGCATAATTAGAGTAAAGATTGATTTAACTTTATTGACAATAAATACACTGAGACATAGCAAAAATACTATTGTAGTAAACGTTACTTGCCCGTCTTTTGCCAATTTTATGTAAAATAAATTTCAGCTAACTAGTAACCAATATTTTTTCGCACGCATCACCTGTTAATATTGACAGTTTCATTTACTTTAAGCTTGATAGTGTTTAAGATAAACTCATTTTTTGATGTATCTTAGGACTTTAAAACTTGAATAACTTTGCAAACATTATTGAAATCGAGCGCGGCAATATGAAGTTCGCTTACGTACAAAATGATGAGATAAATTATTTGGAACTTTTTGACCAATTTTTGGCCGAAGAAGGACATCATGAGCTACTCGATCCAAGTGATAAAATTGAGAGATATACTTATCTAATTAATCACAATCAATCTAAATTTATTTTCAAAATAGATGGCGGTGTTGAGCATCGTTTAGAACGTCGACTTATTGCTAAAATCACTGGTGATTTTTATTTTAATCTAATTCGTAAGCTGGCTAAAATTTCGTTGGATAAATGCGATATCGCTTATGAACTCTATTTAGTCGCTTTTGATAAAACCACCAATCGCCACTATATGATCTTTAATTTTATAGAAGGACGTTCATTAACATGGGATGAAATGCGTGAATATGGAGAGCAAGTTAAAGCATGTATTGAAAAACTGCATAGTTATAATCTTGTTTCAAACGATGTTCACGGTGGTAACTTTATTTTAACTCCAGAGGGTAAAATCAAAGCAATCGACTTAACTAACTCCGGTTTTATTTGGTTAACTAAAGCCAATGATGCAATCGAATTGCGTGAGCGCTTTGGTATTAAAATTAATGTTCCTTTCTTGGCTATGGCAATTAAAAAATTTACTCACGGATTTAAACGGTTATCGCGTAAAATTCGCGGTAAAGAAGATTAATAAATTAAATGAGAGAAAGACAAGCTTCTCTCATTTTTCTGCAAATAAATATAATTAATTCAATATATTAAATTATACATTTTAATGCTTTTCAGCTCTAAAAAATATTTAAATTCTTCTGTTCTAAATACTGGTAAATACTTTTATAACCGTTTAGAATAAAACTAATCATGCAAAGAAGGATGAGTTATGAGAAAGTTAATTGGTTTTACTGTTTTAGTTGCGTTGCTAACTGGTTGTTCTTCTCAGAAGATGCTGTCAATCTATCAAACAGATGGTGTAGAAATTACTCAAAACACGTTTGGTGAGGATATCATAAATAAATACAGTACTTCACAACCAATTACCATTCTTCATTCTTCATTATCACTCTGTATTACACAAGAACTTGATAATCGCCCAGTAGTTTTGAACCGTGAAAACTATTTAAGTTCGGCATGGTGGCCATATTATAATATGGCTTCTCTACAAGCAATTACGATAAATGGTGGTGATACTCTCATATTAGTTGAAGGAAATAATGTTGTTGCTAACGCTATTACCAATTATCAATCACAATCTAAATACTTCGTTAGTTATACATTAACCGCAACTCGCAATGCCAAAAATATTCATTACTTATTTAGCAATATCAAACAAGCTCAACAATATACTGCTTCTATTGGCAATGAAGGGTTTGAAAATGTAAAAACCTTGGAAAGAACCCACCCAGATTTAGTTATTGATGCACTCAATAAAGAAGTCGATAAAATTCAGGCTTGTTTATTACATTAATACTGTACGCTAAAAAAAATTACAGTTGAGAAACGGGGGTTTTAAGCCTAAAATTGATACAAAATTCTTATCAAGATATTTTAAAAAGTAAAACTCATCATGAAAAAAATTCTTTTTTTATTATTGCTTCCATTTTCTAGCTTTGCACAAAATGACATAAATGACTTTTGGAAAAATGATTTTTGGCAAATTAATGAAGTAGTAAATCATGAATTGGATTTATTTGAGTTATCCAATCCCCCCGCTGAAAGATTACATATAAGTTCGGATGGAACGAAATTTATTTACGGTAACTCGCTAACTTTTAATACTAATGGTACTTTCTTATCAAAATACTCTGCTAGGTGTGGTAACGATTGTTTTACCGGTTCGGAAGGTACTTTTGAAAAAATTGATGAAACACATCTTCGATTACAAATCAATTTATTCTCGCGTTCTGGCGATTGTGAAGGCGTAGAAGATAGAACAGTTCGAGATTTAGGAACTTTTGAAATTAAACCAACTGAAAATGGCTATCAATTAGTTAAATTAAAGGATGAATGAAGACTAGCTATAAAATAATAAGCTAATAAGTAAGTAATATCCTTCTTTTCATTAAATTAATTAAACTAACTCCTTAATTTATTATTCCCTAAATTATTTGTTATCTATTAGATAAACAATACAAAAATTGTTGATTCATTGATGTATAAAAAAAGTTGAGGAGCGGGGTTTTTTGAGTTTAAAAATAGTCAAAATTTGACATCAATCCATTCTTTAATTAGATAACTTATAAAAGTCTTTCTAATAAATTAGTCATTACTAATTCTTCCATTTTAAAGGTGACTTTGTCATAAAAACCTATATAAATCAATCATAAAATTATTAAGATACTTACATTAGTTACAAAACTAGTTAGTTAACTTTCTTATTCTTCTGATTTCTTTCTGCATAACTATACTGCATATGTGCTATAAAAAAATAAAGAGGTTTAGTTATGAGTATGTTACAAGATATAAAAGAAAACAAAATGTATATAGGTTCACTTCCCCTCCCCATATTTTTAGTTTGTTCGATTATCGTTATTATTGCTGCACAATTAGATATGCTACCTAAAAGCCTTATTGGTGGTTTTGCTGTGATATTACCTTTAGGTTGGTTTTTAGGCACTGTCGGGCAGAATATTCCATTTTTCAAAAAATTTGGGGCGCCTGCCATTTTGTCACTTATCGTTCCTTCATTATTGGTTTACTACAACGTTTTTGATGAGAATACTTTATCAGCAACAAAGATGTTAATGAAAGACTCTAACTTTTTACTCTTTTATATCGCCAGTTTAGTGTGCGGTAGTATTCTTGGTATGCATCGAGTTATTTTAGTTCAAGGCTTTATTCGAATGATGATTCCGATGCTATTAGGTATGTGTTTAGCTGCGTTTGTTGGCGTCTGTGTCGCCGTAGCTTTTGGTGATGATTGGGAGCACGCCTTCTTTTATACAGTTTCACCAGTAATGGCAGGAGGAATTGGTGAAGGTGTTTTGCAACTGTCCAATGCCTACAGCAATATCCTTAATCAAGATTATAATGTTTTTGTTAGCGCATTAATTCCTGCAACTGTTGTAGGTAACTTTTTTGCAATCACTTTTACGGCGATTATGAGCCGAATTGGTGAAGTTAAACCTCACTTAAGTGGGCACGGTCAATTAGTAAAAATTGAATTTGATGGCTTAGCTGAAGCGTTAAAAGATGATAAGACACCACTTGATGCTCGTGCAATGAGTGGCGCAGTTATGATTTTAGCTACGTTATTTATCTTCGGTATGATTTTAGAAAAAGTAACTCATTTCCCTGGTCCTGTTTTAATGATTATTGCTACCGCTGTAGTTAAATATTTTCGTTTATTACCAGCGAGTGTAGAACGAGGAAGCCAACAATGGTACAAATTTATCTCAGGCAACTTTACCTTTCCTTTAATGGCAGGACTTGGGCTACTTTATATAGATTTAAATAGCGTAGTTAAAGTATTAACTATCCCATACTTTATTACCATTATCTCTATCGTCTTCACTGTTTCAATGACAGGATTTGTTTGTAGCTTCTTCTTAAAAATGTATCCAGTTGAGGCATCTATTATTTCATCTTGCCAAAGTGGAATGGGTGGAACTGGTGATGTAGCAATACTTTCAACAGCCAATAGAATGAACTTGATGCCTTTTGCACAAGTTGCAACACGATTAGGGGGAGCTTTAATGGTGATATGCACCACGGCACTAATGCGTTATTTACATATGTAGTTTTATAAACATTAAAAAATTAATTAGAAGTTTTAAAAGCAGTTTGAGATAAATATTGGTTTGATCTCAAAAAATATTAAATATAGTTTTAAGTATTTAAAAAGGTAAGCATTATGACAACAGTACAAGAAAAAGCGTTAGCAATCAGTAAACAAATGCACGGTAAATTTGAAACCCACTCGAAAGTCCCTGTTAATTCAATGGCAGATCTTAGTGTTGCTTATACACCAGGCGTTGCAGCAGTCTGCACCGAAATTGCTAAAAATCCCGATTCAGTTTATGAATATACTAGTAAACGTAATTTAGTTGCGGTTATCACTGATGGTTCAGCTGTTTTAGGGTTAGGAAATATTGGGCCAGAAGCAGCAATTCCAGTAATGGAAGGCAAGGCAATTTTATTTAAACAATTTGCAGATGTTGATGCAATACCTTTATCAATTAATACTCAAGATCCAGATGAGTTAGTTAAACATATAGCAGCATTAGCGCCCTCATTTGGCGGTATCAATCTGGAAGATATTAGTGCACCAAGGTGTTTTGAAATTGAAAAACGATTACAAGAATTATTAGATATTCCTGTATTCCATGATGATCAACATGGTACAGCAATCGTTGTATTAGCAGCGCTTTATAATGCACTTAAAGTTGCAGGTAAGTCGATCGAATCGGCCAAGGTGGTGATTAACGGTGGCGGAGCAGCTGGTTTAGCAATTGCCGATATGTTATTAGCCGCTGGAGTAACCGATCTTAAAATTGTTGATAAGATTGGTATTTTATCCGAAGATGATCTTTCTTTACCACCTCACCATTTAGCCATGGCGAAGAGAACCAATAAGAACAAACAAAAAGGTACATTACAAGATGCGGTTAAAGGTGCTGATGTGTTTATTGGTGTTTCAGCCCCAGGAGTATTAAAAGCAGATTGGGTTAAAACGATGGCAGAAAAATCAATTATTTTTGCTATGGCAAATCCAACACCAGAAATATTCCCAGACGAAGCTAAAGCAGCTGGTGCTTATATTGTCGGTACTGGGCGTAGTGATTATCCGAATCAAATTAATAATGTTTTAGCATTCCCTGGCATATTTAGAGGCGCTTTAGATGCTAGAGCAAAAAATATTACATTAGCCATGCAGCTTGCAGCAGCAAAAGGATTAGCCAATATCATTACACCTGACAAACTATCAATTGATTGTATATTGCCAAATGCATTTGAACCTAATGTAGCCAAGGTGGTTGCTGAAAGTGTAAAAAATGCAGCAAATAATCTTTAATAGTCGATTAAATTAGCTATAAACCTACTAATACGAAATTTATTAGTAGGTTTTCCTGCCTAATAAGTTATGATAGTAAGTGATCGCTTTTTATACAGTAAATGAGAATGAGATATTTATTTAATAAATTACCACTCAACGTTAAGTTAATAAGCCTGATTTGCTTAGTGTTTATACTTTCAGTTATTGCACAAAATATTTATATTGTTCATGTAGTGAATAACGAATATCTTATCAACTCTCGCCAACGAGTTGAGAATATCGCAAATATTATCTCTACATCACAAAGTATCATTGACGAAATACAAAATCCTACACCACAAAATATTGCTTCCATTCAAAAAACAACAGAACAATCCAGAGTATTAACACAAACTGATTTTATTGTGATATTTAATATGCAAGGCGTTCGATATTCACATCCCGATGAAAATAAAATAGGTCAAACTATAGTCGGTGGAGATGAACAGCGCGCATTAAATGGTGAGTCCTATACTTCAATTGCGAAAGGCACATTGGGGGATTCTGTTCGGGCATTTAAGCCAATTATGAATGATAAAGATCAACAAATTGGTGTAGTTTTAGTTGGTCAGACCTTGCAAAAAATTAATCATTTAGCATCAAGAACAAGTCAGCCGATTTGGCTATCCTTGTTTGCTTCATTATCGATAGCTATTCTTTTGGCCTATTTGTTATCTCGCAATATAAAGAAAATTTTATACGGCCTTGAACCAGTTGAAATGGCGCAGCTATTTGCTGAGCGAAATGCTATTATCCGAACGGTAAAAGAAGGCATTGTGGTTATCAATCGAGATGGATTAATTACACAGATCAATGATGAAGCAATTAGAATTTTGCGCATAAAAAAAGATAAAGAAAATATTATAAGCTTACCTATTGGTGACTTTATTCCAAATACTCGACTGCACGAAGTGATGATGAGTGGAAAAGCTGAATATGATTGTGAACAAAATATTAATGGCGTGGTGATACTAACCAATCGAACTCCATTATTTGTTAATGATATTTTAGTTGGAGCTATTGCTTCATTTAGAGATATGACAGAAGTACGTAGATTGGCAGAAAATTTAACAGGAGTTAATCGTTATGCCGATGCTTTACGTTCACAATCTCATGAGTTTAATAATAAATTACATGTTATTTATGGGTTAGCCTTTAATGACAATAAATCTGAATTAATTGATTATCTTGAAGAAATTATTGGCAATCAACAAGCGGAATCTAAACTTGTTAGTCAATATATTAAAGATCCAATTATTGCAGGATTTTTAAATAGTAAATTTAGCCGAGCACGTGAGCTAAATGTGACATTAACGTTTAATATTGATGGTATTTTGGCACCAATAACAGATACATCTGTGACACATGGTTTAGTTACAATACTTGGTAATTTAATTGATAATGGACTTGATGCAGTACAATTTTTGGATGATAAGCAGATAAAGGTGAGTTTAGTTATTGATAATTCTAATTTTCAGATTGAAATCAATGATAATGGTGAAGGTATTTCTGAAAATGATATTCAATATATTTTTCAAAAAGGCTATTCGACAAAGGGCGATAATCGTGGTTTTGGGCTTTATTTAGTGTTAGCTAGTATTGATGAGTTAGATGGGCAAATACAATTATGTGATTCTGATAATAAAAAAGGGACTTGCTTTAAGGTATTATTACCATTAGAAGAGATTTATAGGAAAAAATAATCATATGGTAGAAGTTTTAATTGTTGAAGATGATCCGATGGTAGCAGAGCTCAATAAAAAATATTTGCAAATGCTTCCTGGTTTTAATTTAGTGGCAACTGTTACTAATGGAGAACAAGCGCTACATTTTATCCATGATAATCATATTGATCTATTGTTGCTTGACGTTTTTATGCCAAAACTAAATGGTCTTGATCTGTTAAAATATATTCGAATTAGTTACCCTAAAATAGATATTATTATGGTAACCGCCGCATGTAATACCAATGATATCCAAACCGCATTACGTTTAGGAGTCATTGATTATATTGTTAAACCCTTCACTTTTGAGAGATTTCGTACGGCTTTGATTTCATATCAAGAACGGATTCGCCTATTATCATCTTCCGAAATACTAAACCAGAATCAATTAGATGATCGAATTTTCACTAAAAACTTTAATACTACAAATAGATTACCAAAGGGAATCGACTCACAAACTTTACAATCTGTTCGAGATGTTATTGTTAACTATCAACAAGATTTCTCTATGAGTGATATTATCGAATTGATTCCTTTATCTAGGATATCGGTTAAGAAATATCTTGATTATTTAGAAGAGTTAGGAGAAATAGAAAGCCATTTGACCTATTTACCAATTGGCCGTCCAGTAAGACGTTATATTTATCAAAAATAGTTTATTTAGTTTGTTATTAATTGTGCTGTAAATGATTACTAAGTTGACTAAAACTATTCATCCATTGTAATTTCATCTAATGATAAGCTGAAACTTGGGACAAATACATCTAAAAAATAATCCATTTCTGGAGTATTACGATCTGATAATGTTTTTTTCAATCGTTGTTCTGCTAACCTAAACTCATTATTACCCGCACTAAGCTCTTCAATTGTTTTAAGATATGCACACAAAGCATCTGCTTGTTTTACAATGCTTTTTTCATCTTCATCATAATAATCGTCATCAATTAGTGTTTTAAAGTCATCTTGTAACTCTTTTGGCAACATATTAATGAGTTTATTTTGAGCTATTTTTTCAATCTTTTTGTATTCAGATGTGATCTGTGGGTTGTAATATTTAGTCGGTGTCGGTAAATCACCTGTTAATACTTCTGATGCATCATGATACATAGCCAGTAATGCTATGCGTTCAGGGTTAACATTACCATTAAATCGTTTGTTTTTAATTATCGCTAAAGCATGTGCAACAAAAGCAACTTGAAGGCTATGTTCTGATACATTTTCAGTTCTCACGTTACGCATTAAAGGCCAACGATTAATTAGTTTTAAACGCGATAAATGAGCAAAAAAATGGCTGTTATTCATTATGATTATCTCATTGATTCTAAAATAAAAAACGCCTCCAAATCGGAAGCGTTAGTAAATTTATAATACGATTTTAATGACTTATGCTAAAACAAGCTGTCTTGTACCTAAAGCAACAGGAACATTTTGTTCTTCATCAAAGGTGACATATTCCCAAGCATCTTGTTTAGCTAATAACGCTTGCAATAGTTGGTTATTTAAAGCGTGACCTGATTTATAACACACTACTTCACCAATCATATTGTGGCCACTCATGTATAAGTCACCAATGGTATCTAGCATTTTATGACGTACAAATTCATCTTCAAAACGAAGACCATCTTCATTAAGAACTTTATAATCGTCAACAACAATTGCACAATCTAAGCTACCGCCTAAACATAATCCTTTAGATTGTAATGCTTCAATATCTCGCATAAATCCAAACGTTCTTGCACGACTGATTTGACGAATAAAAGACTCTGAAGAAAAATCCAATTGGTAACGTTGTGAACTGTTATCAATAGCTGGATGACGAAAATCAATAGTGAAATCTAATCGAAAACCACTATATGGTCTTACTTCTGCCCATTTATCACCATTTTCGACACGAACAGTTTCTTTAACTCGTATGAATTTTTTCAGCGCATTTTGCTCAGTAATTCCAGCATCTAATAATAAGTAAACGAATGGGCTTGCACTTCCGTCCATAATTGGAATTTCGGGCGCATTTACTTCAATAATAATATTATCTATACCGAGCCCAGCTAATGCAGAATTGATATGTTCAACAGTTGAAATACGAACATTATCTTCATTAACCAAACAGGTACAAAGCATTGTATCACGCACAGATTTTGCATCCACAGGAAAATCAACATACGGATTTAAATCTGTACGGCGATAAATAACACCTGTGTTCTCTGGCGCAGGACGTAAAGTCAAAGTAACTTTTTTGCCAGTATGTAAACCGACACCAGTTGCTTGAATTGTCTTTTTTAAGGTTCTTTGTTTCACTTCGCACCTACTCTTTTTATTCGCTTCCATTATTCATTAGACAATAAGAAATCAAATAAGTTCAATACTAATTAGCCTGCTTACGGATAAAAGCAGGAATATCTAAAATTTTATGTTCTTCCATTGGAGAAACCGCTGGTTCATTAACAACTTTAGGCATTGGTTCCTCTTGTTGCTGTGGCAAATGATTTGTTTGGCCAAATAATGAACCATGTGATGTAACTGGTTTATTAATTTTAACTTCTGGACGTTTATCCATACCAATACCAGTTGCAACCACTGTAACACGAATTTCATCAGACATGTCTGGATCAAATGTAGTACCAACAACCACAGTTGCATTGTCAGAAGCAAAAGCTCTAACAGTACTACCAACAGTTTCAAATTCTTCTAAACCAAGATCAAGACCTGCTGTAACATTAACTAACACGCCACGCGCACCCGATAAATCAATATCTTCAAGTAACGGGCTTGAAATAGCCATTTCAGCAGCTTCTTCGGCACGGTTATCACCACTCGCACGACCAGAACCCATCATAGCGTAACCCATTTCGGACATTACCGTTCTAACGTCGGCAAAGTCAACGTTGATATGACCTGGTTTGGTAATTAATTCAGCAATACCTTGTACTGCACCTTTTAAAACACCATTAGCAGCAGCAAAAGCGTCTAATAGCTTAACGCCTCGACCTAATACTTTTAATAATTTATCATTTGGAATTGTGATAAGAGAGTCAACGTGTTTAGCTAACTCAGCAATACCTTGCTCAGCAAAAGCCATACGTTTTTTACCTTCAAATCCAAAAGGCTTTGTAACAACAGCTACAGTTAAAATACCGAGTTCTTTAGCAATTTCTGCAACAACTGGAGCTGCACCTGTTCCTGTTCCGCCACCCATTCCGGCTGCGATGAATACCATGTCGGCACCCTCAATCGCACTACGAATAACATCACGATCTTCTTCTGCTGAATTCCTTCCCACTTCTGGATTAGCTCCAGCACCAAGTCCTTTGGTCACATTATTACCGATTTGGATAGTTTGACCAACTTTAATTCTTTTCAATGCTTGTGCATCAGTATTTGCTGCAAAAAACTCAACGCCTTCAATATGTTCAGCAATCATATGCTCAACAGCATTACCGCCGCCGCCACCTACACCAATAACTTTAATGACTGCTGCTGGCTCATCATCCGCAACCATAGGCTCAAACATAACTTATCTCCAAATTTACGATCTAACAACATTGTACAGATAACCAGCTACAATGTCTACGAAGTTATTAAATATATTAGCTAAAATTCTTTTTTAAACCAACCGGTCAATCTTTTAGCTATCCCTTTCAATGATGATTTATTGCTATCTTTAGTATCATCATTTAATAAACTTTGTTTTCCATAGTGCAATAAGCCTACGGTTGTAGAACAATAAGGCTTTTGCACATAATCAGTTAATCCTGAAATATTCAAAGGTTGTCCAATACGAACTTGATTTTGAAAAACTTTTTCAGCACATTCAACCATGCCTTTAATTTGAGATGCTCCACCAGTTAAAACAATCCCTGCTGCCAACTGATATTTCACATTTTGTTTCTTAAGTTCATCTTGTAACACTAGTAATTCTTTTTGGACTAAAGATAAAAGTTCTGAATAGCGTGGTTCTATTACATCTGCTAATGTTTGTCTTTGTAATGAGCGTGATGGTCGTCCTCCAACACTCGGCACATCAATAACTTCATCTTTACCAACTAATGAACCGACAGCACAACCATAACGAATTTTGATATTTTCAGCATCCATTGGTGGTGCACCAAATGCATAAGCGATATCACTAGTAACAACATTGCCAGCATAAGGAATAACTACCGAATGACGTAATGCACCACCTGTATAAACAGTAACATCCATTGTTCCGCCACCGATATCAATAACACATACACCTAATTCTTTTTCATCATCAGTCAAGACTGCATAACTAGAAGCCAACCCAGAGAAAATAAGTTGATCAACTTTTAAACCACAACGTTCAACAGCCTTAACAATATTTCTTGCCATATCATTATGACAGGTGACCAAATGAACTTTCGCTTTCATTCTTACACCAGATAATCCGATAGGATTTTTAATGCCTTCTTGTAAATCAATTGAATACTCTTGAGCAATAACGTGCAAAATACGATGTTCATCTAATATTCGAACGGACTTAGCTGTATGAACTACGTTTTCGACATCTTCTGCCGTAACCTCTTCATCAGCAATTGGCACCATACCTATTTCATTTTGACAACGAATGTGTTTACCCGATAGGCTTAAATAAACAGAAGATATTTGGCAATCAGCCATTAATTCAGCTTGGTCAACTGCTCGTTGGATTGATTTAACAACTGATTCAAGGTCATTTACACCACCTTTATCAACGCCTTTCGATGGACAATGTCCAACACCAATAATATTGACCACACCATCAGGAAGCACTTCACCGACAAGGGCAAGTACTTTGGATGTGCCAACTTCAAGTCCAACAACCAATTTTTTCTCTGTTGCTTTCATACTTAAGCCTTTATTTATTCCTTATTGCGATATTTTTTCTCGTTGTACTGCGATGCCGTTTTCATAACGCAAATCAGCAGCCGTTATTTTTTCATCAGCTGGCATTCGAGACTGAATTTCAGGAAATAATTTAATAAATTGTTGATAGCGTTGTTCTATTTTTTCACTACCAACTATCAATTTTATATCCTGACTTTCAGAACATAAATCAGCTGTACATTGTTTAATCAGCAATTGCCAAGCATTACGTTCATCAGCTATAGCTGCTTTAATTTCTGATGCAAACTTGTTATTAGCTAACTTTCTAGAAATTTCTTCTAGCTTAAAATACGTTTCTAATATTGTTTTTGCTTTACCTTCAGGGCCATATATCCTAGGTAATTGCAATTCACCCAAACGATCTAATGGCACACTAAATACATTGCCAGCATTATCAAGTAGATATAAATCATTCCAGTAAAATGCAGGTTTGTATTCTTCAATATAAACAATCAACCTATCCGGCCATTGCTTACGGATACTAGCTTGTTTAACCCAAGGGTATCGCATTATTTCTTGTTGAATATCGTCAACATCCTGTCCTATATAGGTATTTGGCAATCCTAAACCTAATATTGCTTGTCGAAGATCATCTTCAGTTGTGTAAGTATACTCTCCACTTAAAGTCAATTGTGATAAAACCATCTGATCTGGATCTTCCATCCAGTTCTTAACACAATTGATAGCCCAGGCACTAATACAAATAATTATAATAAAGAACAAAAAACCTATCATTTGTTCTGAATTACGAAAAACAAGCAACCTTCTTCTATTTTGATGTTCTCGTTTGTGCGCTGCTTGTCGGACTTTTTTCATAAAAATAAAGCCAATTATATGGTTGCTAATTGTAAAATACGTTTAACCAATTCACTAAATGACCATCCGTATTCTTTTGCTGCCATTGGTACTAAACTATGGTCTGTCATGCCTGGAGCAGTGTTTACTTCAAGTAAATATGGTTTTTCATTATTATCAAACATAATGTCCACTCTACCCCAACCTCGGCAACCAACGGCTTTATAAGCATCTAAAGCTAATTTACGAATCTCTTGTTCTTTTTCATCAGATAATCCGCTTGGACAGAAATATTGGGTTTTATCTGACAAATACTTTGCATCATAATCATAAAAATTGGTAGCAGGCTTAATGTAAATTGCTGGTAAAACCTCATCACCAACTATCGCAACGGTAAACTCAGGGCCTGATAAAAACGATTCAACCATTACGGTATTATCATATTTGAATGCAACATCAATAGCAGCTTTTAATTCTTCTGCCTTATCAACTCTTGTCATACCAACACTTGAGCCTTCATGGCTTGGTTTAACAAATAATGGTAATCCAAGATTTTTAACAATATTTTCAATGTCAATTAATTGCGATTTTTCAACCATAACGTAATCAGCAACAGGTAAACCAAGTGATTTCCAAACTAGTTTTGTTTTTAACTTATCCATGGTTAAAGCTGATGATAAAACATCACTTCCGGTATAAGGAATGTTTTGATAAGTTAAAATAGCTTGGGTAATACCATCTTCGCCACCTCGACCATGTAAAATAATAAAAGCTTTAGTAAACCCTTCTTGCTTCAAATTTGTTATACAATGATCTTTAGTATCGATAAGATGAGCATCAATACCATTTTCTTGTAACCCTGAAAATACTGCTTTACCTGATTTTAGTGATACTTCTCGTTCAGCAGAGGTCCCACCATACAACACAGCAACTTTATCAACCATTATTATAAAACCTCTTTTGAAAATAGTTGGCTACTGGCTAATTGACGGGCAACTCGGCCAACGCTTCCAGCACCTTGAGTTAATAACAAATCCCCACCTTGTAATAATTCTTTCATTATTTCAGGTAGAAGATCTAAATCAGAAACGTAAATTGGATCAACTTTTCCACGATTACGAATTGAACGGCAAAGTGATCGACTATCTGCACCGGCAATAGGCTGTTCACCAGCAGAATATACATCTAACATAACTAACGCATCAACTTGAGAAAGAACCTGCGCAAAATCATCAAATAAATCACGAGTACGCGTAAATCTATGTGGTTGAAATAACATCACCAATCTACGGTCAGGCCAACCATTTCGAGCTGCCTGAATTGTGGCATTAACTTCGCTTGGATGATGCCCATAATCATCAACCATCATAATATCTTTTCCATTTCCATCTGGAAAAATACCTAGTAGATCGAATCGACGGCTAGTTCCAGCAAATTTTGCTAAGGCTTGTATAATTGAATTATCATCAATACCATCTTCAGTCGCAGCGATAATTGCTGCTGCTGAGTTTAAGGCATTATGTTTGCCAGGTGCATTTAATTCAATTTCTAAATCGTTATGATCTGGGCGACATACTGTGTAGTAACTAACGCCTCTTTCCTGACGATAATTTTTAATAACAACATCGGCTTCTTCACTAAAACCATAAGTGATAATTTTACGACCAACAATCGGTAACAATTCACGATTAATAGGATCGTCATAACACATAACAGCTAATCCATAAAAAGGAAGATTACGTAAAAAGGAAATAAAGGTTTGTTTAAGATTCTCAACACTTCCTTGATAAGTATCCATATGATCAGGTTCAATATTAGTTACTATAGATACCATAGGCTGTAAGTGTAAAAATGAAGCATCACTTTCATCGGCTTCTGCAATAAAATATCGACTACTACCTAATCTAGCATGGGTTCCTGCTGCTTTAACCAAACCACCATTTACAAAAGTTGGATCGAGTTTAGCTTCTGCATAAATAGCCGTTACCATTGCTGTGGTAGTCGTTTTACCATGGGTTCCTGCAATAGCTATACCATATCGAAAACGCATTAATTCGGCTAACATTTCAGCTCGTTGAATCACAGGAATACGAGCTTCTCTAGCTGCAACGACTTCTATATTATCTTGAGAAATCGCTGATGAGATAACAACAACACTTGCACTAAGAACATTTTCAGCAGCATGTCCGATAACAATCTTTGCGCCTAATGTTTCTAAATGTTGTGTTACTGCATTTTCAGCAATATCAGAACCGCTAATTTGATAGCCTTCATTAGCAAGAACTTCAGCAATCCCTCCCATTCCGGCACCGCCAATACCCACAAAATGGATATGTTTGACACGTTTCATTTCTGGAATGATTGCTCTTAATTCAGCTAATTCCTTAGTATTCACTATTAAACCCCTGGTTAATTATTTATTAAGTAAAGTCATTTTTTGATCTCAAACAGAACTTAACAAAACTGTTACTTAAAATTATAAATAAAATTCGTTATTTTACCACTGAAATCAGTGTTTCTGCCACTCTTTCTGTCGAATTTATAATGGATAAACTTTTCGCTTTTACAGCCATTTCAACTAATTCTTGTCGACTTAGGTTTGAAAGTAATTGAAATAATGAATCAACATTAAAATCAGGCTGTTCAATAATCTTAGCAGCATCAATATCAGCTAAAGATTTTGCATTCCAAAATTGCTGGCGATCTTTATGCATAAAAGGAACAAAAATAGCACCAATACCAACAACTTCTATTTCACTCACAGTTAATGCACCGCTTCGACAAATAACTATATCAGCCCAGCTATAGGCTTCTTTAACATCACTAATAAATTCTGTTACTTGGTTAATGTTACAGTTCTGATAAGATTTAATTACATCATCTAACATTCCTTTGCCCGTTTGATGCCAAACAATAAATTTATCAGACAATTTTGAAATTGCTTGAGGAACAACAGTATTGATTACTTTGGCGCCTTGACTACCACCCATAACCAAGACTCTAATAGGGCCTTGTCTATTTTTGAGTCTTTCACTGGGTTCTTCAATTGTTAATAAGTCACTACGAACTGGATTACCAACCACTTCAGCATTTTTAAATGCTGTTGGAAAAGCTTGTAAAACTTTAGTTGCAATTTTAGCCAAATATTTGTTTGTTAATCCCGCAATGCCATTTTGTTCATGTAGTACCACTGGAATACCTAAACTTTTGGCAGCTATTCCACCAGGCCCTGAAACATACCCACCCATACCTAAAACAACATCAGGACGATACGCTTTTAAAATTTTCCTAGCTTGTAAAACAGCTTTCAATATTTTATAAGGCGCTTTTAATAATGCTAGTTTACCTTTGCCACGTAGGCCAGATATTTGAATAAAGTCTATTTCAATTCCATTTTCAGGCACTAACTGTGCCTCCATACGATCAGCTGTACCTAACCATCTTACTTGCCAACCTTGTTTCATTAAATGATGAGCAACAGCAATACCAGGGAATACATGCCCACCAGTACCACCAGCCATGACTAATAACTTTTTCATTATTTAATTGACCTTATTCTTGCTTGAGCTTGTTGTTGTCTAAACTCAAAATCTATTCTTAGTAATATTGCAACTGCAATACTCATTACAATAAGGCTTGAGCCTCCATAACTAATAAATGGCAAAGTTAAACCTTTTGTAGGTAACATACCGGATGTTACACCAACATTAACAAAAGTTTGAAAACCAAACCAAATGCCAATTTCACAAGCTAAATAGCCTGAAAATTGAGATCCTTCGTTTAACGCCCGATATCCTATAGCTAATGCTTTAAATGTTAGAAAGAAAAGTAATAACAACAAAGCTACGACACCGATATATCCATACTCTTCTGAAATAATTGAAAAAATAAAATCAGTATGACATTCAGGTAGATAGCGTAATTTAAAAATAGAATTACCAATTCCTTGTCCAGTTATACCACCATTACCAATAGCCATTAATGAAGCAACAAGCTGATAACCGGCTCCAGTGGCATCTTGCCATGGATCAAGGAATGTCATTAAACGTGTCAAACGGTAAGATTCATATAAAATAAGGCAAGCAACTGCACCAACCCCAGTTAGTAAAATGGCAATAAATTGCCATAATTGAGCACCAGCAATAAATAAAATGCCGATTGTGACCATGAATAATACAATCACCGTACCTAAGTCAGGCTGTTTTAGTAATAAAATTGATAAAACAGCCATCACCACCATAGGTTTAAAAAAGCCCCAAAATCCGTTTTGAACTTCATCTGATTTACGAGCTAGATAACCTGCTAAAAATAGAAATAATGATAATTTAGAAAGCTCAGCTGGTTGAAAATTAAAAACACCTAACGGAATCCAACGCGACGCACCATTAATTGAAGAACCAATCCCCAAAACAACTATCAGCATAATAATTGAAATAATTAATAAAACTGATCCAAATTGTTGCCAACGTTGCATAGGAATATATAAAGCTATACACATTAAAAATAGCGACATTCCAATTTGGATTAACTCGCGTTGGGTATAAAAGAAAGGAGCACTTTCACTAAATGCCATTGATGAGGATGTCACCATAATTAAACCAAATATCATTAAACCAATCACTGTCCAAAGCAACTGGTTATCGAAAGGAATATTTGGATTTACTTGTTTTCTTATCCAAAAGAATGTCATTTTTCACCCCTTTGAGTATACTGCTTAGCAAGTTGTGCAAAAAGATTTCCGCGCTCAATGTAATTTTTAAACTGATCTAAACTTGCACAAGCAGGCGAAAGCAACACC
This sequence comes from Gilliamella sp. B2911, assembly GCF_026536965.1. Taxonomy (NCBI): domain Bacteria; kingdom Pseudomonadati; phylum Pseudomonadota; class Gammaproteobacteria; order Orbales; family Orbaceae; genus Gilliamella; species Gilliamella sp. B2911. Next base: position 176,760 of record NZ_JAFNNA010000001.1, on the reverse strand, counting down.
ACGTCTTTTGGTGCTACTTTTTTAGCTATACATTCAATAGTTTCAGCCATCGTTTCTGTAATCGTTGATATATTAGGCGCTAAATTAGCAAGTAAATTTCGATCTCGTCCAAAACAGAAAATTTCAATATTTCTATCTTTTAAATAAGGAATCAAAGGTGAAAAGTCTGCTGATTTGCCATCTCCACCTAGCAATAAAAACAATTTTCCATTACATATAACACTATTTAAAGCAGCTTCTGTGCTACCTACATTTGTTGCTTTAGAGTCATTAATCCATTTTACCCCATTGCTCTCAAATACTAACTCAAAGCGATGAGGTAACCCCTGAAAATTAGCAATAGTTTTCAAACTTGAATCACGATCAATGTTTAAACTATCGGCAATAGCTAATGCTGCTAATGCATTCAAATAATTATGACATCCAATTAATTTCATTGCGTTAGTCGCTAGGACTGGCTTTTGTTGTGCAATCAAGTATTCATAATTATCATCTAAATGATAATCCCCAGCCTTTATTCCAAATGAAACACAGTGGTGATGATTATTCTTTGGTTTAGTTAATTTATCATCATGATTAATTACACAACATTTTGCATTGTGATAAATGCGTTGTTTAGCTTCAGCATACTGCATTAAACCAAGAGGATAACGATCCATATGGTCTTCGGAAATATTCAATATTGTTGCCACAGAAGCTTGTAAGCTTGATGTCGTTTCTAACTGAAAACTCGAAAGTTCTAACACATAAATATCACAATCTTGTTTTAATAGTGAAAGAGCAGGTTCACCGATATTGCCACCAACGCCAACTTTTAATCCAGCCTCTTTGACAATATCCCCAACCAATGTAGTAACGGTTGTTTTACCATTTGCCCCTGTAATAGCAATAATTTTTTTATTTCTATCTTGATTAACTTCACGGCAAAAAAGCTCGATATCACCAACAATCTCAATACCTTTTTCAGCGGCTTTTTGTAATTCAGGTGTAGATAATGCAATACCAGGACTGGCAATAATCAGATCTGCTTCAAATAGCCAGTCTATATTTAGATTTCCTAAATGATAAATAACACGATCATCTAATTGCTCTAATCCTGAGGGAGATAAACGTGTATCAATCACTTTCGGTATAACATTCTGAGCAAGAAAATAGTCAACACACGAAAGTCCTGTTATCCCTAATCCGATAATAACAACTTTTTTACCTTGATAGTCAACCATGATGCAATCCTACTCTATTTTATTTAACGTAATTTCAAGGTTAATAAACCAATTACGACTAACATCAATGAAATAATCCAAAACCGAACAATTACTCTTGGTTCTGGCCAACCTTTTAATTCATAATGATGGTGAATTGGTGCCATTTTGAAAATTCGTTTACCTCTTAATTTGAACGAACCTACTTGTAAAATTACGGATAAAGTCTCTATAACAAAAATTCCACCCATTACTAATAATAAAAATTCTTGTCTCAGTAGTACTGAGATAATCCCAAACACACCACCTAAAGCTAACGAGCCTACATCACCCATAAAAACCATCGCTGGATAGGTGTTAAACCATAGAAAGCCAAGACCTGCACCAATGATTGCAGTACAAACAATCATTAGTTCGCCACTAAATTTGATATATGGAATATGTAAATATGCAGCAAAGTTAACATTACCTGTCGCCCAAGCAACAAGAGCAAAACCAGCAGCTACAAACACAGTTGGCATAATTGCTAGGCCATCTAAACCGTCAGTAAGATTTACTGCATTACCTGCACCAACAATAACCACATAAGTCAGTAAAATGAACCATAACCCTAATTGCGGCATAACATCTTTGAAAAAAGGAACAACTAATACTGTTACGGAACTATCTTTCCCATATGCATAAAGACCAAAAGCCACAATTAATGCAATAACTGACTGCCAAAAATATTTCCACCTAGCAATTAAACCCGCAGTATTTTTACGGATAACTTTTAAATAATCATCAGCGAAACCAACAAGACCATAACCAAGTAAAACAAATAAGGTTACCCAAACATAAGGATTTCGTAGATCTGCCCATAGAAAAACAGAAAACGAAATAGAAGCTAAAATAAGCGTTCCACCCATTGTTGGTGTTCCCTTCTTACTTAAATGAGATTCAGGACCATCGTGGCGAATAACTTGACCAATTTGTAATTTTTGAAGCCAATCAATTACTTTTTGCCCCATAATTAACGAAATTGCCAATGATGTTAATAACGCAAGAATAGCCCTTACCGTTAGATAAGAAATAACATTAAAAAAAGTAAAATATTTAACTAAATATTCTGATATCCACACCAACATAATTTTTAATCCTGACCTGTTTTTAATTGAATTTCTGTGATTAATTCTTCCATTCTTGCACTACGCGAACCTTTAACTAACATAGTTAAGTTTGGATATTTTTGTAATAACGCTAACAAAAACTCCACTGCTTTATGTTTATCAACAAAATGGTGTCCAACACCACTAAATTGGCTAATCAATTCGCTTAAATCACCAACACTGACAACACAATCAATTTTTTGTTGTTTAGCTAATTCACCAATTTGTTGATGATAATTTTTTGCGTTATGTCCCAATTCCGCCATATCACCTACAACTAAAACTCGATAACCTGGTTGAGTTGCTAAAACATTAATAGCAGCCGACATTGACCCAACATTAGCATTATAGGAATCATCCCAAATTAATTGAGTTTGATTTAATTTAATTGGGTAAAGACGCCCTTTCACTGATTTCGACGTTGCTAATCCCTTCTTAACTTCTATTAAAGTTGCACCTACTGATATTGCTAAAGCTGCAGCAGCTATTGCATTAGATACATTATGCTCACCAACTAATGGTAAGGTGATTTCACTCTCACCAATTGGTGTGCACAATGTGAAAATAGTCTGATCCATTACTTTTATATTACTAGCATAAAAATCAGCAGAAGAATTATGTAAAGAAAAGGTCCAAACAGTTTTATTATTTAGCTCTTTTAACCAATTATCAGAACAACTATCTAAATTAATAATCGCGATGCCGTTTTCTGAAAGCCCTTCAAAGATTTCACCTTTAGCTGTTGCTACCCCTTCAAGTGAACCAAAACCTTCAATATGAGCTAAAGCAATATTATTAATGAGTGCACTATTTGGTTTAACTAAACGAGTGGTATAAGCAATTTCACCAATATGATTTGCACCCAGTTCAATAACTGCAAATTGATCTTGCTTTGATAATCTTAATAACGTTAATGGAACTCCAATATCATTATTAAAATTACCTTGAGTATAAAGTGTTTCACCACACTGCTGTAAAATAGTAGCAGTCATTTCTTTCACAGATGTTTTACCTGATGAACCAGTCAACGCGACAATTTTAGCTGAGCTTTGATCTCGCACAAATGAAGCGATTTGACCTAATGCTAAATGGGTATCATTTACTACTATTTGAGGAATATCATCGTCGAGTTTGTGATTAGCAATTACCAAACAAGCTCCATTTTTAATAGCTTGTTTAGCAAATAAATGACCATCAAATTTATCACCCACTAATGCAATAAATAGTGATTTATGAGTAATTTTTCGTGAATCAGTACAAATTTCTTCAATAGTTAATCTCTCATCTTGAATATGATAAGAAGTCCCATTAACTATTTTTTCAACTTGCTTAATATCTAAAGGAATCATGATTGATTCTCTACTCCTAAAATCTGTTTTACGGTTTCTTGATCTGAATAATGATGCTTTGTTATACCTATAATCTGATAATCTTCATGTCCTTTCCCAGCTATTAGAATAACATCATCAGGTTTGGCTTGAGCTAGGGTCTTTGTGATAGCTTCAACTCTATCAGTAATAACTTGTGTATTTTTAACGTCAGTTAGCCCTTCTTGTATATCATGAATAATTTTTATTTCATCTTCAGTACGAGGATTATCATTAGTTAATACAATTTTATCGGCAAACTGTTCAGCAACTTCCCCCATTAATGGTCTTTTACCTGTATCTCTATCGCCTCCACAGCCAAAAATCACCCATAATTTACCTTTGCAATGAATGCGGCTTGCTTGTAATGCTTTTTGTAGAGCGTCAGGTGTATGGGCATAATCAATGATTACCGTTGGGCTATTTTTCACGTGTATCACTTCCATGCGACCACATATTGGCTTAAGGTACGATGCCATATTGACTACTGCAAAAAATGGATAATCAAGTGTTAGTAATGTTGCGATTGCTAATAGTAAATTTGATACATTAAATTCACCTAGTAATCGGCTATGAATAATGGCATTACCCCAGCTTGATTCCATGTGAATTTCGGCACCTTTATCATGATATTCAATCATTGACACACCAACAAAAGGGTTGTCCATCATCTTCAAGCGTCGCAAGGACTTAGGTTGGCATGATACTGCAGTCGCTTTTGATAATTTATCAATCCAACGTCGTCCATAAGCATCATCATAATTAATAATGGGTTTTCCTGAACTAGCTACCTGCTTTTCTTTTTCATCAGAACTAAATAGCGACCATTTTGCCTTAGCATATCTATTCATCGTTTTATGATAGTCAAGATGATCTCGGCTTAGATTAATAAATACTGTCGCTGCACAATGTAATTCTTTTACCCGATTCATCGATAACCCATGGGAAGAAATTTCCATTGCCACAACTTGAACACGTTTTGCTACAAAATCAGCTAGATAAGACTGAACTTCTACAGCAGATAAAGTTGTGTTTGGCGAGGGTTCGAGATGATTGTAAACACCATTACCAATCGTGCCTAACAATGCGGATTTTTTATTTAATAAAGTTGCACATTGTGCAATCAACTGCGTAATTGTCGTTTTACCGTTTGTCCCCGTTACTCCAATTACAGATAAATGTTTAGAAGGTGAATGATAAAAATCAGCTGCAATTTTTGATAATTTTTGAGAAAGTTGAAACACACTTATTTGTGGAATAACTTTCTCGTCTTTTTGATTTAGGTAATCAATTTTCAAATCATTTGATTTTCTGTTTGTTTCAGTTAGAACAAGAACAGCACCTGATGAAATTGCTTGAGGAATAAAATCTTTACCATTAACGGTATACCCTTTAATAGCTACAAACACATCTCCTTTTTGCACTTTCCGACTATCAATTACTAATTGATTAAGCGGGAAATCATCTACTGGTAGTTGATTCCCACCTAATAAGTTATATAAAGTTTTAAATGTGCTTGTTGCCATTATTTATTACCTATTAATATACAATCATTTGACCATCAACTTGACGATCTGGTTTTACATTCATTGTTCTAAGAACTCCCCCCATAATACGGCTAAAAACAGGGGCTGAAACAGAACCACCATAATATTGCCCAGCTTTTGGATTATCGATAACAACAACCAGTGAATATTTAGGTCCTGTTGCTGGTGCAATACCAGCGGTATAAGCTAAATATTGATTAACATATCGTCCACCAGATAGTTTTTTAGCTGTACCCGTTTTAACACCTACACTATATCCAGGGACAGAAGCTTTGGTACCACCGCCAGTCACAGCAACCGCTTCCATTAATTGCACTACTGTTTTAGCTGTTTTTTCAGCTACAACACGTTTACCTTCTACTGGCTCGTTAATTTTTAATATTGAAACAGGTCGATAAACACCATAGCTACCGATAGTTGCATAAGCCCTAGCTAGCTGTAGTGGGGTAACACTTAATCCATAACCAAAAGAAAACGTCGCTCTTTCTATATCAGCCCATTTTCTTGTTCTATCAGCAGCAATTGAACCACTCACTTCTCCACCTAAACCGAGTTCAGTTGGTTGTCCTAACCCAAAACGGCTATAAAACTCAACAAGGTCACCTGATTGCATTTGTAAAGCTAACTTACTCACACCGACGTTACTTGATTTTTCAAGGATACCAGCCAAATTTAGGGCTTTTTGATAAGACACATCTTTGATTTCATAACGATTTACCAAAAAAGGTCTAGTATCAATAACCGTGTTTAAATCAGCTATTTTTTTCTCTAATGCAGCCATAACAACTAAAGGTTTAACTGTTGAACCTGGCTCAAATGCATCTGTTATCGCTCGATTTCGTAATAAACTATAATCAATTGAAGATCGATTATTCGGGTTATAGGATGGACTGGTTGCCATGGCCAATATTTCACCCGTGTGAACATCAATTAAAACAGCTGTGCCACTATCAGCTTTGTTAAATTCCACAGCTTGACTAAGTTCACTGTAAACGAGCGATTGTAAACGTTCATCAATACTTAATGTCAAATCAGAAGCAACTTCACTTTCAGTCCTTTCTAATTCTTCTATAACTCTACCAACACGATCTCGCCTAACAACACGTTGTCCTGATTCACCAATCAGCCATTTATTAAAGCTTTTTTCAATTCCTTCTGAACCTTTTTCCGTTCCATTTTCATCAATGTCAGTTAAACCGATTAATTGTGCTATATTTTCAGCTGCTGGATAATAACGTTTAGATGTTTTGGCAAACGAAATACCAGGTAATTTTAATTGTTTTAAATAATCCGATATTGTTGGTGTAATTTGTTTAGACAAATAAACAAAACGCATCGATGGATTACTCAATTTTTGCTCTAGTGTCGACATTGGAATATTCAATGTCTTTGCTAATCCTTGCCAACGGATATCATTAGGATCAACTCCGCCTTTTTGTACAACAATTTTCGGATCAGCCCAAACATCATACATAGGTACACTAACAGCCAATGCTCTGCCATTACGATCCGTAATCATTGCTCGAGGTGCGCTCATTTCTTGATGACGAATTGAGCGTTTATTGGCTTCAGCAATTAACTTATCAGGTTCTATTATTTGTAAAATTGCCAATCGGACAAGTAAACCAATAATTGCTAAAATAATAAAACCATAAACAATATAAAATCGAGTGAGGGTAAAAATTTGTTTTTTACTATTTAATTTATTCCCTTTATTCGACTTTGTAGTATGTTTTACATTATCTCTTTTATTAGCAAACTTCATTATTTACTCTTTATCACAATAACGGTTTCATTTTGCGGTGTCACATATGACATACCCAATTGATTTTTAGCTTTATCTTCAACACGTTTTGGATCAGCAAGTACATTTTCCTCAATAACTAAATTACGCCATTCACTTTCTAAAACATCTTGTTCGAGTAATAATTGTTCACGTTCAAATAATTGTTTACGGACTTGCTGGGTTATAACTAATACAGCTCCAGCAGAAATAATAATAAACACCAATAACAATAATGAAATTTTTTGATGGCCGAGCAAATCACTAAGGATTAATCCAAATAAACTTTTGCTGGGTCTTTTTTGATTGTGTATATCTACACTTGTTCTTTGATAAATTTCATTGTTACTATTCATTTTTCCTTTCTGCTATCCTTAATATCGCGCTTCGAGAACGCGGGTTACCATATATTTCATTATTGCTTGGCTTAATTTTGCCAAGTGATTTTAATTTAGCATCACCATATTGTTTAATTTGTTGTTCTGTTAATGGTAAGCCAGCTGGTAAATTAGGACCTTTACTCTGTTTATTTATAAATTGTTTAACAATTCTATCTTCTAATGAATGAAAACTAATAACTGCAAGTCTTCCTTGAGCAGCAAGCACTGACAAACTGCTATTTAAGGCTTGCTCAACTTCTTCCAATTCACTATTTATATAAATGCGAATAGCTTGGAACGAGCGTGTTGCTGGGTGTTTATTTTTGTCTTTTTTCGGTGTTGCTTTTTCAATTAGATTTGCTAATTCTAATGTACGAGTAATTGGTGAAACTTTATTCTGTTCCACAATTGCACGTGCAATCCTTTTGGCAAACTTTTCTTCCCCAAAAGTTTTTAAAACCCATGCGATATCATTTTCATCACTATTTAGTAACCACTCACTTGCAGTTACACCTTTGCGGTTATTCATCCGCATATCAAGTGGTCCATCTCGCATAAAAGAAAATCCTCTTTCAGGATCATCTAATTGTGGAGATGAAACCCCCAGATCTAATAAAAAGCCATCAATATTACCTAACAACCCTAAATCATTGATATATTGATGTACATTCGAAAACTCTCCTCGAATAAAAGTAAACCTAGGATCGGTTATATTAAGTGCGGCTTGTTCAGCATGCTCATCTCGGTCAATTGCAATTAGTTTCCCTTGTTCGCCCAATTGTTCAAGAATTAACCTAGAATGACCACCACGCCCAAAAGTACCATCAATATAAATACCGTTTTTTTTTATATTTAATGCAGCCACAGCTTCATTTAACAAAACAGTTTTATGTTGATAATCCATCTTTATTTACTCTTATTAAATTGTTAGACTTTTTAAATTTTCTGATAAGTTTTCAACATCTGTTGATAATGTGGCAATGTCATCACTAATTTGTTGATACCAAATTGCTTCATCCCATATCTCAAATTTATTAGATTGGCCAACAAACATGGTATGTTTTTCTAGTTTTGCATAAGTACGTAAAGTTGGTGGAAGTAAAATACGTCCTGCATTATCTAAATTACATTCCGTTGCATAACCTAATAATAGTCTTTTAATTCTTCGTTCTGCTTCAACAACTGTTGATAATGTTGATAGCTGTAATTCAATTTTTTGCCATTCAGTCATTGAATAAAGTGTCAAACAGGGGTGATATAAACCAATGGTACAAACTAAACCATCAGGCAAAAATTCACGATAACGAGTAGGGATTGCTATTCGCCCTTTGCTATCTAAATTGACTGAAATTGCACCACTAAACATGAAAGCACCGTAATTGTTAATTTTTATTGTTTTTAAATTATTAAAAAATCAATATGTTAATTAAAAACCTATTTTTTACCACTTAACCCCACTTTTTACCACAAAAGTTACAAAAATAATAGATATTTAATCAATTAATTTCTAACAATTTAAGAAATTAATAAGATAATAAGTGAGCACTAACAAATTAAGTGAAGTGCTTAGAAATGGTAAGACGAAATTATTAACAGTGTTTATTAATATCCGAAACAAACTAATAAATAAAAAAGCCACAAATAATCAATTTATTAATAATTAAAAATAGCTCTATAGGTGTTTTAATATAAGACCAGAAATGAAAGCTTTGCCAGTAAAACTGGCAAAGTTGATTGTTCAGTTAAGATGCTGTCCAAAAACCAATTACATTGACTTTGTTTTGTTGCAGTATTGCTCGAATTGGCATTTGATTAATATCATCTCCCTTTTCTGCTTGTTGTAATACCTGCATTTTGCTTTCTCCAACTAAATGCAGATAGATATTTTGACTATCTAAAATAGTTGGTAATGTTAAAGTAATACGGTCTAATGGAGCCGTCAATGGAGTCATTCCAACAACTTTGCGACCTGATTTCATATCCAAACCAGCCCGCAAATTTGCCGCACCCGGGAAAAGTGAGGCAGTATGACCATCTTCTCCCATTCCTAAGATTAAAACATCTAAAGGCATAGGAATTTTATTTAAAATTTTGTCTGTAATTTCTGCACCATCAAATGGATTATCACAACTATTTTTTAAACCTACAAAATTGGCCAATTTAGCTTTATTTTGTAATAAGTAAGTTAACACTAATTTTTCATTACTAGCGTCATCGGTATCATCTACCCATCTATCATCTACTAATGTAATAAAAACATTGTGCCAATCTAAATCTTGTTGGCTTAATAGTTTAAATAATGGAATAGGTGTTTTACCACCTGATACAGCAATAGAAGCATGTCCCTTTTTATCAATAGCTTGTTTCAAATCTTTGACAATATAAGCAGCTAAATCTTCAATTAATAATTGACTATTTGGATATTTTTTTAATGTAAACATATTGTTAAATTCCTCTATTCAAACTCATGCCATGAATGACCATCTTTAGTTATCAAAGCAACCGAAGCGACAGGCCCCCAAGTACCAGCAGGATAAGTTTTAGGTGGTTCATTATCTAATTTCCAGGCACTAATAATTGAATCAACCCATTTCCAAGCTGCCTCTACTTCATCTCGATGAACAAATAATGCTTGTCTTCCTCGCATCACTTCAAGTAACAACCGCTCATAAGCATCAGCACTTTGTTGATGAAAAGTTTCACTAAAACTTAAATCTAACTTAGTCGTTTGTAAATTATGTGTACTGTCTAATCCTGGCACCTTATTTAAAATCTCAATATCCATACCTTCATCTGGCTGTAGACGAATTGTTAGTTTATTCTGCGGTAGTTCAGAATAAGACTCACTAAATAAATTAAGGGGTAAAGATTTAAAATAAACTACTACTTCAGAACACTTGCTTGGTAAACGTTTGCCGGTTCGTAAATAAAAAGGCACACCCGCCCAACGCCAATTATCAATATCAACTCGAATAGCAACAAATGTTTCCGTATTACTTTGTTTGTTTGCACCATCTTCTTCTAAATAACCAGGAACATTGATACCATTAACAAACCCTGCAGTATATTGTCCTCTAACAACTTTTTCACGGATATTTGCTTTATTAATTGGACGTAATGCATTAAGTACAGCAATCTTTTCTCTACGCAAGCTATTATCTTCAAGATTTGCAGGTGGAGACATGGCAATCATCGTCAGAATTTGTAATAAATGGTTTTGCACCATATCACGCATTTGACCCGCTTTATCAAAATAACCCCAGCGACCTTCAATTCCTACTTGTTCTGCAACAGTGATTTCAACATGATCAATAGAATTTCTATCCCAAAGCGAAGCAAATACAGGATTAGCGAAACGAAGTGCGAGTAAATTTAAAACTGACTCTTTTCCTAAGTAATGGTCGATACGATAAACTTGTGATTCACTGAAAAATTTTGCAACTGAATCATTAATTTCCTTTGATGATTGCAGATCAAAACCTAGTGGTTTTTCCATTACAATTCTATTTTGAGCCTGATTTAAACCTGCTTCAGCTAACCCTTGGCAAATCGTACCAAAGGCATTGGGATGCATCGCAAAATAGAAAATAGCAGGATGTGACTTTTCAAGCTTATCTTTTAATAAATTAAAACCGGCAATGTCATTAACATCTAACTTATGAAAGTTAAGGCGTTGGCTAAAACGTTGCCAAATACTTTCATCTAGTGGTTCAGTCATAAATGTGGTTAACGCATCTTTTGCAACCTCAGTGTAAGCGGCTTGATCCCAATCAGCTCGACCTACACCTAAAATTTTTGTCTGCTTTGGCAACTTTCCATATTTTTCTAATTGATATAGAGACGGTAAGAGTTTGCGCCTTGTTAAATCCCCTTTAGCGCCAAAAATTACCAAATCGCAAGCTGGGATATCAGACATGAGTTTCTCCTAAAATGGTGTAATCTACAATTTATTTTATTATGTTTAATACCAATATACATCAAGTTAATAGAATAAATTATAACAATAGGTATTTGTCGTTTTAAGACTATAGTAAAAAATAAAAGGTCACCATTTAGGTGACCTTTTATTTAAAGATATTGTTGAATGATTTTTCAACAAACATATGATTATGCGCGTACAAAATCCATGTGAACTAATTTTGGTTTAAATGGATGACGTTGTACTGCTTGCACTTTAGCTTTAACTGCTTTACCGTCAATTTCAATAGTTAGTACTTCAGAATAAAACTCTGGTTTTTCTTGCATATTGAAAATTTGATTGTGATCTAACACAATAGAAATTGCAGGTTCTGTTCCACCATAAACAATTGCTGGGAACTGACCAGCGTGACGCAGGCGGCGGCTCGCACCCTTACCATGCTCTTTTCTAACTTCTGCTTTAAATTTAAACATATTGATTTCTCTTGTTTATTCTAAATAAAAAACCAATTACAGGCGACCCAGTAGTTGGCTATAAAATTGATGCTCTAAAAAGCGCTAAGGATTATAAAGTGTTATGATTGTAAACGCAATCAAATAATCAGTTTAATAAAGATATAGTCTTATATTGATTGCGTTTGCAATATCAAAATCTAATGATTAAATAACTTCAATCTTAAATCCATATGTTGATTTCTGTATTGGCGATAATTTTAACGCCTTATTAATACGACACGTTTCAACACATACCATAGATTGATATTCTTCATCAGCAAAATCCGCCATTGCTTTAGCTTTATCTATCCAAGGATTCCAAGTAACAACATCAGTTGCATTAACATTAGTTAATTTAATTGTTCGTTTACCATCGGTAATAAGGATTGAGTCATCCGCATGGGTATAAATGCGATCAACCTCTTGATTAAAGGTAAGTTGCCCTGAAATTGATGGTTTATTTTCAACTGCTAAGCGTTCTTGATAAGAATCGCCTAAACCTTTAACAGTGACATCATTAATATTATTAACTTCAAAATAAGTATGTAATGCACTTGTTGCTTCGAAATCCCCAGTGCAAGATAAATTCACTTCACACGTTTGTCCAACATGAATGGTTAACCAAGCTTGGAAAGGTTTTGTGAAAAACTGTTCTGTTTGCTGATTATTAGTTAATGATAAAGTTAAATTCACTCCATTATTATCTTCTTTGCAAGAATCTAATTTCCATTCAACCAGACGCGCAAAACCATGCATAGGATCACCCAATTTACCAAACCATGGCCAACAAATTGGTACTCCCCCTCTAATTGCAACTTCCTTTTTAAAGTTAGCTTTTTGACTTAACCAAATAACCGGTGTCGGTTCTGTTGAAGGTTGCCAAAATAAAAGATGAGCACCTTGTAACGATACTGCTGCTGAACACGTTTTATGTTTAATCACTATGACAGGCAATTCACCAAATGTACATTGATTAACTGATGCACTCACTGATGTACTTGATAAATCACTATCTAAAATCTGCTTAATAATACTCATATTTACTCCTAACTATCTAATTTGCTTGGCGAACATCGTCTTTAGTCATTAATTGTACGCGCATTATTCGAATTATAAAAACGGAATAAAAGCTTTTTTTACTAAATTGGAGTAATATAGCCAGCTATTTATTATCAGTTGCTGACACTTTTTTAAAAATTTGAGGAAAGGTATATGGTTCAATATAAAATCCCGTTGAGTTTATATATACATATGCCATGGTGTGTACAAAAGTGTCCATATTGTGATTTTAATTCACATAACATGAAGAAAACGCCCGATTATTCAGCATATATAAATCATTTAATTAATGATTTAAAACAAGACGTCATGCTTTCAAATGATCGTTCTATTGACTCTATTTTTATTGGTGGAGGTACACCCAGTCTTTTCTCCGCGGAGTTAATTAATAAATTATTAATGAGTATAAATAAAATTATACCAATTAATCACGACGCAGAAATAACAATTGAAGCCAATCCTAATTCAGTTGATGTAGAAAGATTTAAGGGATATCAACAAGCTGGAATTAATCGAATATCAATTGGTGTACAAAGCTTTCAAGCAGATAAGCTTGCAAAATTAGGACGAGTTCATAATCCGCAAGAAGCAATAGATGCTGGAAAATTAGCACAAAATTTAAAGTTAAAAAGCTTTAATATAGATTTAATGCATGGCTTACCTAATCAAACAGTATGTGATGCATTGAGTGATCTAAAACAGGCAATAGAAATTGCACCGCCACATTTATCTTGGTATCAACTTACAATAGAACCTAACACTTTATTTGGTTCTAAACCGCCTGTTTTACCTGATGATGATATGTTATGGGATATTTATCAACAAGGCCATCAATTATTAACTAAGCATGGTTACCTACAATATGAAACATCTGCTTATGCAAAGGCCAATTATCAATGCCAACATAATTTAAATTATTGGCGGTTTGGTGATTATATCGGTGTTGGTTGTGGTGCTCATGGAAAATTAACCCAAAATGATGGCACAATTATTCGCACCGTAAAAACAAAACATCCTAAAGGATATTTAGAAGGACGCTATTTGGAACAATCTTATACTGTCCCTAAAGATGAGTTAGCATTTGAATTTTTTATGAATAGATTTAGATTATTTGAAGCCACACCTAAATCCGAATTTGAACAACGAACTTTTTTACCTTTACACTCTATTGATAAGCAGATATCGACTGCTGTTGAAAAAAAATATTTGATTGATAACAACCAATGCTGGCAAATCACAGAGCATGGGAAATTATTTTTAAATTCATTACTTGAAATATTCTTATAACGAAATCAGTTAAAAGATTTACTATTTATTAACAAAACAAATACTAACAATTTAACTAAACCTACGCATATCTTAACTAAAATACATCTGAAAAGAGTGCATAATATGTACAACAATGCATTTATTTCATTGTTTTCCTATTCCTTATGTTTTCCCAATAACATTGTTATTGGGATTTTTTTAGGGTTTGAAATAAGATTAATTATTTATATTTTCCGATAAGAATTTTTCAATCGCGATAAGGGATGATGTTCCTTCCATTGGTCCTTTATAAGATGAAGACAATGCATAACAAGCATTTGCATACATTAAAGCCTGTTCAGCACTAAATCCTGACAGTAGTAAACTCACAAAAGTTGCATCAAAGCAGTAATCAGCACCCGAATGGTCAATCGCATCAATACTAAAACCCTTAGAATAAATTGTATTAATATTATTTTTATCATCGCAACAATAATAATTCGCACCATCACTGCCTTTCTTCACCACGAGATGTTTGATACCCTTCTCCAATAAAGCTTTAATCGTTTCTTCATCACTTTCATTATTTTCAGAAAAATACCTAACTTGTGTTTCATTAATCAACATGATATCGGTAAATTCTAATATATAACTAAAAGACTGTTCTATCTCACGAATCTCAGACATTTCTTTATGGAAATTAGGATCAAAAGAAACAGTTCCACCATGGCTTTTAATAAAATTTATTACTTTGCACATTGCATCAATGGCTCGAAATGAATAAAGTGATGATCCCATAATATGTAAATGATTGCAGTCTTTTAATAAAGCTTCATTCACATGATCAAATGAAATTAAGCCACAGGCACTATTTAAAACGTTATAAATTAAACTTCGCTCTTTTGGACCAATTTGCGTTGAAAATGCGCTAGCTGTTTTTACTTTATTGTGAGAAGTGATCCCATTAACATTAACCCCATCTTGTTTAAGTCGGTTAATGCACATTTTTCCAAAAGGATCTTTTCCTACACAACTTAAAAAGATAACTGGAAAACCTAATTTGGCAACTTGATTTGCAAAGATAGCCGGAGCTCCACTAGGGTATGGTCCAATATATTCATTTGTATAATCAAACCGTTGATTGAATTCCTTAGCAACAAATTCAACAAACAATTCGCCCATTGTACAAATTTTAACATCCATGTTAATTAGGCCTCCAATGCATTATGGTAAGTCACAGAATATTTACTTGTTGTATGTTGTTTAAAATTAGAATTAAGCAATAGTTGATGATATTCATTAACAGCGGAGCGGGATAAAATAATAACATCCATGTTTTTTAATTTACCAATAGTATGATTATCATTACTGCTGATTCTTGGTGGTAAAATACCGATAGAATGATCTGAACTTTTTAATATCTGTTGATAAAGTTCTTGATGTTCAATATCTTGAATAGCTAAATAATTATTAGTATTAATAGCTGCGAATTCGAATATAAAATGTGATATTGGGAATTGCGTTAATATAGATGATGAAAAGTTAGGATGCTGTAGTACATTACCATTTATTAAAAAACCACCAACAAGAATCACTTCTGCATCTGAGAATTCTCTAACCAGTTTCGCGTTATTAATATCATTTAAAATAACTGTTAATGATTTTTTATTATGCAGAAAAGGAATCAATTTTCGAATCAAATGACCATGACTTAAAAAAATTGTATCACCATCTTCAATATAATTTAGACAAGTTTTTACTAAATTAACATCACTATTATCAGTATTAAGATATGATGCCAAACGACTTGGATACACACTATTTGAATTGCTAATAAAATCTTCAGGCGAAATATAGATTGCTCGCCCAAAAAAACGTTTTAAATACCCTTGATGTTCTAAATATGTTAAATCCTGACGAATAGTTACATGAGAAACTTGTAGCATGTCAGATAACTCATCAACTTTTATTTCTCCATTTTTGCGCACAATCGCAGCAATTTCCAATCGCCGCTTTAATTGTGCCGAAGATACTTTAGCCATTTCACATCCTATGTTAAAAGATAAATACCTAACTCAAAAACAGATAAAATTTATCATACAAGTTGTAAACGATAAACCCTAGAAAGAAACTGAACCGATTAAGTAGTGTAAAAATATACTCAGTTTGTACTTTATTTTTAAATTACAGAGATATAGTTAATCGTTAAAATAGAATATTAACAACTCAAAAATTGTTAAATAGCACAATATATTTAAATAAAAGTTATCAAAAAACCCCGTTCCTCAACATTATTTTCAGATCATCACCCACCATTTCAACAGATTCAAATCGGAACTGAGGTGCTAACGAAAGTTTTTGTAAGTGAGGTAATACAAACATATCTTGTGCATTATGACCAAGCAATTTAGGTGCATAATAGATGATTAACTCATCCACGAGATTTTGCTCAATTAGCGCACCGGCTAAATGAGATCCAGCTTCGACCCATACAGAATTTATTTGCTGCTTGGCTAATATGGATAATAATTCTAATAAGTCGACTTGATGACTGTTTGATGATTCAATGATAAGTTTTGTATTTGGTGATGATATTAGAACATTTTGCTTTCTAACCAACCAAGTTTCACCAGGCTGATTAAAGATATTTTCATCACCCGTCATTTGATTTTTGCTATCGATTATCACTCGTATAGGTTGACGAATTTCGGTAGAAGGGTAAATTTCTTTAATTGAATCAGGTAATTCATTATATCTAACCGTTAAACTCGCATTATCTTCCTGAACTGTTTTTCTGGTACTTAAGATACAACTTGCCTGAGCTCTATATTGCTGAACATCTTGTCTTGCCGCAACGGAGGTTATCCATTTACTTTCGCCTGATGCCATAGCTATTTTACCATCTAAAGAAACTGCCATTTTTAGTTGTACAAATGGCAAACCTGTTCGCATCCGTTTTAAAAAGCCTTTATTAATGGCTTCGGCTTGATCAGCTAACACGCCAACACAAACTTCAATGCCTGCATCAGTTAATCTCTTTATACCTTGTCCTGCGACATTGGGATTAGGATCCTGCATAGCAATAACAACTCGTTTAATTCCCGATTTAACCAGTGCATCTGCGCAAGGAGGCGTTCTTCCATAATGGCTGCAAGGCTCTAGCGTTACATAAGCCGTAGCATCTTTAGCTTCATCACCAGCCATTTTTAGTGCATAGACTTCTGCATGTGGTAAACCAGCTTTCATATGAAAACCTTTACCAATGATGTGATCATTTTTAACAATGATACAACCGACATTAGGATTAGGGGTAGTAGTGAAGCGACCAAGTTTAGCAAGCTCAATAGCTTGCTGCATATAAAATTGATCTTTATTCATAGTCATAATGAGGATTACTTTTGTTGTAACTTAGCAATTTCATTACTGAATTGTTCAATATCATCAAAGCTAAAATAGACAGATGCGAAACGAATATAGGCAACTTTATCGAGATTTTTAAGCTCTTCAATAACAAAATTACCAATTAATTTGGCCGGTACTTCCCTTTCTCCTGTTGCTCTCAGTTTCGATTTAATTCGAGTAATTGCATCTTCAATTGCATCAAAACTAACAGGGCGTTTTTCTAGTGCTCGTTTTATACCATTGCGGAGTTTATCTTCATTGAAAGGTTCGCGAACTTTATTGCTTTTAATAACATTAGGCATAATTAATTCAGCCACTTCAAATGTCGTAAAACGTTCATTACATTCGACACATTGTCGACGACGACGAACCTGAAACCCTTCACCAACTAAACGAGAATCAATAACTTTTGTATCATCTGCATTACAAAACGGACAGTGCATAAATATATCCTGATAACGTTTTAACTTACATTACAATAGCCGAAATTAGCCATTTAAACAAGTTATCAACAAAGTAATATAAACTAGCTCTATTAATTAACTTGTAATTCAAAAAAGCTAAAAACCGTCACCAATCTGGTGACGGGAATTGAATTTACCATGTCAATGAGATTAAGAAATCACGTAATTTATTAAAATCATCAGGCATATGGTGAGAAAGTAAAGGCATATCAGCTCGTTCAGCCAGAGGTTGTGGTAGTGAGATTGATCGGCCAAGGATATCCTCAACTACTTCTTTAAACTTAGCTGGATGAGCTGTACCCAAAAATAAACCATACTCCCCTTCTTGCAACTGGTCTCGTAATGCACGATAAGCAATAGCACCATGAGGCTCGGATAAATATCCTATTTTATCTAATTCCTTGACCGTTTCTACGGAAACTGCATCAGAAACAGCAGCATGCCCTAATGATTTCAGTACCCAACCTTCTCGTTTATAAATTTCTTCGATTCTTGGCCAGTTGTTTGGCTGACTAACATCCATAGCATTTGATAATGTTGCCACAGTTTTATGGGGTTCCCATTTTCCTGTTTCTAAATAACGTGGAACCGTATCATTAGCATTAGTAGCAGCAATAAAGCGTTTAATTGGTAACCCCATCGTTTTTGCTAATAAACCAGCAGTTAAATCACCAAAATTACCACT
The DNA here is from genome assembly GCF_026536965.1 of Gilliamella sp. B2911. Classification (NCBI taxonomy): domain Bacteria; kingdom Pseudomonadati; phylum Pseudomonadota; class Gammaproteobacteria; order Orbales; family Orbaceae; genus Gilliamella; species Gilliamella sp. B2911. Next base: position 158,062 of record NZ_JAFNNA010000001.1, on the reverse strand, counting down.
TGGTACTGAAATAACTAATTGTTCGCGTTGTTTTGGCGTAAGCTGTGCATAAGCCTCAAAATAATAGCAAATTTGAGCTAAAAGCCGACTGATATTAATCGAGTTAGCTGAGTTTAAACCAATTGTAGTTTTTAGCTCTTCATCATCAAACGCTTTTTTAACTAAAGCTTGGCAGGCATCAAAATCACTTTGAATAGCAATTGTGTGAATGTTATCGCCTAAAGTACAAAATAGTTTTTCTTGTAACGGACTAATTTTTCCTTCCGGATATAAAATCACTACACGAATATTGGGTAAGTGATAAAACGCATGGGCAACAGCAGCACCAGTATCACCAGAGGTTGCTGTTAAGATAGTAATCTTTTTATCTGCTGCCACCTGGACTAAAGCCTGAGCCATAAAGCGTCCACCAAAGTCTTTGAATGCTAATGTTGGGCCATGATAAAGTTCTAATGTTCCAATATCATCCTCTACTGATTTAACTGGAGCTGGAAATTGGAATGCGTTTTGCACTAATCGATGCATATCATTATCGCTAATTTCATTGCCAATAAACGCCGATAAGATTTTGGCACTACGTGTGATAAAGTCCATTTTTAAAAGTGCTTCTATTTCTGCAGATGAAAATTTTGGCAATTGTTCTGGAAAAAATAGACCTTGTTCTTTCCCTAAACCTTGTTGTACCGCCTGCGCGAAACTAACTTGCTCTGAATGATCTTTTAAGTTATACAGTTTCATAATGTGTTCCAATTCTTTTATGCTTTAATTGTTTTCTTATTGATTTAATATTATTGTTTTGTTTAATAACTTAAATCTCTCTTGCACCTTGTGGATCTATTTTACAAATATGAGTAAAACCTTCTTCATTTTGTAGATAAGAACTTTTTAACAACGACTCAATCTGCTGTGCAGTTTCAAGGTTGTCTGCCACCACAAACATCGTCGGCCCTGAGCCTGATATACCCGATGCTAGTGCACCAAGTTGTTTGACCTTTCTTTGTGTTTCATCGAAATTAGGTAGCAATTGTTTACGATAAGGTTCTGCAATATTATCAATTAACATTGCTGCTGCAAGTTTTGGTTGTTTAGTATAACAAGCATGTAAAAAACCACCTACGTAACGACCGTGCGCGACACAATCGGCTTTTTGATATTGAGCTGGTAATATTGCTCGAGCTTCAGCTGTAGAAACTTTAATACCAGGATAAGCCATCACCCAATACCAATTTTCAAAATGAGGTATTGACTCACTTATAATGCCCATTTCGTCGAGAATAAGTTGCATTCCACCTAAATAGCAAGGAGCAACATTATCATAATGCACACTACCAGAAATGCAGCCTTCAAGTTCGCCCATCATGGAGAGCAATTCAAATTTATTAAATGGTTCATTAAAAAACTTATTTAACGCAACAAAAGCACCAACAACAGAGCAAGCGCTTGAACCTAATCCAGAACCAATAGGCATGTTTTTTTCAAGCGTCATTTTTATCGGTAATGTTTTCCCCATGGCTTTACAAAAACGCTGCCAACATTGATAAACAATATTTAATTTGGGATCCTTTGGTAAATTTTTAACAAATTGACCTTGACTGGTAAAGCTAAACTCAGTTGCAGACTCGATAGTAATACAGTCGCCCAACATCGCACCACTAATTGGATTGATTGCTGCACCTAAAATATCAAAGCCAACACTAATATTTGCCATTGATGCAGGTGCATACACAGTTAATGATTTTTGACTCATTTAGCCTCCAATTTTTCCAGATGTGGTTCGTAAAATATCGGCAAACACACCCGCAGCTGTAACGTCATTACCAGCACCATAACCACGTAATACTAATGGAATTGGTTGATAGTACCTAGTATAAAATGCTAAAGCATTTTCACCATTTTTAACTTTATAAAGTGGATCATCATTATCAACAGATTCTATCTTAACGCTACATTGGTTTCCATCAATACTACCAACATAACGTAACACTTTTCCTTCTTTAGCTGCCTTTTCTGATTTTTCTTTAAATTGAGCGTCTAATTGTGGTAGTTTTGCCATAAATTCATCGATACTACCTTTAGAATATTCAGCTGGTAATACTGACTCCACTTTAATTTGATCAAGTTCTAGTTGTAATCCCGCCTCCCGAGCTAAAATTAATAACTTTCTTGCGACATCTGTTCCTGATAAGTCATCTCTAGGATCAGGCTCGGTAAAACCTTTTTCTTTCGCTAATTTAGTTGCTTCTGACAATGACATACCTTCGTCTAACTTACCAAAAATGAAAGACAATGATCCAGATAAAATCCCTGAAAACTTGATTAATTCATCACCCGCGTTCAGTAGATTTTGTAAATTTTCTATCACAGGTAAACCTGCACCAACGTTAGTATCATATTGAAATTTTCGCTTACTATTAGCTGCTTCTTGCCGTAAACGATGGTAATAAGCCATCGAACTTGTATTGGCTTTCTTATTTGGCGTTACAACATGAAAACCATTAGCTAAAAAATCAACATATTTATCTGATACATCACTACTTGAAGTACAATCGACTAAAATTGGATTGAGGAGACGGTTATTTTTAGCAAAATCAATAATGCTATTTAGAGTATAATTGGTCTCGCTTTGTTTTATTTGATCGCGCCAATTTGTTAAATCAATACCATCCCGATTAAGTACAGCGTGTTTGGAATTAAATAAACCACAAACACGTAAATCGATTTGTTTGTTTTTAAGCCATTTTTGTTGCCGACCAATTTGATCAACCAATGCACCACCAACACCACCAACACCAATAACAAACACATCTAACATTTTGTCAGTACCAAATAGCATTTGATGCGTCACACGTACACCCATTACGGCAACATCATTATCAACTACGACCGAGATTGAGCGTTCCGAAGAGCCTTGAGCAATGGCTACGATATTAATATTGGCACGGGCTAATGCAGTAAAGAAATTAGCCGATAAACCACGTAAAGTACGCATACCATCACCAACAACTGAGATAATTGCTAATTTTTCGATAACTTCAATTGGTTCAAGTAAGCCATCCTTTAACTCTAAGTAAAATTCTTCACTTAGTGCCTCTTCAGCTCGGTAGAGTTCAGTTTGAGGCACACAAAAACTAATACTATATTCAGATGATGATTGCGTAATAAGTACCACAGAAATACCAGCATAAGACATAGCGGAAAAAACACGCGCTGACATACCTACCATGCCTTTTAATCCTGGACCTGATACATTAATCATAGCCATGTTATTTAAATTAGTGATACCTTTTACTGGTGTTGAGCTATCAACAACATTAGCGCCGATTAACGTGCCTGCTGCATCTGGATTATTAGTATTTTTAATTAAACATGGAATTTGAAATTGAGCGATAGGTAAAATTGTTCTTGGATGAAGCACTTTTGCACCAAAATACGATAGTTCCATAGCTTCTTGATAAGACATCGTTTTTAGTAATTTAGCATCAGGGACAATTCGAGGATCACAAGTATAAACTCCGTCAACATCAGTCCAAATTTCGCAACTGTTGGCACGTAAACACGCTGCTAATACTGAAGCTGAATAATCAGAGCCATTACGTCCAAGAACAACTAATTCTCCTTTTTCATTACCAGCGGTAAACCCTGGCATCAAAATTATATTTTCTGGAGGTATATGCATTTCACTGATTCGATGCGATGACTCGACAATATCAACTGTAGACTCTAGATAGTCCCCCTCAGCAATCAGCATTGCCACAGGGTTAATAACTGTTACAGCATGACCTTTCGCTTTAAGCAATTCTTGCATAATTGCAATCGAAAGTTTTTCACCTCTACAAATGATACTTGCATTAATACTATCCGGACATTGACCTAATAGCCGAATACCTTCTAATAGTTGTTTAACGTTATTTAACTCACCTAGAGCAAACTTTTTCATTTCTTCATAGGCAAAATTAGGTACCGCTTTCGAAATACCTTCTAGTAAGTCTGCAAAGATTTTTTCAGCATCGTAGATATTAGTTTGGATATCTTGTTTTGCAATGGTTTTTTCAACCATTGCCACTAGATGATTAGTAATTTTAGCTGGTGCAGATAAAACCGTTGCCGTTTGTTCTTGTTTAGCATTATTTTCAATAATCTCTGCTACACGCAAAAAACGTTCTGCGTTGGCAACAGATGTTCCTCCAAATTTTAAAACTTTCATATCACACCTTACTTATTTTTCTAACTTATGCCAATGATAATTCAAAATGCAATTTTTAAAAAATACTGATAAAACTAATATTTTGAATTCTTTTTACTTTAATTTCTATTTAAGAACTTTTTTATTTCACAAAGTAAAAAACCCGCCTTTTGGGGCGGGTTTTTCGATATTTTTAAGGAAAAATCAACCCGCCCTATATTTCATAATAGTGCCGGTGGTACCAATAATGCCTGAAATCATCATTACCATTTTCATTAATTTTCCTTAACTAAACCCTAAACAAAACAGCCCGACATTTTCATGTCAGGCTGTAAATAATTAAAATACCTTTTTGCTGTTTTCGTATTCATTCACTACCTTATTTAAGGCTTGATAGATACTTTCGGCATTTTGTTTTTGTAATGCCTCATCAAGTATGTTGAGATACGATAACATTAATTTTTGATTGTCTTCAGCAAATTGTGGTGAAACTTCCTGATCTTCATATAACATCACATAAGTGCGAGCAAATCCAAAGATTAAAAAGTAAACCGATGCGTTATTCGGATCTTCTTGGATTAATGACCTCATAGCCTTACGTAGTTTTACATACGAATCGGTACCAGGTAAGCTTGTCGCAAATGTTTTTGTTACTTCTGAAAATGTCATTGCTAAAACCTCAATCAAAATCACAAATAAGAAGAATAGCAATCCATTAACATAAGTGCAAGTCTATTTTGTTTTTCAATTCACTTTTTTGTTATTTTTTTAAAACCTCGGTATCATATAATGGTAATTTAATTTCACCTTAAACTTCTTTGCAAACTGATAACCCTGCCGAAGCTTGTGCGACCGGCATAATTTCAATTGAATTCACATTAAAATGATTTGGTGTATTAACTAACCATGAGACGGTATTGGAAATATCTTCTGGTGTAATAAAATCCACATCTTTATAAACCGCAGCAGCTTTTTCGTCATTACCATGGAATCGGACATTGGAAAACTCTGTTCCTCCACATAATCCGGGTTCGATATTTGTTACTCTGATTTTTTTACCCAATAAATCTGTTCTTAAATTAGCACTAAACTGCTTAACAAATGCTTTTGTTGCACCGTAAACATTTCCACCTTTATACGGATATGTACCGGCAACTGATCCAAGATTAATAATATAACCATAGTTACGCTCTACCATGCCAGGTAATATTTGATATGTTAAATGCACTAATCCAATAACATTGGTTTCAATCATTGTTTCCCAATCATTGTAATCAGCTTCATATGCGGGTGCTAAACCTAAAGCTAATCCTGCATTGTTAATTAATATATCGATAGGCTGAAACTCTTTAGGCAGCTGTAACAAAATTGTTTCAACAGAGTCTTTTTTTGTCACATCAAGAGTTAGCGGTAAAAAATTATCACCTAATTCTTGTGCAAGTTTTTGTAATTTATCAAGTCGTCTGGCTGCACCAATTACTTTATAACCATCAGTAATAAGTTTTCGGCAAATTGCTTTACCAAAGCCAGAAGAAGCACCAGTAACTAAAGCAATATTCATATCCAATCTCCTTCATAATAATTACAAGTGTATAACGATATTGAATTAAAAGAAAAATAGGTGCCAAAATAGATACAACTTGTTTGAAAATATAATTATCTAAATTTTAGATAAAAATATATAAAAAAACCCGCTACAAGGCGGGTTCATATCGTATGTTTCATTTAGATAGTTCTTCGGATGGCTCATCATCTTTCAAAGGAACAATCAATGTATCGATATGGGTATTATTAATTAGCTGGCGTGCTGAAGACATTAATTTACTCCAAAAATCTTGGTGATGACCACAAACAACTAGATCTGCCCCATATTCGTGGATAGCTTCAATTAATACTTGTCCAAATTCACCATTACCAGAAAGAGTATGTGCAATTGGATAACCTGCATCATCAGCTAATTTATTTAATGCAATATGGGCATCTTCAGTGATACGATCTTTCATATCATTCATATTAATATCAACTAGGCCTGTATAAAGGTCAGAGTAATTGATGCCCACATGAATGAGTGATATTTGAGCATTATATGGTCTAGCCATTGAGACTGCTTTTTCAACAAGAACTTCACTTTCAGGTGATAAATCCACTGCGACTAAAATGTGTTTATAAGCCATAATATTCACTCCTTCCTATTTTGACACTCTAATTAAATTAAGATTTTATACTTCCTTTTTACTACTAAATTAATTTTTGAGCAAGCCAAAAAAGTGACCCAGATAACAAAATTGAAATAGGTAAAGTAAGAACCCAGGTTAATGCAATATTTTTAATCGTTTTACTTTGCACTCCTCCACCATCGACAATCATCGTACCGGCAACAGATGAAGAAAGGACTTGTGTTGTCGATACAGGCATTCCTGTATAGCTTGCTATACCAATTGATAACGCTGTAGTAATTTGAGCTGAAACCCCTTGTGCATAAGTCATTCCCTTTTTACCAATCTTTTCACCAATAGTAATAGCTACTCGCCGCCAACCAATCATTGTGCCAACTGCAAGTGCTGAAGCTACTCCTATAATTATCCAAATTGGTGCATATTCAATTGTTTTTAATAAATCATTATTTAATGATTTTAGGTACTGTTTATCTTCTGCTGATACATTTGGTTGTTTAGCAACATGAGATACCGTATCAGATAAACATAATAAAATACGTCTAGTTTGAGAACGTTGATCTACATTAAGCGAACCATAATCGTTAATTTTATTGAACAAATTGTTAGCAATACTTAATGTAGTGAAGGATCGAGAATAATCACAATGATATTTATTTAAATCATTTTCAGGAGTTGCAGTATCAACTGCTGACTGTTTACCAATTACTGTATTGAGATCATCATTATGAGTGATAAAGTACTCTTCAATATTATGAATCGCATTTCTGGTATTGGTAATTTCATAGGTTGATGCCCCCATGTTAACAATAAAACCAGCGGGTGCAATGCCCATCAATACTAACATCAATAAACCAATACCTTTTTGCCCATCATTTGCGCCATGCGAGAAACTTACACCAGCGGCTGAAATAATAAGCATAATACGAATCCAAAATGGCGGTTTCTTTTTACCATATAGCTTTTCACGCTGTTCTGGTGTCATAAAAATTCGTTCTCTTTTTTTACTACGTTTTTTACCTTGACCTTTACGGGTCCAATATTTTCGTAATAAAAAAATCATTAATCCAGCGATAACAAGACCAACAATTGGTGAAATGATTAATGATAGAAAGATTTGTATCATTTTTGGAATATTAAGTGCATCAATGATTGATGTATCCATAATAAATGCATTGGCCAATGCAACACCAATAATTGCACCAATTAAAGTATGAGAACTAGAAGCAGGAATACCTACATACCAAGTACCCAAATTCCAAATGATAGCAGCAAATAAAATTGAAAAGACCATTGCAAGTCCATGAGAAGAACTTACATTAAGTAATAAATCAGTAGGTAAAAGGTGAACGATTGCATAAGCAACACTAAGCCCGCCAAGTAATACCCCAAAAAAGTTAAACATACCAGCCATAAAAACAGCGAGCTGTTCTTTTAATGCTCTAGTATATATTACTGTCGCAACAGCATTTGCGGTATCATGAAATCCATTAATCGCCTCATAAAAAAGAACAAAAAATAGCGCTAAAACTAGTAATATAATCGTAGAAAATTCTAAATCAGCAAATAGATGAAACATAATATATCTTTCTGTTGTTAATAGCGCTTCTATTATCCTTGAGAATAACCCAATGAGCAAAACAATTTTTATATTTTTCTTTTCGCGTAATGAGAAGCTAAAACAGCGCAGATCATTAATTGTACTTGATGGAAAATCATTAGCGGTAAAATTATTATGCCTGTTATAGACATAGGAAAAATTACACTAGCCATTGGAATACCACTCGCTAAACTTTTTTTAGAGCCACAAAATACAATAGTAATTTCATCCTCTTTGTTAAAACCCAAGAATCTCGAGCTATAAGTCGTAATTAATAACACAATAGTTAATAAGATGATTGAATACACAATGATTTCTAAAAGAGATAAAAAGCTGACTTTCGACCAAATACCATTAACCACTGCATCACTAAAAGCCACATAAACAACTAATAATATTGATATACGATCGGTCTTAGAAATTACACCTTTATATTTATCAACCCATTTACCAATAAAACGTCTTGATAAATGACCGACAATAAATGGCACCATCAGTTTAAGCATAATAGATTCAATGGCATCTAATATATTCATTGAAGCAGCAGCTTGAGTATGAATTAATAATCCAACTAATACCGGTGTGATAAAGACACCTAATAGGGTCGATGCAGAAGCACTACAGATTGCAGCAGCAACATTGCCTTTTGCAATTGATGTAAAGGCAATGGCTGACTGAACGGTAGCTGGTAGGACACAAAGATATACAAAGCCTAAATAAAGATCTTCTGATAAAAAAGTTGGAACCAGTACCTGCATCATCACCCCTAAAATAGGGAATACTACAAAGGTAGTAGTAAATATCAACAGATGCAATCGCCAATTTTTTATACCAACAATTATCGCATCAAACGACAGTTTTGCACCATGCATAAAAAACAATAGACCAATAGCAAAAGTTGTAAGATTTTCAAATAACACTTTTGCTTGTCCTTTACATGGAAAAATACTTGCTGTAGTCACAACGCAAATCAAAGTCAGCAAGAATGGATCAATTTTAAATCGTTGAAGTATATTCATGATATTAGCTTGATAAGTTAAAAAAATCGCCACATAAGTGGCGATTTAGCTAAAGTTATAATTTATTCCAAGAAACTTCTAAGAACATCAGATCGGCTAGGATGACGTAATTTACGTAATGCTTTAGCCTCAATTTGACGGATACGTTCACGCGTTACATCAAATTGTTTACCTACTTCTTCAAGAGTATGGTCTGTATTCATATCAATACCAAATCGCATACGTAAGACTTTTGCTTCACGTGGTGTTAGACCAGATAAAATATCACGTGTTGCACTACGTAAACTTTCCGATGTAGCTGCATCTAGTGGTTGCTCAAGTGCAGTATCCTCAATAAAATCACCTAAGTGTGAATCTTCATCATCACCGACTGGTGTTTCCATTGAAATTGGTTCTTTTGCAATTTTTAGTACTTTACGAATTTTTTCTTCAGGCATTTGCATGCGGTCAGATAACTCTTCTGGTGTTGGTTCACGCCCAATTTCCTGAAGCATTTGACGAGAAATGCGATTTAGTTTATTAATTGTCTCAATCATATGCACAGGGATACGAATTGTTCTTGCTTGGTCAGCAATTGAACGAGTGATAGCTTGTCTAATCCACCACGTTGCATAGGTTGAGAATTTATACCCTCGGCGATATTCAAACTTATCAACCGCTTTCATCAATCCAATATTACCTTCTTGAATAAGGTCCAGGAACTGTAAACCACGATTAGTATACTTTTTAGCAATAGAGATAACTAAACGTAAGTTTGCTTCAACCATCTCTTTCTTGGCTCGACGAGCTTTAGCTTCTCCAATAGACATTCTTCTATTAATATCTTTGATTTGTTCGATAGAAAGATTAGTTTCTGTTTCAATTTGCTGTAAAGCTTTAATTTGCTCTTCAATTGATGATTCAAATTCTTTTAATTTAGCAGCAAATGCACCTTTACCTGTACTCGCTTTTTTATACCAGTCCATGCTATTTTCATTGCCAGTAAAATGAGTCATAAACTGTTTTTTCGGCATTTTACATTGTTCAACACAAATTCGCATAATAATACGCTCATGAGATCTTACTCGATCCATCATGCTTCTCATATTATTAACAAGAATATCAAACTGCTTGCCAACTAATCGGAATTGTTTGAAAACTTCAGATAGATTTTCAATTTCTTGTTGTGCTTTTTTATGAGCACGTCCATATTTTTTAATTGCAGCAGAAGTTTTATCATGTTGCTCTTGTAATTCAGCAAATTTCGCTTTTGCTACTTCTGGATCGATAGAGACATCATCATCAGCTGAAGAATCGCTTTCTTCTTCACTTTCATCATCACTATCGTCAATATCAATCTCTTCTTCACCGTCTTCCAATTCTTCAGGAAGTTCTTCTTCTGACTCTTCAGCATTCGGATCGACAAAACCAGTAATAAGGTCGGACAAGCGAACTTCGCCGCTTTCGATTAAATTATATTGTTCTAAGAGATAAGTAATGGCTTCTGGATATTCAGATACTGAGGTTTGAACTTGGTTAATCCCATCTTCAATACGTTTTGCGATATCAATTTCGCCTTCACGGGTTAATAGTTCAACCGCACCCATTTCACGCATATACATACGTACTGGGTCAGTAGTTCGACCTATTTCTGATTCTACATTAGATAAAACTAATGCTGTTGCTGCTTCAACTGCCTCTTCATCTGGAACATTATCTGAAAGTAATAATTCATCTGAGTCTGGAGCTTCTTCAAGTACTTGAATCCCCATATCATTGATCATTTGGATAATATCTTCAATCTGATCTGAATCAATGATTTCTTCAGGCAAGTGATCATTGACGTCAGCATAGGTCAGGTATCCCAGCTCCTTACCCCGTATAATTAGGAGTTTTAACTGTGATTGAGAATTTTGCTCCATAAAGTATCACCATTTAGTTATTCGGTCATGTGTATTATATGTGCAGAATAAAAAGTATTTTTCTACACATACCCTATATATTTAGTCTTTTTTTGATAAAACAAGTATTAGTGTCGCTAATTCTTTTTTCTCTGCGGTACTTAATCCGGAGACTCTCTCTTTTGCGATCAGTTCATCTTGCCTTTGGGCGAGTATATTATCATATAACTCTTTTAAAGTATTAGAAAAAATTGATTCTATTTCATCATCTTGGTAATGGTACTCCCAGGTTGCTAAACGACTTAGCTGTTTATAATATGGTCGATTAATACATTCAGTTAATATTTGTGCTGTAGTTATATTTGGATATTGTTGGCATAATTCAAGTAGTTCAATAAATATATCAATTCCCGCTAAGTTAACTTGCCTCATAACGTTAATATCAGATACCATCTTAGCTAGATTTGGATATTGAAGTAACAAACCAATTAAAATCCGCATAGTGGTCAATTTCATTTTTGGCACAGGTGCTGAATCAATAGTTCTATTTTCGCTTATATTATTATTCGCGATTAATTGTTCAATTTGGGATAGATCCAATAGACCCAAATAACGCCCTAATTTTTGAAGTAAATTAAGTCTAAATACTTTTGCTTTTACCTGTTCAAGTAAAGGAATAGCAAGTGAACTCAATTTAGCTTTACCTTCAGCTGATTTTAAATCGACCTGTTTTAATAACTCATCGAACAAAAATTCAGATAAGTTAGGCGCCTTTTTTATGTAATCTTCAAAGCCATCTTTTCCGACTTTACGCACGTAACTATCTGGATCTTCATCTTGTGGTAAAAAAGCAAAAGTTATATCTTTACCATCAATCAAACAAGGTAGTAATACATTAAGCGCTCGCCATGCAGCATTTCGCCCGGCTTTATCACCATCGTAACAAAATATTACGGAATCTGTTGCTCTAAATAGAAGCTTAATATGCTCTTCTGATGTTGCTGTTCCTAAAGCAGCTACAGCGTAATCAATACCGTACTGTGCAAGAGAAACAACATCCATATAACCTTCAACAATTATTAATTGCTTTAAATTACGATTAGTTTCTTGAGCTTCATAAAGTCCATATAATTGAAAACCTTTATGAAAAATAGGAGTTTCAGGTGAATTTAGATATTTCGCCGACTCATTGAAGATAGTCCTTCCACCAAAAGCGATAACATTACCTTGTCTATCGCGAATCGGGAACATGATACGCCCACGAAAGCGATCATATCGATTACCTATATCGTTATTGACAGACATCCCTGCCTTGTCATATAGCACCACTTCATTTTCAGTCTTAACTATATTTTGAAAAGTTAGTTGTTTTGAATTAGGTGCATAACCGATTTTATACCTAGCTATAATCTCTGCGTTTAATCCACGTTGTTCAAGATACTTTTGAGCATCTACCGAAGTCGATAATGCTAATTGCTGCTGGTAGAAATCAGTTATTTTAGACATCAATGAATAAAGATCTCGACGAACATTACGAGATTCAATTTGCTTTGATGCATCAGCTTGATTATTTTCGTTATCCGTGTATGGAACACGGATTCCTTGCATACTAGCTATCTCTTCAATTGCCTCAGGAAAAGACAATCGCTCATATTGCATCAAAAAATTTACTGCAGATCCAGTAGCGCCACATCCAAAACAATAGTAAATCTGCTTTTTTTCGCTTAATGAGAAAGAAGCGGTTTTCTCATCATGAAAAGGACAACAACCAAAATAGTTATTTCCTTTTTTTTTCATTTTAACGCGCTTACCTATCACATCAAGGATATTTGTGCGGGCAAGCAAATCTAAAATAAAATCGCGAGGAATAAGACCTTTCATGATAAAATTCAACCATTTATGGCATTACACAAAGACAACAAGCCGTAGTAAAAGTACGGCTTGTTAAAATTTTTATATTAAAAAAATAAATAAATTAAATTTTCAGTATAAATATTAATATAGACGAGTGCGACGAGCGTTTTCTCTTTCTAATTTCTTAGCGTGGCGTTTAACAGCAGCTGCTTTTGCGCGTTTACGAATAGTTGTTGGTTTTTCGTAAAATTCACGGTTACGAACTTCAGCTAAAACTCCTGCTTTTTCGCAAGAACGTTTAAAACGACGTAATGCTACATCGAAAGGTTCATTTTCACGTACTTTAATTACTGGCATGTGCCTCTCACCTCAAATTTGGTTAATATCACAAGGGACTAAAAATTAGTGCGCAATTTTACCTCTAAATCATATAAGTTGTAAAGTAAAATATCGTATAATTACGACATAACAAATTATTTGCTAATCTTACTTTTGAGTCAGATAATAAGACCGTTTAATCAAAAATATAGGTATTTATATGTCATCAGTCTTTACCGGTCAATATCCCCAAAGACGATTACGTCGTAATCGTGCTCATGATTTTAGTCGTCGCCTAGTTGCAGAAAATCGTTTAACAGTTGATGATTTGATTTATCCAGTATTTATCGTTGAAGGGAAAAATATTATTCAATCTGTATCATCAATGCCCAATGTTAAAAGAATGAGCGTTGATGTATTAGTGAAAGAGGCAGAGCAAGTTGCCAAATTAGGCATTCCTATATTGTCTTTGTTTCCTGCTATTGAGCCTTCTCAAAAATCACTGTTAGCTGAAGAAGCTTATAACGAAAATGGATTAGTTCCTAAAGCAATTAGGGCACTAAAAAAAGAGTTACCAGAACTCGGAATTTTAAGTGATGTTGCACTCGATCCTTATACCACTCATGGCCAAGACGGTATTATTGATGATAGTGGTTATGTTTTAAATGATACATCTGTTAGTACTTTGGTTAAACAAGCATTAGTTCAAGCTCAAGCAGGTTCTGATATTATTGCACCCAGTGACATGATGGATGGTCGAATTGGCGCAATTCGTAATGGGCTAGAATCACATGATTTTATTAATACGCAAATAATGGCTTATTCAGCAAAATATGCCTCTAGCTTTTATGGACCATTTCGTGATGCTGTAGGTTCAGCAAAAAACATTAAAGGTGGTAATAAAAAAACCTATCAACTTGATCCGGCCAACGCTAATGAAGCATTACAAGAAATTTACCAAGATTTAAGTGAAGGTGCTGACATGGTAATGGTTAAGCCTGGGTTGCCTTACCTAGATATTGTTCGTAAAGTAAAAGACACTTTTGCGGTACCAACCTTTGCCTATCAAGTATCTGGAGAATATGCAATGTTGATGGCCGCAATTGGAAACGGTTGGTTAGATGAAAAATCTGTCATCATGGAATCATTACTCTGTTTTAAACGCGCAGGTGCAGATGGGGTTTTAACCTATTTTGCCAAACAAATAGCTCAATGGCTCAATAACCCAGAGCATTGATGGTTTTATCTGATTCATATCAATCGGCAACTTATCGCAGATTGATATGATCAATATTTAAATTTTCTTACCTCATCATTTTTTTCGAAGTAATCTGTTAATTTAAAAATAAAAATTCTGACGAAAACTATATCTTTGACCTCCAATTTGCTAATATTTGTAAAGCTTATCTATAAGAAACGAATACAAATGAAATTCAAATTTATGCTCTAAACAGACTAAGATTGCAATAAAATACTGAAGTTGATTAAGCTTTTTTATTAGATATAAATAAAACTCTAACTCTAACATTAAGAGACTAATATTATGAAAAATTATATCTATCTATTCTTTTTGACTATTTTTTTATTAACGGGATGTGATAATCAAAAAAAGGCAGAAACAAATGCCGCCTCTAGTACAAGCAAAAATCAAGAGGCCCAAACTGAGAATAATGCTGTAAACAAAAATATAAATAATGAATTTAAATCCCAATCATCAATATTGGTAAGTAATAGTTATCTTTTTCATACCGAACCAGAACTCCTACCTCATAAAAAACTGATCAAACACCAAAAAATCCAAGGACCGACAGAAAAAACGATCAATTATAATGCTCAAGGTTATGTACAGAATTATGATCTTGAAGGTTTATATGGCGAAATAAACTATGATACAGCCAAATATATTTATGGCATGAAAGATGTTAGGAATAATTACGATGTTTCTTTTGACGATTCAAAAAATATTATTGGTATGAAAGATGATAATGGTGACATTGTTGCCATTAATGAATTTGATGAACAAGGTCATTTAGTTGAAACAACCTTATCCAACTTTGCCGATAATAATATTGTTTTTAATAGTAAAATTATTTATAACGGCGATCTGGTTGAACAAGTTTTATATAATGCTTATATAAAATCAGATGAACGAACTAAACTGCCCGTGTTAGTGAGAGAAAAAGATATAGTTTATAACACTAATAATCAGCTCGAAAAAACAATTACTAGAACATATAAATTATCAGCAAAAGGTAATGTAATCATTAATGATAAAAATGAACAAGAGTTAGAATCAACTGAGACTTGTACCTATTTCGCTTATAACGAAAATAATGACTGGACTAAAGCTGTTTGTGAAACAGTAGGAGAAGGTTCAAGTAAAATTGATTTAACCAGAACCATTGAATATTTATAAATTGTTAATTAAGTGAATATGATGAATTTTACTCACCAAACTCATCATATTCACGACAAAGTATAATTGTATCTTCAATCAAACGTCTTGCTATCGTGCCATATTCGGGTATTTTAGGTAATTGAGAATAATGATACCAATTTGCCTCGACTAACTCATTTTTATCGATAGTAATTTCACCACTCTCATAATCAGCTAAATAGGCCATCATCATGGAGTTAGGAAACGGCCAAGGTTGTGAACCAATATAACGAATATTTTTAATTTTTATTTTTGACTCTTCGTACACTTCTCGGGCAACCGTCATTTCCATTGTTTCACCAATCTCTGTAAAACCAGCTAAAACGGTATATAAATTTTCTTGATTATGCCTAACATGCTTTGCCAATAAAATTTTATTTTTATCTCGAATAGCAACGATAATTGAAGGGGAAATTTGTGGGTAATAACGTTGGTGACAATTACTGCATAAACAACACCACTCTGTTTTACTAATATGCATCTCATGACCACAATAACCACAATATTTATGAGAACGATAAAACTCAGACAATTGTACCGCCCTGCCAGCCATATTAAATAATGATTGATCAGCATTATTAAGTAAGGGGCGAATCGTTGACATAGAGTTTTTCATTTCTTGGCAAATCAACCAAGCGGTTTGCCCATTCCACTCACCAATTGGTTGAGCTAGTTTGTTGGTGAAACCTAATTCACTAGCAATACCATGAGGAACTTCGCCATTTGGCAACCATAATCGCCCATTTTGACTAACAAACCAATAACCTTTTTCGTTACCAATTAAATTAAATTGTTGTTGTATATTCATCACATCAATACCAAAAAATAACTATTAAAAAGGAGGATCTTAATCCTCCTTTTTGGCAATACTATTTCTTTTTCTTTTCGTGTAGACCTTTTTTCTCAAGCTCCCAGTAAATTATACGTTGCTGAGCAATCGTAAATAAATTACTTACAATATAGTATAAAACTAAACCTGATGGGAACCATAAGAAGAATACCGTAAAGATTAATGGCATATAAGTCATTAATTTTTGTTGTAAAGGATCGGTAACCGGTGTTGGTGACATCTTCTGAATTAAGAACATAGTTGCACCCATTAACAATGGGAAAACATAATATGGATCTTGTGCAGATAAGTCATGGATCCAAAGAGCGAATGGAGCATGACGTAGCTCAACCGTATTACCTAACATGTAAAATAATGACAAGAAGATAGGCATTTGAATCAATAATGGTAAACAACCACCAAGAGGATTAACTTTCTCTTGTTTATAAAGTGCCATTGTTTCCATACTCATTTTTTGTCTATCATCACCATAACGCTCTTTTAATGCTTGTAAACGAGGTTGCAATAACTTCATTTTAGCCATTGAACGATATTGTGCTCGTGTTAATGGGAATAAAATACCACGCACAATAAAAGTGATCACAATGATCGAAAAGCCCCAGTTTCCAATAAAACTATGGATAAATTTCAATAAGTAAAAGAGTGGTTGAGATAAGAACCATAACCAACCATAGTCAACGATTAAATCAAGATGATTAGCTGTTTCTTTTAATTCACTTTGAATTTCAGGACCTAACCATAATTTGGCATTAATTAATTTCGTTTCACCTGGTTGAATAACTGTTGTTTCACCTTTAAAACCAATTGTTGCTTGTGAATTGTTAGCTGTTGCACGTGAATAGAATAAATTATTTTGTTCCTGCGTAGGAATCCAAGCTGAAGCAAAATAGTGTTGCAACATAGCAATCCAGCCAGTTTCAGTTTTGACTTCTAACGCATCATCTTTGATATCACTGAAACTATATTTACTATAATTAGTGTTGGCACTGGAATAAGCTGTACCGCGAAATGCGCTTAGTCCTAATCCGCCACCGCCTTCAGTAACGGCATCTTTAGGGAGTTCAATAGTCTGCTTCAACTGACCATACATTGATACTTCTAACGGACTTTGGGTTTGATTGTTCACGTCATACTGTACATCAACAGCATAATTACCACGATGTAAGATGTAATATTTAGTATAAGTTACACCATTAACTTGATAGGTAAATGGAACCTTCAACTCATCTTGACCATCAGCTAAAACATATTCAGATTGATCAGTTTGATATAATGGTCTTTTTGAGCCTTGAGTTGCATTGTCTGGGCCATCTTTACCTGTTAACCCACTTTCAGCAATGTAAATAAAATCAGGTTTAGAAGTAAGTAGTTGGAAAGGTGTACCTGAATGAAGAGACTGCTCATATTTCAACAATTGAGCAGATTGCACATCGCCACCATAGGTATTAACCGTTAATGACAATACATCAGATTTTATTGTGATAGTTTTACCTTGCACTGAATCCGCTGTTGAACTATCTTCACCTATTTGTTGTGTCAATTGGTTAGCAACTGGGGGTTTTGGTGCATGATCATCTACCCACGCTTTCCAAATCAGGAAAGAAACGAAAAGTAAAGCAATGACTAATATATTACGTTGAGATCCCATTAGTGTTTTTCTCTATTGGTTTTAGTTTTCTTAGGAGGAACAAAATCTTCACCTCCTTCATGTAAAGGGTGACATTTTAATACACGTTTGACCGTTAGCCAACCACCTTTTATCAATCCGAATCGCCTTAATGCGATTATGGCATACTGTGAACAGCTGGGAGTAAAGCGACATTTAGGACCAAATAACGGACTAATGATACGTTGATATAAACTAATAATAAAAATAAAAACATTAATAATCAAAGCTTTAACCGCATAAACATGCTGTTTGATAATCAATATTAATTTACTTAGTTTTTTTTGATGATTTGCTGACATAGTTTATCTAATGTCTCAACTAATTGTTGATTATTCAATTGTATAACAGGCTGTTTAGCCATCAAAATAAAATCGATATTAGGAAACTGATGTTGGTGGTGACGAAAATATTCTTTGACTAACCGTTTAATACGATTACGCTCATGGGCTCTTTTAACCTGTTTTTTAGCTATAGCAAAGCCTAATCTGGGATGACTTAGATTATTTTTACGTGTAACTAGAGTCAGGAAAGGCGAACCTGCACGAATAGATTCTTGAAATACATGATTAAAATCAAAGGGAGTTAACAAGCGTAACTCCCGAGGAAAAGTGAGTTTAGTCACTCAACTTTAAATTAGCTAGCAACAGTTAAACGAACACGGCCTTTAGCGCGACGGCGAGCAAGAACTTGACGACCGTTTTTAGTAGCCATACGAGCACGGAAACCGTGAGTTCTATTGCGTTTTAATACTGATGGTTGAAATGTGCGTTTCATGACGATTTATATCCAAATCTAATTTATCAACAAGTTGTAGAGTATAAACTCCACAGCATTAATTAAAGAGGTCCGAATTATAGAGTCTATTTTATTTTTCGTCAACGGGATTTTGAAACATAAATTGTAAGGACCTTTTCAAATTTCATTAATCACTAATAGCTAAAACTCGCTTACTTGCTTCACCACCAACTTCACGCGCTAATTTTGGAACTAAATAACCTGATAGTTTTTTAGTCAATTGCCGCATGATTTTTTTGGCCTCATCATCATCGACTAAAAAATGAGCCGCACCTTGTACTTTATCTAATAAATGGATGTAATAAGGTAAAATACCAATTGAAAATAACTTATTACTTAACTTCGCTAGCACATCAGCATCATCATTAATATTTTTTAATAAAACACTCTGATTTAGTACTGTTACCTCACTTTTCTTTAAATCTTTGATGGCATGAGCTACATTATTATCAATTTCATTCGGATGATTAATATGGGTAACTAACACAACTTGTAAACGTGTTTTTGCAAATAATCGACACAGCTCAGAAGTAATACGATTAGGTATCACCACCGCTAAACGACTATGAATACGTAAACGCTTAATATGACGAAATTTCTCTAATTCAGCTATTAAAAAAGCTATTTCATGATCTTTTGCCATTAAAGGATCGCCCCCCGAAAGAATAATTTCATCAAGTTCGGTATGCTGTGCAATATACTCTAATGCGATACTAATATTCTTTTTGTTACTTTGATTATCATGATAAGGAAAATGTCGCCTAAAACAATAACGGCAATTAATCGCACAAGCAGTTTTAGTCATTAATAATGCGCGATTATGATATTTATGTAGTAATCCTGGAATATTGTTATGTTGCTCATCAAGAGGATCTTTAGTAAAACCCTGTACGTTTATTAATTCCTGTTCATCACAAAGTACTTGAAGCAGTAAAGGATCTTGAGGATCACCTTTTTTCATTCGATTTATAAAAGCCATAGGCACACGAAGTGGAAATTGTTTTCTTGCCTGTAACATGGGTAAAGAAATTTCCTCAGAATCTAAATCCAGACAATGATAAAGCTTTTTGATATCTGTCACTACATTAGCGAGATCAAAAATCCACTCATCTTTATTTGGTTGTTCAACATTTTGCTGTATAATATGGCTCATTTTTGTAATTCAGAATGATAGTTGGAGCTTTTATGGCATCTTATAGTACTAATGAGTTTAAAGCTGGTCTTAAAATAATGCAAGATGGCGAGCCGTGTGTAATTGTTGAAAATGAATTTTACAAGCCAGGTAAAGGACAAGCAATTAACCGTGTAAAAATTAAAAAATTACTTTCTGGTAAAACTGTTGATAAAACATTTAAATCAGGAGAATCTGTTGAAGCGGCTGATGTCGTTGATATGAACTTAACTTATCTTTATACCGATGGTGAGTTTTGGCATTTTATGAATAATGATACATTTGAACAACTTTCTGCTGATGCAAAAGCTGTAGGTGACAATGCTAAATGGTTAGTCGATCAAGCGGAATGTATTTTAACCTTATGGAATGGTCAACCAATTGCTGTTACTCCACCAAACTTTGTTGAATTAGAAGTTATTGAAACTGATCCAGGATTAAAAGGTGATACAGCGGGAACGGGTGGTAAACCAGCTACATTATCAACTGGTGCAGTTGTACGTGTTCCTTTATTTGTGCAAATTGGTGAAGTACTTAAAGTTGATACACGTTCAGGTGAATACGTTTCTCGCGTTAAATAGTAATTCATCAAAATAATTATTTAAATAATGAGGTCGATATGACCTCTTTTTTTTAAGTAAAGAAATTTAAGTTAAATTTTTGAGTTGAGGAACGGGGTTTTTGAGTTAAACATCTGCAAAAATTTTTCATTTATTTGGTAATTAAAAATCAAAATTTAAATTTATTTAGCCCCGATATAATTAAGCTGTCGCCATGACTCATAAACAACTACTGCAACTGAATTAGACAGATTCATACTTCGGCTATTAGCAACCATTGGAATCCGAATTTTTCTATCTTGCGGCAATGCATCAAGAATTTTTGCTGGTAAACCTCTCGTTTCTGGGCCAAACATCAAAAAGTCAGCTGATTTATAATTTACTTCACTGTGTGGTTTTTGACCTTTTGTCGTTAAGGCATAAACTTGAGAAGCTAAATCAAGTTGGTTCTCATCTAAAAAGCACTCAATATTTTTATAACGTTTTACATCAACAAATTCTTGATAATCTAATCCTGCTCGTCTCAATTTTTTATCATCCCAATAAAATCCCATTGGCTCAATAATATGTAAATTAAAACCAGTGTTAGCACACAAACGAATGATATTACCAGTATTAGCAGGAATTTCAGGTTCAAATAAAACAATATTTAAAGATGCATCTGACACAATTATTTCTCTTAGCTGTTAATATTTTTGAAGAGGTAATACTATCACAATTCTAAGTCCACCTAAGTGGCTTTTCTCTGCTTTAACAGTGCCATTATCTCGAGTAATAGCGTTAGAAACAATGGCTAAACCTAAACCTGTGCCACCTGACTCACGATCACGAGCTTCATTAGTACGATAAAACGGCCTGAATATTTGCTCTAACTCACTATCAGCAACACCTGGCCCATCATCATCAATAGTGATAATTGCAGTTTGTTGTTGAATAACAAAATTAACATCAATTCGCTGATTTGAATAACGAAATGCATTCCTTACTACATTTTCAAGCGCGCTACATAACGCCGTTGGATAACACAAAATTGTATTATTAGTTGGGGGAGTAAGAATTGAAAATTGTTTTGAAATTTGATTAGCTTCAAAAGTCGCATTATCTAAAACATTTTTAAATAATTCGTCTAACTGTTTATATTCACGAACTTCGTTATTATCATGCTGATTCCTTGCTAATGACAATAAATCACCAATCATTGAATCAAGCTTTATCGCTTCATCACTTATTCGTAAAACTTCGTTACTTTCACCTTGTTTACGACGTAGCAGTGAAGTTGCTAATTGCAATCGAGTTAATGGTGTCCGCAATTCGTGAGAAATATCAGAAAACAATTGTTGCTGTAACTCTTGCATCCTTTTCAACTCTCTAAGCATGCGGTTAAAACTTGCCCCCACTGCTTTATATTCATACGATCCAACTTTTTCGAGTTCAGGCCACTGTTGTAGATTACCTTTAGCTACTTGCTCAGCAGCCAACCGCAATCCACGTGCTGGCCTAGCAATACTCCAAGATAGCCACAACAAGAATGGCGTACTTGCCAACATGGTTAATGTCAAAAGCAAGAAAGGATGATCAAATATTAAATTAACAAATTGAGACTGAATATCCGATGCAGGTTGTAATAAAAATAATTGATAGTCTTCATTAGCATAATGAAGCAAGAAAGGACCAATAATTTCTTGGTTATCATAGATTTTCTTAGCTGGATCATCAACATCGTGGGATTTTTCACTAAAACTTTTTACTAAATCAATATTATTAGTATCTGTTGTGATAATTTGTTGATTGGGTGTAACAATAAATAATAGTTGCCCAGCCTTTTGATGATTATCCATTACAACAATGAATCTCATCCACCAACGGAAACTATCTTTAGGTATCTTGGTTAAATCTTTTTCGATTTCTTTAGCCAGTAGATTGCCACTTTCTTTATCTTTATTGGCTAAATAGGTTAAATTTCGGGAGTCTAGCTTTGGCAAGGCCATTACCAGAATAAGAAAGAAAGCAATAGTAAGTAAGAATATTGTGAAAATTCTAATTGTTAGGCGATCAAAGATCCACATATACTCTTACCATATGAAGAAATAGCTAGTTTTGTAATACATCATCATTTTGATCTACAACAAACAGATACCCTTTTGAACGTAATGTTTTAATCCATGGTAAACCATCGCTACGAGGAGGAAGTTTTTTACGCAAATTAGAAACATGAACATCAATTGAACGAGCTAAAGGTAAAAATTCTTTACCTAATACGTTTTCGCTTAAATCATCCCTTGAGATGATTTTCCCAGCATTTTCAAGAAGTTGCAATAATATTTGGAATTCAGTACCCGTTAATTCAATATATTTATCATCAAATGAAACAGATTGCTGTTTTCGATTAACGGTAAGTTTATCAATGGTATATTGAACTGACTTCTCACCAGAAGTTACAGCCATATTATCCCAACGTTTCCTACGTAATAATGCGTTGATACGAGCAATAAGCTCCCGATCATTAAACGGCTTTAAGATATAATCATCAGCACCAAGCTCAAGCCCAATAATTTTATCAAATTCGTTATCTTTAGCTGTTAAGAAAATTACTGGAACGGTATATTTATTTCTCAGTTGAGATAATACACTTAGCCCATTCATTTCTGGCATCATAATATCAAGTAATATTAGGTCAATGCTACTATCAAATTTATCTAAAGCCTGAACACCATTATTAGCTATTACGACTTCAAATCCTTCTAATTCTAATAATTCACATAACATTGAGGCAATTTCTGGATCATCATCAACTACGAGCAATTTGTTCATTACTACCCTCATTAATTAAGAAATTTATAACTTTTATATTGGTTTTTGATTATTGTAAATTTATTTTATATTTTTAAAAATATTATATAGATAAAATGAAAGAATGTCGTAAATAATTGTTAAGATTTATAGTTTAAACACTTTTATATTACTAAATCCTTGTTCAATAAGATAAAGTGCTTGTAATTTACTCATAATACCTTTAGCACAATACAATAAATATTGTTTTGATTGATCTAGATCGCCAAATTGCGTCGCCAATTTATAAAAAGGGATGAGCTTAATATCGACATTTTCAATTTCTAATGGGTTATCCTCTTGTTCCTCAGGTGAACGAATATCAATTATAATTTGATTCTCTTCTAATGTTGAAACCATATCGACTTGTGTAATTGTGTTGTCAGTCTGTTTAGCAATTTCACGAATATCAATATTTTCGGCTTCTTCAACTGCTTTATCCAATATAGAGAAATCAAAATGTTGTTCTTCCTCTTCTATTTTCTCTTTCACCGCTTTTACAGTAGGATTTTTTGATATCACACCACAAAATTCTGGCATTGTCTTAGCGATATCTTCAGTACCGATTTGACGAGCAAGATTAATTATAGTTTCTTTATCATACGTTATTAATGGACGTAAAACTAAAGTATCACTCACATTATCGATCAAACGTAAATTAGTTAAAGTTTGGCTTGATACTTGCCCCAATGCCTCGCCAGTAATCAACGCTTCAACATTATAACGTCGAGCAACCATTGAAGCAGCACGAATCATCATCCGTTTTAAAATAACGCCCATTTGCCCATCGTCAATTTTCTCAAGAATCTCACCTACTACATTCGAAAAATCAATGGCGATAAAACGAACTTTATGAGAAGAACCAAATCTCTTCCACAAATAATGAGCCATTTGTTTAACGCCAATTTCATGAGTTTTTCCACCTAAATTAAAGAAGCAATAGTGGACTCGGCAACCTCGTCTAATAAACATATAGCTCGACACACCAGAATCAAATCCGCCAGAAATAAGAGAAATAACATCTTCTTGAGTTCCTGTCGGAAAACCACCAATTCCTGCATGGCGCTCTTTAACTAATAATAGCTTATCTTTATCTATCTCAAGATTAACTGTTACATCCGGACGGGTTAATTTTACTTTAGCTGTCGAAACATGTTGATTTAGCCCACCACCAACATAACGCTCTACATCAATTGAAGTAAACTCATGCTTACCACGACGTTTTACTCTGACACAAAATGTTTTATTCTCAATTAAAGGGGCAAAATGATTAAACGCTTTTTCATATATATCATGCAGATCGACAAAACTAAGCTCCTCAACTACTAATATATGGTGAATACCAGGAATTCGAGTTAATAGTTCTAAGATTTGACTTTCACTATTTACAACTTTAGGGCGAACTTCAATAAAATCCCAATGACGAATAACTGCAACATCATCAATTGAATGTTTTAAAATATTACGGATGTTGCTCGTTAATATTTTAATAAAACGTAAACGAACAGATTCACTTTTGATCGTGATTTCAGGAAAAAGTTTAACTATAAATTTCATACAACAGAATTTGCGAGACTAAAAATGGCGACATTATACTTATTTTTCCCTAAAAACGTACAATTGATTATGATAAATACAGAAAATAACAAAATATACTTGCTTGTTGCTCACTCTTTCGCTAATATTTCGCATCAATAAATTCTGTTCTATAACATAAAATTGACAGGTTGAAATGTACGAACTATTAATTATAGGTTATTTAATTATCGCACTTGCGATAATCGTTTTAGTGTTAATACAGCGCGGAAAAGGTGCTGACATGGGCTCATCTTTTGGTGCGGGTGCATCTGCGACTCTATTTGGCTCATCAGGTAGTGGAAACTTCCTTACACGTACAACGACAATATTAGGTGTATTATTCTTTGCATTAAGTATTATTTTGTCTAATATTGGTAGCTCAAAAACAACTAATATCAGCGATGATTTCAAAAATGTTGGCGATAATACAACTACACAGCAAAGTACAGAAGACTCGAACAGTAATAGGCAAGTAATTCCAACTACTGATCCAGTTATACAGCCACAGAGTATTAATCCGACTTCAGATATTCCAGAATAAAAACGGCGCCGTGGTGGTGAAATTGGTAGACACGCTATCTTGAGGGGGTAGTGCTCTAAGGGCATGCGGGTTCAAGTCCCGCCCACGGCACCAAATCAATAATCAATAACATTCTTTAAAACTCTTTAAAGCACATCAAAACCTGAATAAACAAGGCTCAAAGCCTGTTTTACTATTCTGCAAGTATCAGTAAGTTACATTTATAACCACTTTTTAATTATATGTTTATTTATGTAAATCTTGTATAACTAAAAATTTTATAACGACAGAAAAACCGTCAAAAAAATAGTAATAAATAAAATAATTAGAAATACCCTTTGACTGAAATTGAAAGTCTACATATTGATAAGGTTTGATAGAAAATGAAAATTTCATTAATGCAAAGTTTAACATCTAGTTGATATTGAAGAATAATTCTCATATTATTATTCAAAAACAAAGGAATGTTATGAAAAATTTTATTCTTATAAGCATGGTTAGTCTAATTCTATTCGGTTGTGGTGAGAGTGATAATAAAGTTCTCAAAGAATATCTTGTGGGCGATTGGCAATGCACTGCGATATATGGTATAGGGCTAAATGTATCCCCAGAAGAAGAGCTTAAACATACCACTGAGCCTGAAGATTTTACAATGAAATTTAGAATATTAGATGATAAGTTTTACGAAATTAAAAATGATGGAACAAAACAAACTATCGATGTCAACGGCTTTAACAGTACAGTAAATGAAATATGTTATGAATCAAATTGCACTCTGAAACAATCTTTAGAAATCAAGGATAACGACTCATTTAACATCATAATAACGAAACGCATAAAAAAACTCAATAATCACACAGATACTATTGATTTTAGATCTAAAATCGAATCAGTTTGTAATAGAATAAAATAAGTATCAGGAATAACACTTTAATTTGCTTATAGATACTTTAATATTTATTAGTAACAAATTTTGAGCAACTATTATTAATAGATAGGATACATACATTAGTGAAAAATTTGGCCATTGGCTAATTATGCTGCATATGTTATTGTTCTGAAGTATTCATGAGGTTTAAAAGAGCCGCCACCCATTCACCAATTCAATATTCAGCAGGATTCTTTAAAATCCTGTAAAGCACATCAAAAAGAGTATAAATAGTTTGTAGCCTATTTTGTTATTTTAAACGAGGCAAATACCAATCATACTTTTTGATTAGATTGAACGCTACCATATATCGCCGACATAAAGTCGGCGAATTAGTTTGTTAAATTAAATTATGCAAAGCCTTTTAAACCAACCACATGAACATGTTCTTGGTTATTAATGACTTTACGTACTAATTTATACGTTGTGCCTTTTTCCGGACTGATATTTTCTGGCGCTGCAATAATAAGTTGCATTTCCAATCTTTCGCAAAGTTCAAAGAGCGTTGCAATTGATTTAGCATCAAGTCGGGCTGCTTCATCTAGGAATAATAAACGACAAGGTGATATGTCTTTATTACGCAAGCGTTTAGATTCTTCTTCCCAACTTTGAATCACCATCAATAGGATCGACATACCTGTACCGATTGCTTCACCTGTTGATAATGCACCACTTTCAGCACGTAACCAGCCATCAGCGCCACGATTAACTTCAACATCCATTTCCAGATAGTTTCGATAATCAAGCAATTCTTCACCTATATTTTGCGCAGTTCGCTGCCCCATATCAATATGAGGATTCAAGCGTTGATAAAGTTTAGCTAATGCTTCTGAGAAAGTAATACGATTATTACTAAACAGATCTTGATGCTCGTTTTGATCATCAGCTAATGCTGCTAATAACGAAGAGTGAGCTTCCCGGATACTAACATTAAGACGTACACCATTTACCTGACCAAATGCCACCGCTTGCAGACCTTGATTAAGCATACGAATACGGTTTTGCTCTCGTTGAATAGTTTTACGAATAATATTAGCCACACTTTTTGAGCTAATTGCCAATTGCTGTTCACGTGAGGTAAGTTCTTCAGTTAATCGTGATAACTCAATTTCCATTTGCTCAATAGCTTCAATTGGGTCATCCGTTTTAACAATATCTTGACGAATTCGTTCACGAAGATGTTTATAAACCGCAATATAAAATTGTATTTTACGCTCTGGTCGTTTTGGATCTTCGGATAATCTTAATACATCACGTAAATGTTCATTATCATTTACTGCTAGACGCAATGAACCGAGTGCCTTATCTGACATAGAGCGCAATTCATCAGCACTTAGATAAGCTAATTCTCGACGATGTAACCTTCGTTCAACGCTATTTTCTTTAACTAATCGTAAAACTAAACACCACCCTGCTTTCGCTTCCACAACTTGTTCACGTAATTGTTTATAATCACGTAGTGTTTGTGCTAAACGTTTTTGCATTTGTGTCATTTCGCTTTCGCACATAATAAGTTGTTTTTCAAGCGATGAGCATTGTTGGCGATTACTGTTAAGTTTTTGATGAATTTCATCACGACGAATACGTGCTCGTTCTTCGGTTGCTGCATCCGCTTTAACACCTATTTGTTCAACCTCTTTATGCAACTCATAGAGCATGTCACGTTTAGTTTCAAATGCACTTTTTAAAGAAGCAAGAGTTTGATTATATTGATTGTATTTATCTTGGTACTGTTGCATCTGGCTACGTGCTTCAGTACGCTGTGCTTCAACCACCTCAAGTCGAGAACGTAGTTTTTCATTCAAATCACTATTTTCATTTAGCATTCCAGCCGAATCTTCATAGCTAAAATGCGCACGGCGTTGCATGACTTCGGTTAAGGCAAAAACTTGTTGACGAATAGTTTGTTGCTGAGCTTTGATAGTATTATATTGCTCACGTAGTGATTCATTCTGTTCAGGATCACTTTGTAACACAGCAATAATTGGTTCTAATTCCGAAACAGTATGACGATGACGACTCACATATTGCGCAGCTTCTTGCGCTTCAGCCACTTGTTCACGTAAATCATCAACTCGATCGGCTAAATCATCATCAGCCAATAAATGCATCTGAGCAACTAATCGATTAACTGTAGCTAGCTGCTCTTTACAAATTGCCACTTGCTGTTGGTTTTCTTTATCAATGCTTTCTTGTGCTAATAATTGGCGTTCAATTTCATTGCGTCGTGTTGTTAGTTTTTGTACTTCGGCTTCTGGATCGATATCAAAAGCTACAGATAAATATTCACCAATAAACTGCCCAACATTTTGCTCAATACGTTGCAATTTTTGAAGGTCAAACGAAATTGTTGCATAAAGTTCATGTAGCTCATCACGTTCAGCTGATAATTTCTCAAGATGTATTTCACGTGCAGCTCGACCAAACAAAGGAACTTTAGGAAAACTTGAGAAACGCCATTGACGATCACCTGTTTTAACAAGAACCGATTTATTCATCTCTTCACAATCAAATACGCTATCATCAAATGATGATGGATCACCTTCGATAAAATAGATATCTTCTGGATAATCTTCTTCACTGCTAGTAAGGCTTTCGAGTTGTGCTTTGACTAATGATAAATCCGGTACCACAATGGCTTGCCTTGACGGACCATACAATGCTGAAAAATAAGGTGCATCATCAATTGTTACATCTTCATAAATTTCAGAAAGTAAAACACCATTGAATCGTTCAGCTAAAACAGATAAACGTCCGTCATCAACACCACTTGGTTGATTAAGTTGTTCTATTTGCGTATCAAGTTGATTTCGTTTGAAGTTTATTTGATCACGCTGAGTAACTAAAGCTCGTTCCTGTTCAAGCAGTTGTTGCATATGCTGAGTAACTGATTGACTATTAGTAAAAGTTTGTTGTGTTTGTTCTTGCAATGCAATAAGTGCATCTTGAGCTTTTAACCATAATGGGGCTTTTTGACGATAGTCACTTATTTTTGTTTGTATTTGCTCAAATTCTTGCCTAAATTCAATTCGTTTTTCACTTGATTCGTTAGCAAGCTCGGCATTTTGATCCAATTGAACTTCAAGTTCTTGTTTAAATTCATCAAGTTCATCATAATTGATTTGACGACCAAAACGCTTACAGAATTGAGTTAGTAATGATTCAGCTTCTTTTTGTTCAAAAAAGCGTTGTTCTAATTCATCTAATTGTAGCTGTAAATGTTCTGCTTGCTCAGCTTGATAACATTGTGAAGGCCATTGTTTTAATGCTTCTCTAGCAGCACTCCATGCTTCATTTCGTACTACATCGCCAACCAATTTAACAACTAGTTGATACGCTCTATCAAATTGACTTATTGCAGCATCAGAAACACTAACTCTCTGTTCCAATTCTAATAATTTTTCAGTAACTTCTTTTTGTTTTTCTTGAAAAACTTCATAGTGATTTTCAACATTGCTTATACCTAATTTAGGCAATTGGCATAGTTGTTGGGCATTTTTCAGTGCTTGAATTGCTTGCTGATATTGAATAGCTCGAGTTTGTTGTACATCCAAAGCTTGTTGATAATCTGCCAATTGAGTTTTAATCTCATCAACTTCTTGTTCTGTCTGTTCAACTTGATCTCGGTAAGTTTGATACTGTTCATTTGCTTCAAATACAACTTCATTTTGCTCTTCAAGTTTTATATTAAGATCATCTAAATCTGCTTGATAGCGGTCAATTTTTTCTTGTTGACGCAAAGCAGTTTGTGCAAGATTAAGATGATCATTTGCTGCCTGAAGGTCGGTCTCTAAATCGCCTTGAGCATCTTGATATTCTTTAAGCTCTTTTGCCATCTCAACTTGTCGATACTGATTACTGATAAGCAGATCTTGCGTTTTGAACATATCTCGACGTAGTCCTAAAACGGACTCGATATGAACTCTACGCTCATTAGCATGACGCATATAATCAGCAGCCACATAATTTGTAGATTCAGTAATGAGATGTTTGAATAAATCACGATCTGATTGTGTAACTCGAATAGCTTCAAGTGTCATCCGATTTTCACGAAGTGCTGCTTCCATATCTTGGAATGCTTTTCTAACACCACTATTTTCTGGTAATAAATAATCACGTAATGATCGGGTGATAGCACTAGAAATCCCACCATAAAGAGAAGCTTCAATTAAACGATAATATTTACTTCGATCAGATGAAGAACGTAACCTTTTAGGTAAAATACCAAAATCAAACATGACTGAATGATAATCAGTAATGGAATTAAATTGCTTAAAGATAACCCCTTCCATTGATTCAATCTTATCTTTTAATTCTGGTAAAGATAAAATTCTAGCCTGTTTTTCATTTAAGCGCTCTGTTACTAATTCTGTTGGAGTAATATTGACAGGCAAACCTTGTATTAAAAAAGGTTTAATATCAACTTTTTTATCACGACCAGCAACCTGCTGCAAACGCACACCACAGATAATCCGTTGATTACGAGAATTAATTACATCCAGCATCGAGTAACACACGCCTGGCTTTAATTTACCATGTAAACCTTTATCTCTAGAACCCGAAGTTGCTCCAGCTTCAGTTGTATTTCTAAAATGTAATAAGGTTAAATCTGGGATTAATGCAGTGACAAATGCTGCCATAGTGGTTGATTTACCAGCACCATTACCACCAGAAAGTGTGGTGACAAGCTGATCAAGCTCAAACGTTCGAGCAAAAAAACCGTTCCAATTAATTAAGGTTAATGAGTGAAATTTACCGTGTCCCATTATCATTATTCAATCTCCTCATTAACATCTTCATCATCACTATTATCATCATCTAATATAAGTGATGATTCAATTTTAATCGCTTCACCATCGCGAATCAGGCGTAATTGTGCTTCTTGAGCATCATCACTGCTACGCACATCAGCTCCGAATCGGAATATAGATTCATTAATACGAAAACGGCTACTATCATTACCTACAATAAAGAAGATCATACCAAGCCGACGTAATCGATTTAATGCAGTTTTTACTTTATCAAATAATTTTTGGCGATCTAAATCCGAGCCTGTAGAACGCTGATTGACTAGTTTCAATAATTTACTTTCATCCGCTAATGAAACAAGCTCATCAAAAAGTTCTTGTAAGGTAAAAATGCCTTCATGTGCTAATCGCTCTGGACTTAAATAGAGATAACAAAGCACTTTACCGACTAACATATCAAGTTCAGATAATACTGAACGTGGAATCAGAGTAGTTGAACGAGGACGAAGATAGAAAAATCCTTCCGGTGCGCGAATAAGCTCAACATTATAACGCTGATAAAACTGTTCAAGCTCAAGTTGGAAATCCATTAAAAAAGCATGATTATCAAGCTCATCGATACCAATATGACGACCTGACCTTAATAGACTGTCAAGTTCCGGAAATATTGGATTGGCAATAGCTTGAGCTAATTTTACCGGCATAAACTTATCTATCGACGCTTGAGAGCTTGCTGCAATACGCCCCATAACCTCATCAAGATGATGGGAAGTTTGTTCTATTTCTAAATCATTAATATCTGTTGATGACATGTGCTTGTACCTTAGCTCCATAATCGTTAATAGGTTTCCATTCGGCTGGGATACCGAGTAAATCGCCTTCGGCAACACCTAATCGAATAGCCTGATCAATAAACAATCTTGCAATATCAAAATGTTGTTCACGTGGGAACTGTGCTAAATAGCTATGAATTGCATTACTCATATCAAGTGGTTTATTTTCTTGTTTAAAGATCAATAAATTTTGTTCTATATGCGAAATAATATGTTCTTGAATTTCTTCAATCATTTCAAACTCAAGCTCGGATGGTAATTCACCCGTCACTTCTGCTTCATGCAGTGCTAATTCTTCATCACGCATATCAAGTAAACGCTCAGCATTAGCAAAAGTGAGTGACCATGGTAAATCAAAATAGCTTTGAATCGATTTACGTAATCGCTGAGAAAAAACTCGATTCTTATCTAAATCGATTGCAGTACGAATAAATTTATGAACGTGTCTATCATAACCAATCCATAGGTCTATTGCTTTTTGCCCCCAGCCAATAATTCGGTCTAGTTTTCCTTGCAAATCCATAACAACATTGTTAATTTTATCAAGATCTGGATTATCTAATGTGGCATCTTGTATCAGAAGCAAACTGGCTTGTAGCTTATCACCTGCAGCTGCCAACGTATCTTGCAGCTCACGCAATGTTTGTGATGTTTCGGTAAGTAAACCTTCACAACTACTGATGGCTGCTTGCCAATCTTGGCTTAACAATGCTGAAATATTTTGTTTAACTTCAGCTTGTTGTTCATCCATTACTCTCTGAGTGATATCAATACTGTCAAAAATTTCTGCAACAGAATATTTCAATGGAGCAAAAACATTTCGATGCCAATGTAAATCATCGCCACCTTCAAGAGCCGCATCTGCTGCACGCTTTAATTCTTGTGCAACAATAGAAAGCTGAATAGATAAGCGTAAAGTCGAAAATTCTCGTTGGCGTATATAGTAATCAGAAATGCCGATTCCTAGTGGAGTCAAACGATAAATAGAATAACCATCGGTCATTTCGCTAGCAAAGCGAGTAATTAAACGTTGGCGCACTAGATCATTAATGGCATTGTTAGCTCGAACAGTAATAGTATCTTCACTTTGCTCAAAGATCTGAGAGACATGTCTGAATCCGTCAATTAATTCAGATTCAGTCATTTCGCCATCAAAGCGCTCACTGTTTAATACAGCAATTGCTAATAAAAAGGCTAATCGCTCAACAGGTAGAGCAATCGAAAAATCATTCTTTTTTGCCCAAGAGACCAGTTCTGGCACTGATTGGGAAAAATCCATCATAGTGATTCCTTAATTAAAGATGCATAACATCGCGACATCTTAAAATAATATGAGAAACACAATATATTGTGTTATGGACAAAATTTTATCGATTATATAACAAATTGTAGTAGTTAAAAATAGCTAAGTTTAGGATTTATTATTAGATGTGATAACCAATATTTAATTTTCTTAAATAAACTTGTTACCAAGACAAAAAAGACCATTTTATTAGCCAATTAACTTTATATTTAAATTGACTTATATAAATATAAAAATGATAATAATTATCGTTTTCATTTAAAATATTGAGGTTTCTATGCGTAAAGTATTATTATCAGTTTTATTGGGGACTTTAATGGGTTTAATTTCACAATCCGTGACAGCTCATGGTATATGGATTACTGATCGAGTCGATCAAAAGCAGATTATTTTAGGTGAAGGACCTTTAGATAATGGCTATCAACCTGAAATGGTGAAAAAAGTTAAAGCTTATAATAGTGATTGGTCGGTACTACCCGTTTCAAAAACAGCACATAATAACTTTGTGACTATCGAACCTGCAAAAAATACAGCTGTAGTAACAGTTGATTTTGATTATGGTTATTGGACCAAAAATTCGGATGGTAAATACGTTAATTTGCCAATGAATCAAGTTAAAGGTGCAGATAAGGGCACTCATGCCATAAAATATAGTGTCAACTATTTATCATCCGTTAACAAACCCCAAATAATAGAAGATATTCCACTACAAATTGTTCCTTCTATTGACCCAACAAAATTAAAACGAGGCGACAATTTACCTATAACCGTTTTCAAAGATGGTAAACCACTAACCAATACACCTGTCATCATCGATGTTGTAAATAATTTAGACAAAACAGTGAAAACTGATGATAAAGGCCAGGCTACTATTATTGTACCAAATCAAGGTTTAAACGTTATAGGTGTTGAAATTGGTTTCCCGCTTAAAGATAGTCAATTAGCTACCCAAGACAAATTTTTTACTACATTAGTTTTTACATTAATTCCTGAAGAAGATTAATTTATATATAAAAAACGGGATCATTATCCCGTTTTTTATAATTATCTTTTTAAACTTCAGCACTAATCGGACGAGGTATAAGAAAACTACAAAATAGAGCTAACACCGTAATGATTAAACCTAACAGCATACCATTAAAGTAACCATCAATTGTGTTTCCATTTATCATCTGAATTGCTGGCAATAAAGCAAAACTCAAACCAGCACCTAAATTAAATGCCCCTGCATTCATACCAGGTAAAAATCCTGGATTATCAGTAGGAGATAAGACGATACCTAATCCATTTAAAATGATATTAGCCATTCCAGCATAAAAAATACCTAAAACAATCACGCCAACCGATAAAATAGGTAAAGAATGAATGCCATAAAACATAATAACCAAAATACCAATAATACAACCCACTAAACCTAATTTGAGCACTTTATTATAGCCCATTATTGGTGCCAATCTTCCTGAAAATGGCCCAACAAACCAACCAATTAAAGCATAAGGCGTGAGAAAAATTAATGATGCCCAATCTGCGTCTAACCCAAAACCTATTTCATGATTTTGGGCAATTGACATCACTAAACCATTAACGATGGCAAAAATCCCAGTCATGGTTAATGTGGTTGTTAATAACAACGCCCAGGTGGCACGCTTTTTCAAATGATTGATTGTGACTAAAGGTTGCTTACTTCTTTTTTCTACATTCCAAAATAAAATAAAACATAAAAAAGCCAATAAACTTAAACCACTAACAATCAGCCAATTAGCATTGCCAAGTTTACCGGCTTCATTAAGTGCAAGTAATAACGCAGCTATTGTTAAAACAATTAACAAAACGCCTAACCAATCCATCTTGGTACCTTTAGAGGGCTGAGATTCTGACGCAAAACGATGAACAAAAAAAGTCGAAATTGCTGCAACAATAGCTATAATCCAAAATACAGACCTGAAGCCAAAATGCGTAGCAAGTAAACCTCCCGCAATAGCATCAACACCAGCAATACCACCATTTACTGCTGTTATGATACCCATTAACATACCATATTGCTTAACGTCTTTTACTTCAAAACTTAACATTAACAAACATAATGGAACCACTGGCCCTGATACACCTTGAATAATGCGAGCAACATACAAAACTTCAATATTCGGCGCAATAGCAGCAATGACTGTACCTAAAGTCATTATAATCAACATGGCTGTTAATACTTTTTTTCGCCCTTTTATATCACTTAATCGGGGCAAGAATAGTGAAAATAGTGCAGCTGCTGTAAAAAAAGAAGTTTGAGATAGTCCGACAGCTGCATCATTAGTTCCTAATTCTTTCGCTATAGTAACTAACACTGGGCTTAACATACTTGCATTAAGTTGGAAAGCAACACATGCAGCAAGCAAAGCAACCATTAAAGCCAAGATATTATTTTTTTTCTGGCTTAGATCTGCCATATATTTACCTCATTAAATGTTTAAATTGATCGGCATTTGAATATCATTAATAACTATACTCAAATGAGATGATTCTTTATTTGTATCTATTTGATATATAATTAAATATCAATAATTTTATTTTCTCACGTATAAAACCAATAAAAGGTTATTATCAGAGATAGTGCTGTCGTTGATGTTTTCAGCTGACTATGAAATATTAATTAAAGTTCAAATTAACCTTGTTGAATTATCAGATAATTGCAAAACTTAGTCTGATAACTCACTCACCAATTGAAATATCTAATTAATATTTAACCATAGGTAGAAAAAACAATTTTTTTTGGCAAACAGAGGTGTTCTTAATGGCGATTAAGATAGTTCACTTTTAAAACAAACTATTCACACTGATTACAAGAGAAATATTCTAATTTCAATTCTCAGATTTAAAATCCACTTATTATTAAATTTAATATTAAGATTTCGATAATAAAAAATAAATTACCTACTCGCACTGTCGCTAATTTGTGCTAAAATCGGGAGACATGAATAATCTTTTTTAACATAAGGATGTAACGTAATGCATATCGGTATACCAAAAGAACGGTTAGCCAATGAAGCTAGGGTTGCAGCAACACCTCAAACTGTTGGACAACTATTAAAACTTGGATTTACAGTTTCAGTAGAACAAGGTGCTGGACACGCTGCTCATTTTGAAGACCAAGCTTTTATTGATGCTGGGGCCACTATTCAAAACACAAAGGATATTTGGCAAAATGATCTTATTTTAAAATTTCACGCGCCAACTGATGATGAAATCGCTCTGATGAAAGAGGGATTAACACTCATTAGTTATATTTATCCAGCTCAACATAAAGAGCTTTTAGAAAAACTTGCCACTAAAAATATTACTGTAATGGCAATGGATTGTGTGCCTCGTATTTCACGAGCTCAATCACTAGATGCATTAAGTTCTATGTCTAACATTGCAGGTTATCGCTCTGTTATTGAAGCTGCGAACCAATTTGGTCGATTTTTTACCGGTCAAGTCACTGCTGCAGGTAAAGTACCACCAGCAAAAGTATTGGTAATCGGTGCTGGTGTTGCTGGTCTTGCAGCAATTGGTGCAGCAGTTAGTTTAGGTGCTATTGTTCGTGCATTTGATACACGTCCAGAAGTTGCTGAACAAATCAATAGTATGGGTGCTGACTTTTTAGAATTAGATTTCGAAGAGGAAGCTGGTTCTGGAGATGGCTACGCAAAACAAATGTCTGCAGCCTTTATTGAAGCTGAAATGGCTTTATTTGCTGAACAAGCAAAAGATGTTGATATTATTATCACTACAGCATTAATTCCAGGTAAACCTGCGCCAAAACTTATCTCTAAAGAGATGGTTGAGTCAATGAAACCAGGTAGTGTTATTGTTGATTTAGCAGCCTTAACTGGTGGCAACTGCGAATTAACCAAACCGGGTGAAGTATTCGAAACAGATAATAATGTTAAAATAGTTGGTTACACAGATTTAGCTAACCGAATGCCGGCACAAGCATCACAACTATATGGAACTAACATTGTTAACTTATTAAAATTACTCGCCAAAGAAAAAGATGGTAACATCGACATTAATTTTGACGATGTTGTGATTCGTGGCGTAACTGTCGTTAAAGATAAAGAAATAACATGGCCAGCTCCACCAATTCAAGTTTCTGCACAACCACAGAAAAAAGCGGTTGAACCTATCGCCAAACCAGAACCAACACCAATGCAACCTGCAAAAAAATTTGGCATTTTAGCTTTATTGATTATTGCTTATTTCTGGTTAGCTAATGTGGTTCCTGAAACCTTTTTAGGACACTTCACTGTATTTGCTTTGTCTTGTGTAGTAGGGTATTACGTAGTATGGAATGTAACTCATTCATTACATACACCATTAATGTCAGTTACTAATGCTATCTCTGGTATCATATTAGTAGGTGCAATACTGCAAGTCGGTGATGATAATGGCTTAACTACGGCAATTGCCTTTGTTGCTATTTTAATTGCTAGTATCAATATTTTTGGTGGATTTTTTGTTACACAAAGAATGCTAAAAATGTTTCAACGTGGCAAGTAAAGGAGATTATTGATAATGTTTAGTCATGGAATAATTCAAGCAGCCTATGTTCTTGCTGCATTACTTTTTATATTTAGTTTACGAGGACTATCAAATCAAGAATCAGCCAAATCTGGAAACATTTATGGCATGGTTGGTATGGTAATTGCACTTATTGCTGCTATTGCAAGTATTAAAGGCGGACTACACTGGATCATTATTGCTATGGTCATTGGTGCAGCTATTGGTCTTTATCTTGCTAAAAAAGTAGAAATGACACAAATGCCAGAGCTTGTTGCACTACTCCACAGTTTCGTTGGTATGGCCGCAGTTCTCGTTGGTTTCAATAGCTTCTTAGATTCTAATATTATGGTTTTCACTGGCAGTGAACTTACTGTACATTTAGTAGAAATTTTTATTGGTATCTTTATTGGTGCAGTTACTTTTTCTGGCTCAGTCGTTGCATTTGGAAAACTAAATGGACGCATTAGCTCTAAACCACTTTCTATTCCTTATAAACACTACTGGAACTTAGCGGCAATCGTTGTTTCAGTAATTTTGATGTTTACTTTTATTGGTGTGAAAAGTGGCGCAGGCGCACTTGTTAGTCTACTTGTTATGACTATCATCGCATTAGTATTTGGCTTCCATCTTGTGGCATCAATTGGTGGTGCAGACATGCCAGTAGTTATTTCAATGCTTAACTCATATTCTGGATGGGCAGCAGCTGCAGCAGGATTTATGTTAGGTAATGATTTACTTATTGTAACCGGTGCTTTAGTTGGTTCTTCAGGGGCAATTCTTTCTTACATCATGTGTAAAGCAATGAATCGCTCATTCATCAGCGTCATTGCCGGTGGTTTTGGTAGCGATGGTAGCGCATCAAGCTCTTCAGAAGAAGAACAAGGTGAATACCGTGAAATGCAGCCAGCAGAAGTTGCTCAAACATTAAAAGAAGCACGTTCAGTTATTATCGTACCAGGTTATGGTATGGCGGTTGCTCAAGCACAAGGTGCTGTAAGCAATATTACTGAAAAGCTTCGTGGTATGGGTATAGAAGTCCGTTTTGGTATTCACCCAGTTGCAGGGCGTTTACCTGGTCATATGAATGTATTATTAGCCGAAGCAAAAGTACCTTACGATATTGTATTAGAAATGGATGAAATCAATGATGACTTCCCTGATACAGATGTTGTTTGGGTAATCGGTGCAAATGATACAGTTAACCCGGCAGCGGAAGAAGATCCAAACAGCCCTATCGCAGGTATGCCTGTTCTTGAAGTTTGGAAAGCAAAAACGGTTATTATATCCAAACGCTCAATGAATACCGGATATGCAGGCGTTCAAAATCCACTATTCTTTAAAGAAAATAGTTATATGCTATTTGGTGATGCCAAAGATAGTGTTGAAAAAGTTTTACAAAATCTTTAATGACGATTAGTCTTTAGTAGATACAAAATATTACTGCGGCTTTAGCCGCAGTATTTTTATAAGATGTTAAGGGTTTAAATTTTTTTGATCTAAAAAAGTAGTAATTTGATTAATTATTTCATCATGAATTTCGGTTCTGGTTCGTTCCCCGCCATCTTTACAAATGATACTTTCGCCTTTAGCTCCTTGCTCTAATATTTCTATCGCCTGTGGTTTACAAACTTGTATAAAACTAAAATGCATCGCATCTGGTATAACAGTATAAGTAGATAATGATTTTAAAAGAAACCGTCTTAAATAGCCTGATTCAAGTTCTACATTCATATCACCAACATCAACACCAGCTCCAATAATCAAAGAGGGAATATTAATATTTTTCAGACTTTCGGGAGTAAAACCTCTGACTAACCCTGCATCTAAAGAGATAAATGATTTTATTCTTGAATCTAACATACTTTGAGTTAATTTTGGGTTATCAAGACCTAGTTCATTTACTAATTGGCAAGCTTTCAATTGTGAATTTTCAGTACAATCTTCTTTAAATAGATCAATATCAAATCTTGCACCAGCAAGCACTATTACGGTCCAACCGCCAAGGGAATGCCCAATGGCTGATATTTTATTCATATCAATATGGTTAGCTAATAGCTTATCTTCTTTTAAAATATCAATAGTTTTACTTAGGTCTTCAGGACGTAGCCATAATTTTCTTGATTGATTAATATCTTTATTAAAAAAAGTTGTTCCTGGATGATTTGGCGCAGCAATAATATATCCCTTACCTGCAAGTTCATAGGCAAGCCAACTTAAATTTTGCCAGCTACCACCGTAACCATGAGAAACAACGATTAACGGAAGTTTCCTTGAATCATTGATAGGTATTGC
This sequence comes from Gilliamella sp. B2911, assembly GCF_026536965.1. Classification (NCBI taxonomy): domain Bacteria; kingdom Pseudomonadati; phylum Pseudomonadota; class Gammaproteobacteria; order Orbales; family Orbaceae; genus Gilliamella; species Gilliamella sp. B2911. The sequence continues at coordinate 117,985 of NZ_JAFNNA010000001.1, read as the reverse complement.
GTTAGGGACAACTTCAGAACCATAAAAAACTACATTATCGCCTATAAATACTGTTTTCTGTTGATTAGTAGTTGGATACCATATTGCAATGTTAAGAGGTCTACCATCTTCTTCTCCATAATGGATTTCCCTAAATCCAACATTTGAATCTGCATAACCAAAAAATGAAATTGAATATATGAAAAAAAACAGATAGTACACTTTAGCCATTAACTTATTCCCTATATAACTGCATCATATAAATAATATTAATCAATAAGATAGGTTTTGATAATAGTGAGTTAAAATAACGATTTCAACTTACAATAATTATTCATTATTATTTTTGATTTTTTCTTTATGATAAAGGTAATAAGCGCCACGAGAAACCATACGAAGTTGAAATATAAGATCTTCAATTAGTTCTTGGCGTTGTACTATGTCGAAATCAATTGCTTCCGCGCCAGCATTAAATGCGATAGTCACCATTGCTTCGGCTTGAGCTTCATTATAATGATGTGGCATTTGGTTGGCATTGTCTAAATAATCAACAAGCTCCACAATAAAGTGCTGAATTTCGCGTGCAATTGCCGATCTGAATGCTGAAGAAGTCCCGGCTTTTTCTCTGAGCAACAATAAAAATACTTTAGGGTTTTTATCAATAAATTCAATAAAGGTGGTTACCGAAGTTCGAAGAACACTCCCCCCCTTTTCAATACGTTTTCGAGCTTGGCGCAATAATTGACGAAGAGTTAAACCGCTCTCATCAACCATCGCTAAACCTAACTCATCCATATCACGAAAATGGCGATAAAATGATGTAGCAGCTATACCTGCCTCACGGGAAACTTCGCGCAGACTTAAACTTGCAAAACCTTGTTCCGCGTTGAGTTGATGAAACGCAGCATCAATTAAACTTCGACGAGTTCTCTCCTTTTGCTGCGCTCTAACTCCACAGGTTTTAACATTTTTCATTTTTTAAATTCTGCGCTATAAGAAATATAAATTATTTCTGGCCTAACAGTCGTTCTTTTTCAGCAAAGACTTTTGGCATATGGTCACGAATAGTTTTAGCGATAGTTTCATAACGAGAACGTAATGGAGAACCAGGTCGATAAATTAAAGCGATGCTTCGTGTTGGGACAGGATCAGTACATGGAATATAGCAAATATTATCACGAGTACGTTCATTTGGAGCAGCTAACTCTGGAAATAAAGTAATTCCACGTCCTGCTGATATCATACTACGCAATGTTTCTAAACTCGTCGCTTTAAATTGTTTATCTTCATCAATTCCTACCTGAAAACAATACCCCATAGCATGTTCGCGTAGACAATGACCATCCTCCAACATTAAAAATTTCTTCCCTTTCAGACTAGAAAGCTTAACTGTCTGTTTACTAGCTAATTCATCATTTGCAGGAACGGCTAAAAACATAGGTTCATTGAATAAAGGTAGTTCAATAAATTGTGCGGTTTCTTTTACTTGAGCGATAATAGCACAATCCAATTTTCCACTTTCAAGTTGAGCAACAATATTGGCAGTTTGCGCTTCATGTAAATAAAGTTCTAGTTGAGGAAAGGATTCATGTAATACGGTAATCACATGTGGTAATAAATATGGAGCGATAGTCGGAATTAATCCAATATGCATAGGACCCGCCATCTCTTCCCCTTGACGACTAGCCATCTCTTTTAAAATCTGTATATTACGTAAAATTTCTTTAGCTTGCTCAACAAGCATCATGCCAGTTTGAGTAAATAATACTTTACGACTAGTACGTTCAAGTAACATTACGCCTAGTTCGTCTTCAAGTTTTCTGATTTGACCACTTAGTGTTGGTTGACTAACATTACAAGCATCAGCTGCTTTACGAAAATGCCGGAATTCAGCTAATGATACAAAATATTCCAAATCTCGAATATTCATAGAGTCCCCAATAAGTTATCAGTTAATATTTTTATACTCTTAATTGTAAACCAAATTAATAATTATTTTTATCAAAAATCTTTTTTTAAAAGAGTATAAGTTTAATTAAATCAATTAGTCATTAATAAAATAAATAAGATAATCTATTTTGAATTAATTTTTATAAAGTTAAAAAATAATCTAACTAATTGTACTATATAAATTACTATTGTTGATAATTATGTTCAAAAAATCAAATAAAATATTTAATTAATATAAAGAAATTTCCTTTATTTTACTCGGTATAACTATTTCAAGAAAAATGGAAAGTTAGATTTAATTGCGATATAATCGCGCGCTATATTTCAGTATAGACCATTATTAATTCGAGGTGCGCTATTTTTAAACAAGTTTCTCGCTTTTATCGTAAAATGTTCCATCACAAAGAGCGACAAGAGTCGCATTATATTTCCATCTCACGTAATGAGCATAATATTTCTCGTAAGAATATAAGCGAAAATGCGTTGAAAGTACTTTATCGATTGAATAAACAAGGATATGAAGCCTATCTCGTAGGTGGTTGTATTCGCGACCTTCTATTAGGTAAAAAACCTAAAGATTTCGATATTGCGACAAATGCTACACCAGAACAAATTCAAAAGATTTTTCGAAATTGCCGCTTGATAGGTAAACGCTTTCGTTTAGCTCATATTATGTTTGGAAAAGAGATAATTGAGGTTGCAACGTTCCGAGGTGATCATGATGTTCAGAGTGAACAAAAGAACATATCAAAACGATCACAAGCAGGTATGTTATTACGAGATAATGTCTATGGAACGATAGAGCAAGATGCCGTTCGTCGTGATTTCACAATGAATGCGCTTTATTATAGCGTCAAAGATTATACAATTCGTGATTATTGTGGTGGACTAAAAGATTTACAAAATGGCATTATTCGATTAATTGGTGATCCACAAACAAGATATCGTGAAGATCCAGTCAGAATGTTAAGGACAATCCGTTTTGCAGCAAAACTTAACATGAAAATTGACCCAGCTACTGCTGAACCAATAAAAAAACTGGCTCCATTATTAAATAATATTCCTTCAGCCCGTCTTTTTGATGAATCGTTGAAATTACTACAATCAGGATATGGTTACGATACTTATATATTATTAAAGCAGTATCATTTATTTAAACAATTGTTTCCAGTGGTTGAACGTTTATTTACACATGACCATGAAGGAAATATGGAAAAAATGATTGCTCAAGTGTTAAAAAATACTGATTACCGTATAGCAAATGAGCAACGCATTAACCCTGCTTTTTTATATGCAGCATTTTTTTGGTATCCAATTATAGAACAAACTCAATTAAACTGCATTGAGAGCGGTTTGCAATATTACGATTCTTTTTCTATGGCAATTAATGATGTACTAAATGAGCAATGCCGTATTATCGCTATACCAAGACGTTTTACAGCGGTTATGGGTGATATGTGGCGATTACAATTAAGAATGAAAAAACGAGAAGGAAAGCGTGCATTTGTCATTTTAGAGCATCAGAAGTTCCGAGCAGCTTATGATTTATTAGAAATGCGAGCTTCAATCGAAAAAGGTGAGCTTTTAGATTTAGCTAAGTGGTGGGATGAATTTCAACAAGTATCGGCTGAAAAGAAAATAGCCATGGTAAGACAACTTGGTAAAACGAATAAACGACGGACTAAACGTTAATTTTCATTCGCACTTTTATAAATAACCGCTATAATGTTTCAATTAAAATAATCATAATCATATTCTAATCATTAATGAAAAAATTATCGCTTTCTCGTATTGCTATAGCTGTAACATTTTCTTTGTACAATTATAGCAGTTATGCAATAGATTTACCCCAAAATGACACTACTAATCCGCAGTGTCTTGTTGGTGTACCTAAATTTGAGCGACCAATTGTTAATGGAGATATAAATACATTACCTATTAATGCAGAGGCAGATGAGTTTGAAGGACTTTATCCTAATTTAGCTATTTACAAAGGTCGTGTTTATGTAGAGCAAGGCAATCGTACAGTTTTAGCTGATAAAGTGACGATTGACTCAAAAGATGCAAATAATCGGATGGTTACACTCGATGGTGATATCACTTATCAAGATAATATGATACAAACCAAAGGTAACCACGCATCGATGAATCTAAACAACAATGATGCCAATATGAATCCAAGTGAGTATCAATTAGTTAATAGACTTGGACGAGGTGAAGCCGATGAGATCAAACTTGATAAGAATCGCTATGTAATTCTTAAAAATGGTAGTTTTACCTCCTGTCCTGTAGGAGATAGTGCTTGGAATATTACAGGTTCAACAATTATTCACGATAATGAAGAACAGTTGTTAGAAGTTTGGAATGCGGTATTTAGAATAGAGAAAGTACCTGTTCTTTACTCACCTTATTTACAATTGCCTACAGGCAATAAAAGACGATCAGGGTTGTTAATTCCTAGTTTTGGTTACGATAGTATTGATGGTATCGATTTTTCATTACCGTATTATTGGAACATTGCTCCAAATTATGATGCGACTATAACACCGCGAATACTACAACACCGTGGTGTACAGTTACAAACTGAGTTTCGCTACTTAAATCAATTAGGATTAGGGACTTTCGCTTTTGACTGGTTACAGCATGATAATCAATACAGTGACGATAGAAAAAAATCAACAAATGGCAACAGATACGATAACAATCGTAATCGATGGTTATTCTATTGGAAAAACGACGAATTAATTAACTACAATTGGCGTTTTATAGCTGATACTACACGAGTCAGTGACAATCAATATTTAACAGATCTCAGTTCTAAATATGCGTCTCAAACAGCTGGATATCTGACTCAGTTTTATAAATTAGCATACAATGATGAAAATTGGGATGTTGCTTTAGGTTACAAACACTTCCAACCATTCCACTATGATATTCTTTACCAAACTCAGCCTCAATTAGATATCAACTATTATAACTACGAGCTGGGACCATTAAAATTTAAGACTTTTTCACAACTTTCTCATTTTATAAATTCAACAGATAATGAACCCGAAGCTTGGCGAGTCCATATAGAACCAACTATCAATTATACAGTTACAAATTCTTGGGCAAATTTATCTGCAGAAACTGGTTTTATGGCAACTCATTACAACCAGAAAAACATATTTAAATATAATAATAATCTTGAACACATAAAAGAAGGGATAAAGTTAGATCGCACTGTAAATCGTTTTATACCGAAATTTAGTATTGATGGTAAAGTAATTTTTGAAAGAGACTTTGATCTAATCGATGGGTATAGCCAAACACTCGAACCTAGAGTGAAATATACTTATAACCCTTATCGTAACCAATCAAATATTGGAAATTACGATTCCACACTCTTACAAGCTGATTATATTGGTTTATTTAGAGATCAAACATATAGTGGTTTAGACCGTATTGCATCAACAAATAAACTTTCAACGGGTGTAACTACACGTTTTTATGATAGTAACAAAGTTGAAAAATTTAATATGTCCTTAGGGCAAATTACCTATTTTACAAAATCTAAAACCGGTGATCACAATAATGAATTAGATAAAAATTCTGATACGGGTAGTGTCACTTGGGCAACAGATAATTTCTGGCGAATTAGTGACGATATTATTTTCCGAAGCGGGATTCAATACGACACCCGTATCGATACTATTTCGCTAGCCAATACAACGTTTGAATATCGACCATCGGGTGACAAATTAATTCAATTATCTTATCGTTATGCCAATCGTAACTATATTGACACTGTAGATGACAGGTATAAGTATTCCGCATATAAAGGTTACAAACAAGATCTTTCTCAAGCCGGCATTATGGTTAGTTGGCCACTATCTGAAAAAGTGAGTGCTGTGGGATCTTATTATTATGATATTAAGCAAAAACAGATTTCAGACAGTTTTATTGGGGTAAATTATAGCGATTGCTGTTGGGGAGTAACCGTACAATATGGACGCAAATTAACCGACTGGGATAACACAGAACATATAAGTAAATACAAAAACAAACTGTCAATTAACTTTGAACTTAAAGGTTTAGGAAGTAATCGTGACACGCAAGCCAAAATGTTAAACTTTGGTAAATTACCTTATACAACAACATTTGAATAAACATACTAATAAATTTATTGTGGTAAATTTAATACCGCAACAACATAATGAGTTGAGTAAATATGAAATTATTAAAACTTTTTATTGCATTAAACTTGAGTGTTAATTTAGTACTCTTTACACCTTTTTCAGCAAATGCTGCTCCAAAAGTGGTTGAACAGGTTGCAGCTGTTGTGAATAACAACGTCATTTTAGAAAGTGATGTTAGTGACATGCTCAAAACGATTAAAGCGAGCGCCGATCCTAAATCTTTACCTAATGATAAAATACTTAGAAAACAAATTATTGATCGCCTTGTTGTTGAAAAATTAATTTTACAAAGAGCGGCAAAAGCAAAAATTACTATTAGTGATGATGAAGTTACCGCCGCAATCGATAGAATAGCAGCTGAAAATGGTATGACAATAGATCAACTAAGAAGCAGATTATCAACTATGGGCATGAGCTATAGCACTTATCGTGATCGTATTCATACTGATATGCTAATAGAACAAGCACGCCTGCATGAAGTTCGACCTAGAATCAAAGTCTCTAACAGAGAAGTAGAACATTTAACCAAAACAATAGCTAACCAACCAACTAACAATATTGATGTTAAAATTAGTCATATTCTAATTACTATTCCAGAAAAAGCGTCTAAACAACAAGTTGATAGTGCTACCAATAAAGCGATGGACATCATCAATCGAGCAAAAAAAGGGGAAAATTTTGCTAAATTAGCCGCGTCATACTCAAATGATGATCTTGCTTTAAAAGGTGGATCAATGGGCTGGAAAAAGTTAAATGAGTTACCTACTATTTTTGAGGAACGACTAATTCGAGCGCCAAAAGGAAGTATTATAGGACCAATTCGCTCTGGAGTTGGGATTCACATATTAAAAGTTGACGATAACCGTTCTGAAACACCACAAAAAATTACACTTCAAGAAGTTAATGCTCGTCATATTTTAATTAAAACCAACGTATTAGTTACCGATCAGGTGGCTAAACAAAAATTAATTAACATTCGCAAAGCCATTACCAGCGGAGCAACAACTTTTGCTGCAGCAGCAAAAGCTAACTCAGAAGACACAGGTTCAAAAGATAGTGGTGGTAATTTAGGATGGAATAGGCCAGAAGTTTATGATGAAGGTTTCAGGACTGCATTATCACAATTGAAAAAGGGTGAAATCAGTCAACCAATAAAATCATCTTATGGTTGGCATATAATCCAACTAATTGATACCAGACAAACTGACGGTACAAACTTAGTTAAAAAAGATCAAGCTTATCGGATGATTTTCAATAGAAAATTTGCTGAAGAAGCACAAGTTTGGATTCAAGAGTTAAAAGGTGATGCATATATCAAAATTACAGGTGAAGGTAAGAATGAATAATCGTGTTCATCAAGGTCATTTTGCCCGTAAACGATTTGGTCAAAACTTTCTACATGATAATTATATTATTGAAAGTATTGTGGCAGCCATACAACCTAAGAAAGAAGAAGCACTAGTTGAAATAGGACCAGGGCTTGCCGCATTGACAGTACCTGTAAGTAAATTGGTAGATCATTTAACTGTTATTGAGATTGATAGAGATTTAGCTAGCCGATTAGTTGAAAATCCTTTTTTACAAAATAAAATCAGTGTGATTGAACAAGACGCACTAAATTTTGATTTCAACAAATTGTCCGATACATTAGGTCAACCTCTGAGAGTTTTTGGTAATTTACCTTATAATATTTCAACACCATTGATGTTTCACTTATTCGAATATGCACCAATCATTACTGATATGCATTTTATGCTGCAAAAAGAGGTTGTTACTCGTTTAGTTGCTGCACCTAACAGCAAAAGTTATGGTCGATTGAGTGTTATGGCACAATACTACTGCCAAATCATCCCTGTTTTAGAAGTACCACCTACAGCTTTTAAACCAGCACCTAAAGTTGATTCAGCTGTAGTTAAACTAATACCTTACAAAGAAAAGCCCTATTTAGTTAATGATATTAAAGTACTATCACGTATTACTACCGAAGCTTTTAACCAAAGACGTAAAACAATTCGTAATAGCTTAAGTAATTTATTTAACAGTGAGCAAATAGCTGAATTAGGTATTGACCCGAATTTACGTGCGGAAAATTTGACAGTACAACAATATTGTCTATTAGCAAACGCTTGGAAATAACCTTATGGCAAATCTAATAATTGGTGATATTCACGGCTGTTATGATGAGTTTATGCGACTATTAGAGAAAGCTGATATTTCATCATCAGATACCTTATGGCTTACTGGAGATTTAGTTGCTAGAGGACCAAAATCACTTGAAGTTCTTAGATTTGTAAAACAAAACAGCGAACAAATAAGATTAGTTTTAGGTAACCACGACTTACATTTACTCTCAATTTACGCCAATGTAACACCATCAAAAAAGAAGGATAATCTTGACGAACTTATCCACGCTGATGATTTCGATGAACTAATGAATTGGTTGCGTAAACAACCATTAATTCAAATAGATGAAAAATTAAAACTTATTATGACTCATGCCGGAATATCTCCACAATGGGATCTTGAAACATTGAAAAAATGTGCTAATGATCTTCATCAGGTTTTAAGTAGTGACTCATATCCCCTCTTTCTTGACAAAATGTATGGTAACTTTCCTGATGAATGGTCATATGAATTACAAGGGTTAGATCGATTACGCTTTATTGCGAATGCTTTAACAAGAATGCGTTACTGTTACGAAGATGGACGGCTTGATTTTTATTGTAAAGATCAACCAGATGAGGCCCCATCGAAACTTAAACCATGGTTTTCATTACCAAGTAAAATTCCGTCAGAATATAGTATTGCTTTTGGTCATTGGGCAGCATTGAATGGAAAAGGAACACCTGAAAATATTTACGCACTCGATACAGGGTGCTGTTGGGGTGGCAAATTAACATGTTTACGATTTGAAGATAAAAAATATTTCAAAAAGAAAAACATGAAAAATTAAAAATAAAAGAATAATTAAAGGGTTATTTTATTATGTCTGTACTAACTGTTATAAAATCAATTTGGAAAGGTATCAATTTAATTAGAGAAATATTTCTTAACCTAATTTTCTTAATCATAATCCTATTGATCTTGAGTGGTATTGCATTATTTAAAGAATCACAAAAGCAAGACATCATTCCTCAATATGGCACATTAGTTATAAATCTTGAAGGCGTTATTGTCGACAATTCACTTTATAGTGATGAATTGTATGAAATACAAAATAAATTATATGGTAAAAGAGTAAATCTATCACGTGAAAATAGTTTATTCGATTTAGTGCAAAAAATATCACAAGCTACATCAGATCCTAATATAAATAGCATAGTCCTAAAATTGGATAACTTTGTCGGAGCAGACTTGAGTTCTTTGCAATATATTGGTAAATATTTAAACAGATTCAAAGAGGCAAATAAGCCTATTTACGCTATTGGTTCAAGCTTCAATCAAAGCCAATATTATTTGGCGAGTTATGCTAATAAAATCTATTTAACCCCATTAGGTGCAGTTAATGTTTTTGGATTATCCGCCAATAATTTGTACTACAAAACATTATTAGACAACTTAAAGATTAATACTCATGTTTTCCGTGTAGGAACTTATAAATCAGCTATTGAGCCATTTATCAGAGATAATATGTCAGAAGAAGCAAGAAGTAACACTTCTCGTTGGTTAAATTTAATGTGGAATAACTACCTTAATGACATTTCTGCAGAACGCAAAAAAGCACCTACACAACTAGTTCCTTCAGCCGATAAAATGTTATCAGAACTAAAATCTGTTAATGGTAATATGGCCCAATACGCTTTAGCAAACGGTTTAATTGATGCGATAAGTGATGAATTTGATTTTGAACTTGAACATAAAATAAAACAAAAAGTCAGTATCTATGATTATAGACTTAAGGAAAATGCTGAAGAATCAAACAAAGAACCAAAAATAGCTGTCATTTTTGTGAATGGAACTATTACTAACGGCGCAAATAGCAGTAATGTAGCTGGTAGCCAAGATATTGTTAAACAATTAAGAGATATTCGTAATAAATTACAAAGTAATAACATACAGGCTGTCGTACTCAGAGTAAATAGTCCAGGAGGAAGTGTCGAAGCTTCAGAAGCAATTCGCAGTGAACTAGAAACTTTACGTCGTTACCAAATCCCGGTTGTTGTTTCTATGGGCGGAATGGCTGCTTCCGGAGGATACTGGATATCAACAGCTTCTGATTATATTGTCGCTAGTCCGAATACGATTACAGGTTCAATAGGTATTTTTGGCATTGTACCAACTTTTGAAAATTCACTTTCTCATATTGGTGTTTATAACGATGGGGTTTCAACCTCACCATTGGCAAATAACAGCTTAACTCAAAATTTATCCGATGAAATGAATCAATTTATTCAAATGAATATTGATAATGGTTACTTTAATTTCATCTCTTTAGTAGCAAAAGCTCGTAATATGACCTCAGAACAAGTAGATCATATAGCTCAAGGGCAAGTTTGGCTCGGCTCCGAAGGAAGTAAAAATGGCTTAGTGGATAAATTAGGGGATTTTGACGATGCGGTTGATATGGCTGCAACATTAGCCAATATTTCTAATTATAAAATAGATTGGCAAAAGCCTGAAGGCAGTTGGTTCAATGCACTTTACTCAGATATGTTTGCTATGATGCCAAAATCAACAGCAGAGGTATTTTTTGAGCATATCCCAGAAGTAAAACAAATTAAGCAACAAGTTTCACTATGGGATAAGTTCCAAGATTCACAAAACCGTTATATTTACTGTCTAAACTGTGCTGATGTTCGATAATAAAAATCCACCTTACGGTGGATTTTTTTATTTTTGTGTCTGGAAAAAATAACGCATATCATTCATTGCCGCTTGGATTGTTTTATAATCAGGTGTTTTATCGACCTGATTATTATGACAATCAAAATAGTGGCTTATACCAAGACGATTAACAAAATAGATGTTGTCTCTAGTCCGAACGGCATAAGAACTATAATTTGACATTAATAGCCAATCTCGATCGATTATTGGGCTAAATAAATCATAACCTGTCGAATAATCTGAAATATCATTTTCCACATGCAAATAATGTCGCATTATTGTTGGAACGACATCTTCATGGCTGGTAAATTTATTTATATTATCTGTGATATATTTAAGATCTTTTGCTCCAACTATGATAAAAGGTACTTTAGTTTGAGCATCAGTATAGTTACCATTATGCCCCCAAAAACCCAGATTATTGTCATTCATTTCTTGTGAATGATCACCTGTTATAAAGATTAACGTATTATCTAGCGAGCCTGATCGTTCAAGTTCATCATAGACCTTTTTAAGCAAATAATCATCATAGTAGACACTTTGTTTATAACGATTAAAAATGGGAACAGGATCTGTATCATTGCTTAATGTCATATAATTCAGCTCGCCAATTGGATTGAATTTAACTTCAAAATAATTGGGAAAATCATAAGCATGTGGTGCATCAAAAAATAAAAATGAAAAACTTGGTTTAGATGTATCTCTACTCTTATACCAGTTTAGCCAATCATCAGTTAACTGTTTATCTCGACTCGATGCAGATCCATCTTTACTACTAATTCTTAAGTTTTTAATGGTTAAAAATGCCGTACGATCGAATTCTGGCGCAGTAACTTTGGCTGAAGTAAATATACCTATATTATAATTTTCTTTTTGCAATGTTGTTATGAATAACGAGGGAATTCTATTTCTTAAAAAAGCATCCCAATACGTGCCGGGGATACCATAAAAAAGTCCAAAAATACCAGTTCGAGTTGCATTCCCTGTTGAGTAATGATTATTAAAAATTATTCCATTATTCTGTTTCACAAAATGGTAAGTATTGGGTGAAATTTCTTGACTAAAAGTATCATAACGCCAAGAATCTAAGACAATAAACATAATATTGGGTGTTGTAGTATTATGAGGGTTAATCATCAGCTCATTTTTAGGATAATAGATAGTTGCGTGCTCCTTTTCTATAAGTGTCTTACGTTGCCCTGATTTATCAAACAATCCCATTATCTTTTTCGAGGTAAATGGACGATATAATGGAATATATTCTTTAACAATCATGATCGGGGAATAGGCATAATAAAACGCAACCATATGGATTAAATGACTAATAAAAAAACAACCGAAAAGAAATACTGTCGATACGATTAATATTCTTGAACGTTTTTGGCTAAATTTTTTATCTAACAAATAAAGAATTAAATATTCTGCTCCAAAAGATACTAATATTAACAAAAACATCAAAACATAAGTGATCGTTGAAAAATCGACAACTTGCCCCGAGAAAACCATTGATAGCACAGATTCATTGATATGAAATCGATACTGCTGAAAAACAATAGTATCAACATACAGCACAATCTGTAACAAACTAAATAAAGCAGCTAAACAAATATTACTTAACGTTCTCTTCACCCAAATAAACGGAAAACATAAAATAAAAAGTAATAAATAAACAGAGAAAAAATGGCCTAACACGGCAAATAGAGAAAAAAAGCTTCCATCCCAACTAAACGATGAACCAGGCACCCAAAAATATCGGATAGTAATGATAGACGAAATAAAAATATTTATTAATACGAACGAATAGAGTTTTTTCATATAGCTCCACGAGCAATAGGATTAAAAATTTTTAATAATAGCGATTTTTCTACTTAAAATTAGTACTTTCCTCAAAATTTTTAACAAAAAAAGATAAATATGAAGAGATTAATATAAGCTTAACAAAAAAGGCTCTTTTTTGAGCCTCTGAAGACATTTTGATGATGAAATCTATTATAGACTAAATAAATATTAATACCATTTCTTCAATGCATTTATATCCGATTGCTTGGCTTCTACCCAATTTTCGCCACTAGAAGTCTGTTCCTTCTTCCAAAATGGAGCCTCATTTTTTAGTACATCCATAATAAACTCCGCAGAAGCAAAAGCATCACTGCGGTGTGCTGCACTAACACCAACAAAAACAATACTTTCATTTGCATAAATTTGACCGACACGATGGACTATTGCAACACGATTAATCGACCATCTATCTCTGGCTTGATTAATAATATTGCACAGCACCTTTTCAGTCATTTCTGCATAATGCTCTAACGTTAAACTTATAACTTGGTTTTCAAAACTACGCACCTTACCCATAAAAGTCACTACAGCACCATCTATAGGCGATTGATAAAGCCAAGTTATTAATGAATTCACATCAATGGGAGATTGGTTAACTTGAATAATGTTCACGCTGTTAACCACCTGTAACTGGAGGGAAAAAAGCAATTTCATCACCCTTTTTAATGACATAGTCATAGTCAACTAAAGTCTGATTAACTGCACATAATACTGTTTTTTCTTTTAAAGCTAATACCCACTTATCACCACGCAAACTAAGGTGATCTAAAAGTTGATTTATTGACATTTGCTCTACCGATAATTCAAGTTTTTCAACCCCAATTGATTCTCTAATTTGTGCAAAAAAAATAATTTTGTTCATAGTATCACTGCTCTGCCGCATTAAATTCGCCCGATTTACCACCAATTTTATTCAGTAACCGAACTTGATTAATAACCATATCTTTTTGATTAGCTTTACACATATCATATATCGTTAATGCAGCAACTGAAGCAGCAACTAAGGCCTCCATTTCGACACCTGTTTGGCCCCTTAGCCGACAAATTGTTTCAATCCTAATGCTGTGATTTTCAAATACAGGTTCGATATTGACTTCAATTTTACTTAGAAGTAGTGGATGACAAAGTGGAATCAAATCCCATGTTCGTTTAGCCGCTTGAATACCAGCAATTCTTGCAGTTGCAAAAACATCACCTTTATGATGTTTCCCTTCAATAATTAGGTTAAATGTTTCAGCATTCATTAATACTATTGACTCGGCTCGAGCTTCTCGTAAAGTTAACTTTTTTTCAGAAACATCAACCATATGTGCATCACCATGTTGATTAATGTGTGAAAATGATGCTGACATTTTTAACTACCTTTAAATATTATGCTTTAACTTGCCGTTCAAGATAACAAATTTTGTTTATGGATACTACTATCATATAAATAAAGTTTTTAGATAGTTAACTCAAAAATAATTAATTTCTCTATGTAACTTTTGCGAGTTAAATAAAATCTGCGTACAATATCAATTTTTAATAATAGTGATTGTTAATGCTGATTGCCCATGTAGCCTTACCGGTACCCCTTTATCGACTGTTTGATTACAAACTAACAGTACCTGCTGAAATTGGTGCGCGGGTTAGAGTGCCTTTTGGTAAAAGGGAAATGATTGGAATAATCATTAAAATTGATCAGCAATCGACCTTTGATAGCGAAAATTTAAAATCAATTACCGCAATTATTGATACCAAAAACCCCTTTCCTCAACCAATTTGGCAGTTATTGAATTGGGCAACAAGTTATTATCACTTTCCAATTGGCGAAGTCATATTTCATGCCATGCCAGTTCTATTAAGGCAAGGTCGTCAAGCTATCAAGGATGATATAAAACAGTGGCAATTAACACCTCTAGGGCAACAAATTGATTTAAGCTTATTATCACGTGCACCAAAACAAAAGTTATTATTATCTTCACTTAGAAACAACTGTTTAAATGAAGACGAATTTAGTTCAAATTTATATCAAGAATTACAAAAAAAACAGCTTATAGAATTAGTTTATCAACAACCTGACAATATTTGCTGGCAATACTCGACCAACCCAACATCGATCCAATTAAATGATGAACAATCTAATGCCATAAAGACTATTAATAAACAGAATAAACAATTTGGTGTATTTTTGCTTGATGGTATAACTGGTTCAGGAAAGACTGAAGTTTATTTAAATATAATTGCAGATGTGTTATCACAAGGTAAGCAAGCATTAATTTTAGTTCCTGAAATTGGTTTAACACCTCAAACAATAAAGCGTTTTAAACAGCGCTTTAATGCCCCGATTGATATTTTACATTCAGGCTTAACAGACAAGGAACGTTTAGATGTTTGGTTAAGAAGTAAAGAGGGTGAAAATGCCATTGTCGTAGGTACTCGTTCTTCGCTTTTTACTCCCTTTAAAGATTTAGGTATCATTATTATCGACGAAGAGCATGATAGTTCTTACAAACAACAGGAAGGATGGCGTTATAATGCTAGAGATCTAGCTATTATCCGAGCTAGAATTGAAAATATACCTATAGTTTTAGGTTCCGCAACGCCTTCTCTTGAATCGATTAATAATGCACAAACTCATAAGTACCAGCATCTCAAACTTACTCAAAGAGCGGGTAATGCCCAATTAGCCAAACAATCTATTTTAGATATTCGCGGCATGGCTTTAGCTTCAGGTTTATCTCAACCACTTATAGAAAAAATAAAAACGCATTTAAATAACAATAACCAAGTGATGTTATTTCTTAACCGTAGAGGGTTCGCACCATTAATAATTTGCCATGATTGTGGTTGGATAGCGGAATGCCCACGTTGTGATCGCCCTTATACTTATCATAAAAAGCAGCATAAACTGATTTGTCATTATTGTGATACGCCAAGGGAAGTGCCAAAACAGTGCCCTAAGTGTGGTTCGACCCAGTTACTACCAATTGGATTTGGAACGGAGCAACTTGAAAAACAACTTAATATTTTGTTCCCAAATATAAAAGTTACTCGTATTGATCGCGACACGATAACTAAAAAAGAAGCATTGAATACCTATTTGAATGATATTCATAAAGGCGGAGCCCATATTTTAGTCGGTACACAAATTTTGGCTAAAGGTCATCACTTTCCTGATGTAACGTTAGTTGGCATAATTGATGTTGATGGCGCCTTATTTTCAAGTGATTTCAGAGCAACGGAAAGATTTGCTCAGATTTATACTCAAGTATCAGGCCGAGCTGGTCGTGAAACAAAAGCTGGCGAAGTGATTCTACAAACCTATCATCCAGAGCACCCTTTATTAAATACTTTATTAAATGAAGGTTATCAGGCATTTGCAAAACAAACATTAATTGAACGTCAACAAACTTTACTGCCACCATTTAGCTATCAGGTGTTAATTCGTGCTGCTGACCGTAATAATTTACAGGCACCAAAATTTTTACAGCGTATCCATGATTGGTTAAAGTCCAATTATGACCATAATTTATGGCAACTTGGTCCAATGCCTGCTAGTCAACCTAAAAAAGCGGGTTATAATCGTTGGCAATTATTGTTACAACATACGAACAGACAATTATTACAACAAATATTAGATAATCTTATAACTGAACAGTGGAGTGAAGCATCAAACGTAAGATGGAGTATTGACGTTGATCCAATTGATAATTAAAAATATCTTCCAACAGATAGATTATCTCTTGGAAGATAGGATATTTATAAAGAGATTTTTCCTATATTTTTATCCAGCGTTGCTTGACCAATACCAGAAACTTCCTTTAATTGTTCTATAGAAACAAAAGGACCAAATTTTTCTCGATACTCAATAATTTTCTTAGCTTTACTCATCCCAATACCAGTTAATACTTTACTTAGCTCTTCAGCTGTTGCCGTATTAATATTGACTTGTACAATTTGCTCATCTTTTATAGTGACATCTGCTTTCGAATCAGCAAAACTAACTGTTGAAAAAAGTAAAGATGAAAATAAAAGGCATAATAGTGTAAAAATTTTCATGTAAATTAACTCCAATATAATTATGCAACTAAATTTGCTTCATAACTATCTCATGGAATTAATTTGCTAAATTTTAATATTCATAAAAATGCGAAAAGCCACCAAAGTGGCTTCTCTTTTTTTGATTTATCACCAAAATTTTTCGATCTTTATCACAAATTTGCATCAGGCATGATTTCAATCTTCGCTTTAGAACGAATATCATTTGCAAGATAATGAAAAGTGTTAGACATAGATAATGGTAATAATTCTGGTGAAATATCTTGATACTCCTTAGGCGTATCAACGTCAATTAAGGTGAAAATATAAGCAGTATTATTTTCTAAATATTCCACATTAAACTCATCAGATTTAACACCTGAAATTGGTGGTTCTAAACTAAAAACCATATCAACTACTTTTTTGTCTAAATCTTTCGAATCTCTGTGCAAAACATATTTCTTACTAAAGCTTACTTTATCTGAATTTCCAGTAGTATTTAACTCATTTAAAAGGCTTTCAACATTAGCTTTAAAACGACTCTCGGAGATATTTTTAGATAGTTTTTTATTAATTTCATCTTTAACCTCATCAAACGGAGCTATCCCCTCTGGGTGATAGTCAGTAACTTGAATAATAAAATCATAGCTACCATGAGATCTTTCAACTGGAATTAAGTCTGATAATTTAAGAGTCGGTTGCCCATTAGCGATCATTTCTTCGCTAAAGACTAAATCACTAATTTCAGGATGAATCATGATTGTAGACATATCTTTATAAGTTGTCCAATCAGTTGTTTGAACTTCAAGACCCGTTTTTTCAGATAACTCTTCAATTGATTTAGGTGATTGAGATAAGGCATTTTTCATTTTATCTTCAACAGCATTAAATCCATTTTGTAATTTTTGTTTAGTTAAATTCTCGTAAATTAAAATTGAAGCATAATCAAAATCCATAGCCTTTGGTGGTAACTCAGCATCAAGTTTAATTATGATAAAGCCATCATCAGTCGGAATTGGATTTGAAATTTGATTAACTTTTTTCAAGTTTGCTTTTTTAAAGAACTCAGGCAGAGAATCATCATCAGCAAACCAACCTAAAGAACCATTCTTACCATAAGCTGAAATATTATTATTATTTTGATTTAGACTTTCAGCTATATTTTGAAAATTTGCGCCTGAAGATAACTCTTTAACGATCTTGTCTGCTTGCGCTTTGTCTGTAACAAAAATAGCACTAAACTCTTTTTTTGCTGGGTAGGTATATTTTTTTAAATTTTGTTCATATTCTTTTTTTACATCATCATCAGTAACCTTAATGGTTTTAGCGATGTCATCTTTTGAATTATAAATAAATTTTAATTTTACTCGCTCTTTCCTCATAAAATCATTTTTATGCTCTTCATAATATTTTTTCTCATCTTCTTCGGTAATATTAATGTCTTTCATATCATCTATTGAAGAATCAATCTTAGTAGCATAGATAGTTCTTGTCTGATCTTTTAACAAGGAAATTTCAGATTCAGAAGGTAAAACAAAGCTAGTTGTGACTAATGCACCAATAACTTGTTCTTGTTGTAACGATGTTTTTAATGAGCTTGCATAACTTTCTGGAGTAAAACCATTTTCAGCAAGTAAATTTAAATAATTTTGATTATCAAATTTTCCATTTATAAAGAAAACTTTCTGATTTTTAATAAAATCTTTTACGCGCTCGTTACTGATTGCTGCATGAATATTTTTTGAAAATTGATAAGCTAAATAATTATCTATTTGCTCAGATAACACTTTTCTTCGGATTACTTTGGTAAGCGAAGCATCACCACCTGTAATTTTACTTAATTCATACTTTACTTGAGACTCAAATTGAGTTCGACTGATCCCTTCTCCGTCGACTTTAGCAACGTACAATTGCTCATCATTTGCACCACTGCCACCACCAAAGCCTAAAAATCCAACACCAGTAAAAATAAAACATAAAATAATAATAGCAAAGATTATTTTAACAACAAGACTGTTTGCAGCTGTTCTTATTTTTTCCATCATAGCTTGTCATTCTCCATATACCTGAATTTTAATTTCGCAAGTATATCATATTTGCCAAAATTGGCTATTATCTAATTAAAGGTCGAAAAAAAAGCCAACATAAGGTTGGCTTTTTGATTGGTTTATTTTAGTTCAATCGAGTTGAAATATTTGCTGTATTTTTAATTTTTTTAACAGATTTTTTAACTGGCGACTTTATTTGAACTTTTTCCTTAACCGGCTCAATACCAAATGGATTATTTTGCAATGCAATCGTCAATACATCATCTATCCATTTAACAGGTTTTATATCAATTTCAGCTTTAACATTTGCTGGAATTTCTTCGAGATCTTTAACATTATCAATAGGAATTATAGCTGTTTTTATGCCACCTCGGTGAGCAGCCAATAATTTCTCTTTTAATCCACCAATTGGTAATACTTCACCTCGTAGAGTAATTTCACCAGTCATGGCAACATCAGCACGAACAGGGTTACCCGTTAAAGTAGATACTAATGACGTACACATTGCAATACCTGCACTCGGACCATCTTTAGGTGTAGCACCATCAGGAACATGCACATGTATATCACGCTTTTCATAGAAATCGCTATTAATACCCAATTTTTCAGCGCGCGAACGAACAACCGTAAGTGCCGTTTGAATAGATTCTTGCATAACGTCACCAAGTGAGCCGGTATAAGTTAATTTTCCTTTACCAACAACACTCATTGATTCAATGGTTAGCAAATCACCACCGACTTCTGTCCATGCCAAACCATTCACTTGACCGATCCGGTTTTCACTTTCGGATTTACCATAATCAAAACGCTGTACACCCAAGTAATCTTTTAAGTTAGTTTGAGTTACACTTACTTTACGCAAACGCTTGTTTAAAGCCAATTGTTTAACAACTTTACGGCAAATTTTAGCAATTTCTCTTTCTAAGCTTCGGACCCCTGCTTCACGAGTGTAATAGCGAATAATGCCAATTACAGCTGAATCATCAATATCAATTTCATTTGCTTTTAGGCCATTATTAGCAATCTGTTTAGCGATTAAATGTTGTTTAGCAATGTTCAATTTTTCATCTTCGGTATAACCAGATAGCCGAATAACTTCCATTCTATCAAGTAGTGGTGCTGGAATATTCATTGAATTAGCTGTCGCAACAAACATGACATCAGATAGATCATAATCCACTTCTAAATAATGGTCATTAAATGCATTATTTTGTTCAGGATCCAGAACTTCTAGTAATGCCGATGCAGGATCACCACGCATATCAGAAGCCATCTTGTCAATTTCATCTAATAAAAATAGCGGGTTTTTTACACCAACCTTTACCATACGCTGAATTAATTTACCTGGCATTGAACCAATGTAGGTTCTTCGGTGTCCACGTATTTCCGCTTCATCGCGCACACCACCTAAAGCCATACGAACATATTGTCTACCCGTAGCTTTAGCAATGGATTGACCTAATGATGTTTTACCAACGCCTGGAGGCCCGACTAAGCATAAAATTGGACCTTTAACTTTATTTACTCGACTTTGTACAGCCAAATACTCTAAAATTCGGTCTTTTACACGATCCAGCCCATAATGATCTTTATCTAAAACTTTTTGTGCAGCATTAATATCTTTTTTTACTTTACTGCGTTTATTCCAAGGAACTTGTAACATCCAATCAATATATCCGCGAACAACAGTTGCTTCGGCAGACATAGCAGGCATCATCTTAAGCTTATTAAGCTCAGATAGTGTTTTTTCCTTTGCCTCTTTTGGCATTTTTGCTTTAGTAATTTTTGAGTTTAACTCTTCAAATTCATCAGGTTTATTATCTATATCACCTAACTCTTTATGAATTGCTTTAATCTGTTCATTTAGATAATATTCCTTTTGCGCTTTTTCCATTTGTTGTTTGACGCGTTGACGGATATTTTTTTCAACTTGCAACAAGTCAATTTCTGATTCCATTAATGAAATAAGCAACTCGAAACGTTTTTCTAAATCAGCAGTAACTAAAATCTCTTGTTTTTGTTCAACTTTTATATATAAGGTAGCAGCTATGGAATCTGCTAATTGAGATGATTCTTTAATTAAATGAATTGAATCAACAACCTCTTGAGTGACTTTTTTATTAAGTTTCGCATAATCATCAAAATTTGATAATAAGACTCTTATCATCGCTTGACTAATATTATCAGCTTTCTTAGCTTCTTTTAGCGGTTTAATATTTGCAATTAAAAAATCATCATCTTTTCGTTCAATAATATCAACAATTTTAGCTCGCGCGACACCCTCAACCAGAACTTTAACTGTACCGTCAGGTAATTGAAGTAATTGTAAAACATTGGCTATAGTACCGACTTCATACAAGTCCTCTACATCAGGTTCATCTTGTGAAGGATATTTTTGTGTTACAAGAAAAACTTGTTTATCCATCTCCATTGCACTTTCCAAACAACGGATTGATTTATTACGACCAACGAAGAGAGGAATTACCATATGTGGAAATACAACAACATCACGCAATGGTAAAATAGGCATAATCATTTGTTTAGTTTGTTTTGTCTTCATTTTATTCTCTCGGTAGTACAAACTTATCTGTCTTATATTGGGGTGATTTTAAGATATTCAAGCTTATCCTGTTTTAAATACGTAGTACAATAAATGTACATACGTATTTCACTTTTTACATAAATGCTGCTTACCAGTTTGAATAGGATAATTGCTTATCTATTATGCAGATAGTTCTGTATCTTCACGAAAAATCAATTTAGGTGATTGCAAATGATTTACCGTATCTTTCTCAACAAGTACTTTTTTTACGTTTTGCATTGATGGTAAGTCATACATTGTATCTAACAGTATATTTTCGACAATTGAACGTAATCCTCGAGCACCTGTTTTACGTTTCATCGCATTAATTGCAATGGCATCTAAAGCTTCTTTAGTAAATTCCAGTTCTACACCATCCAACTCTAATAAAGCATTAAATTGTTTGGTTAAAGCATTTTTAGGTTCGGTTAATATATTAACTAAAGCATCTTTATCAAGTTCTGATAACGTTCCAATAACAGGTAATCGACCAATAAATTCAGGTATAAGACCAAATTTAACCAAATCTTCTGCCTCTATCTGAGCTAATAACTCAGATTCTGTCGCTTTATTCTTAGTGCTTTTTACATCAGCACCAAAACCAATACCTGTGTTGGTAGAGACTCGATTTTCAATAACTTTATCTAATCCACTAAATGCGCCCCCACAAATAAAGAGGATTTTAGAAGTATCAACTTGTAAAAACTCTTGTTGTGGATGCTTACGTCCGCCTTTAGGAGGAACAGATGCAACAGTACCTTCAATAATTTTTAATAAAGCTTGCTGAACACCTTCACCAGAAACATCTCGAGTAATAGATGGATTATCTGATTTTCTAGAAATTTTATCAATTTCATCAACATAAATAATCCCACGTTGCGCTTTTTCTACATCATAATCACAACTTTGTAATAATTTCTGAATAATATTTTCTACATCTTCACCAACATATCCAGCCTCAGTCAATGTAGTTGCATCAGCCATGGCAAAAGGGACATCAAGAAAACGTGCTAATGTTTCAGCTAATAATGTTTTACCACTACCCGTAGGACCAATTAATAAAATATTGCTTTTACCTAACTCAACATCACTACGGTTAGAATAGCTACGTAAACGTTTATAATGATTATAAACAGCAACTGATAATACTTTTTTAGCCCGTTCCTGACCAATAACATATTCATCAAGATGAGCTCGTATTTCGTGCGGTGTCGGTAATGGTTTACTAATAAATTCTTCATGTGAAAGAAAACTTTTTGTTTCTTCTTTTAGAATATCATTACATAGTCCAATACATTCATTACAAATATAAATAGATGATGGCCCAGCAATTAGCTTACGGACTTCATGTTCACTTTTGCCACAAAAAGTACAATAGAGTAATTTTTCTGAGTTTTCTTTATCCACTTTCTTTACCTATTTATTATTAAGATCGTTTACTGTATATGGCGTCAACTAATCCATATTCAACTGCTTTCTCGGCTGACATAAAGTTATCACGATCTGTATCTTTTTCAATTACACTAATATCCTGACCAGTATGCATTGATAAAATATTATTTAATCGGCTTTTAACCTGTAATATTTCTTGAGCATGAATTTGAATATCTGACGCTTGTCCTTGAAAACCACCTAATGGTTGGTGGATCATGACGCGTGCATTAGGCAGGCAAAAACGTTTACCTTTAGTACCAGCAGTTAAAAGTAATGAGCCCATTGAACATGCTTGTCCAAGACAAATAGTACTCACATCTGGTTTAATAAATTGCATCGTGTCATAAATAGCCATACCAGCAGTCACTACGCCACCAGGGGAATTGATATATAAATGGATATCTTTTTCAGGATTCTCAGCTTCAAGAAAAAGCATCTGAGCAATAATCAAATTTGCCATATTGTCTTCAACTTGCCCAGTTAAAAATATAATTCTTTCTTTTAATAATCGTGAGTAAATATCATAAGCTCTCTCGCCACGAGAACTTTGCTCAACAACCATTGGAATCACACTCATGTATGGTTCTAAAGGCATTTTCATCTCCTAATTAAACAAAATAGCCCAAACAATTGATCCTTATTTGGGCTTATAATGAATTTTAATTAAATAAAGTGACAAGCTGCTTAAGCAACTTGTTGATTCATTAATTCTGAGAATGAATAAGTCTTATCTGTCACTTTTGCGCTAGCTAATAATAAATCAACTACTTGATCTTCTAGTGCAACAGAACGGATATTATCCATTGCTTTCTTATCTTTACGATAATAATCAACCACTTCTTTAGGATCTTCATAAGCAGTTGCAATTTCATCAATTAAAGATTGTACTTTTGCTTCGTCAGCCTTTAACTTGTTACTTTCAATGATTTCGCTAAATAATAATCCAACTAACACACGGCGTTTAGCTTCTGCTTCGAATAACTCTTTAGGTAGATCCATTGATTGTTTAACATTACCACCAAAACGAGTTAAGGCTTGTTGACGTAAGACATCAATTTCGCGATCAATTAAAGCAGATGGAACTTCAATATCATTATTTTTTACTAAACCATCAATGACTTGTGTTTTGATTTTATTGCGAATTGTTGCATTAAGTTCACGTTGCATATTTTTACGGACTTCTGCTCGTAAACTTTCAACTGTGCCATCTGCAATACCAAATCTTTTCACTACTTCTTCAGTTAGTTCAGGTAACTCAAGTTCTTCAACTTTTTTAAGTGAAGCTGAAAATACTGCTGGTTTACCTTTTAAATTCTCAGCATGATAATCTTCTGGGAATGTCACATTAATATCAAATTCATCTCCAGCTTTGTGACCGATGATTGCATCTTCAAAACCAGGGATCATTCGACCTTGTCCTAATACAAGTGCAAAATCATCAGCTTTACCGCCTTCAAATTCAGCACCATCAACTTTACCTAAAAAGTCAAGCGTGACACGATTTTGTTCTTTTGCTGTCTTTTTAACAACTTTCCAAGTACCTTGTTGTTTACGTAAGGTTTCAATCATTGTTTCCACATCAGCATCAACAACTTCAGCTACTGGTTTTTCAACTTCGATTTTATCTAAATCTTTGATTTTAATTTCCGGATAAACTTCAAATTCAACAGTGAAAGTATAATCTTCACCATTTTTATATTCTGTTGGAATATATGTTGGCGCACCAGCTGGATTTAATTTTTCTTGGATAATAGCATCGATAAAATTACGTTGCATCAAATCACTTAAAGCGTCTTGTAAAATAGAAGCACCATAGCGTTGTTCAACAATTTTTAAAGGTACTTTTCCTTTACGGAAACCATCAATACGGACTTTTTTTGCTGTATTGATAAGTTCTTTATCAACTGCTTTGGTAATATCTTCTGATTTAATTGTAATTGATAAACGACGGCCTAAACCTTCTGTTGTTTCTACCGAAACTTGCATCTTTATACCTCGGAATTATTGAATATATTTGCTCATAATTATAAATTGATTAATTGAGCTAATTAAATTTATAAAATAGGGAAGCATTATACCGACCGTAATCGTCTACGTCGAGACATTTAATAGCTTCTTCTCAAGTGCTTTCAAACGTTTATTCATTTCATCAATATGTAAAACTAATGAAGCTGTTTTACGCCATACTTTATTTTGTTGTAATGGAATACCCGATGAATATACACCCGGCTCAGTAATTGGTCTCATAACCATACCCATTCCAGTCACAGTTACTTGATCACAAATTTCCATATGGCCGTTAATAACACTCGCACCACCAATTAGGCAATGGCGTCCAATCTTTAAACTACCCGCCATAATAACACCACCAGCGACAGCAGTATGATCACCAATAATATCGTTGTGCGCAATTTGACATTGATTATCAATAATGACGCCATTACCGATGACAGTATCATCTAAAGCACCACGATCGATTGTTGTTGATGAGCCGATTTCAACGTTATTACCAATTACTACTCGACCAAGCTGAGGAATTTTTATCCATTTACCTTTGTCATTTGCATAACCAAATCCATCTGCACCTATTACTGTTCCTGATTGGATCAAACAGTTTTCACCAATAATACAGTTATGGTATATAGATACATTAGACCATATTTTTGTGCCTGCACCGATTTGAGTATCTTTCCCAATAAAACAGCCAGCACCAATACAACAGTTATCACCTAGATTTACACCACTTTCTATAACAGCATTTGGACCAATTGATACATTTTGTCCAAGCTTAGCAGTAGGATCAATCACCGCTGATTGTGCGATACCTTTAGCTGGTAACGGTGTCGTATCTAAAAGTTGTGCTAATTTTGCATAAGTAAGATAAGGATCTTTAACAATCAAAGCAGCCCCATTCCAATATTTAAGGCTATCTTCTGTCATAACAACTGCTGAAGCGTTACAAGTTAATAAATTGTTTTGGAATT
This sequence comes from Gilliamella sp. B2911, assembly GCF_026536965.1. Classification (NCBI taxonomy): domain Bacteria; kingdom Pseudomonadati; phylum Pseudomonadota; class Gammaproteobacteria; order Orbales; family Orbaceae; genus Gilliamella; species Gilliamella sp. B2911. The sequence continues at coordinate 92,148 of NZ_JAFNNA010000001.1, read as the reverse complement.
TTTTATCCGACAAAAAAGTGATTTGACCTTTTGTGGCACTTTTCATTGATGCTACACCGGTGATAGTTAATTCACCATCACCATATAATGTAGCATCAAGCTTGTCAGCTAATTGCTCTAAACGAAAAGCAAACATTATTTTTTAACCTTCTCCAAAACTTTGTCAGTAATATCAACAGCGTCAGAGGCATATAAAACCGTATCTGCTCTTAAAATAAGATCATATTTTTCTTCAGCAACAATGGTTTTGACTGCTTCTTGAATTTTGGTTAGTAATTTACCAGCTTCTTTTGTTTCGCTATCACGATATTCATTTGCGAAAGCTGTGGCTTTATTCTGAAAATCTGCAATAGTTTTATTTAATTTAGTTTTTTCTGAAGATGACAAAGTTAGCCCTTCTTTCTTTAAACGTGCAGCTGCTGCATCAGCAAGCTTTTCTTCTTTTTCTAATGCTTTAGCTCTCGCTTCAAATTTTTGGTTCAATTCTTTACCGATTGCTTCTCGTTCTGGCATACGATCCATTACAGATTTAATATCGATAACACCAATTTTAGTTTCAGCGTTTGCAAAGCCTGTAAAAAGTAGAGCAATACTGATGCCAACAACAGATATAATTTTTTTCACTTTATTCACCTATGTGTATTTTAGTTATTAACAACATGGCATTACCATGTTGAACCTATATTAAATTGGAATTGCTGAGCTGAATCACCATGATATTTCTTTAACGGCTGTGCATAAGAAAATACCAATGGTCCTAATGGCGACATCCATTGAACAGCAAGACCAGCAGACATTCTAATATCAGATGGGGAACTATAATCAGGAATATTTTTGCCTTTTAGATCCCATTCACTATCCCAAACCGTTCCTGCATCAAAAAATACTGATGTTCTAATACTATCTGTATATTTTTCACTTGCAAATGGTGTTGGAACTATTAGCTCCGTACTTCCGAATGCTAACGCATTACCACCTATTGCATCTTTAGAACTAGTACATTGAGCTGTATCACCTAAGGTTCTACATCCGGTTTTATTAAAATATACCGCTTTAGGGCCGACAGTATTTGCTTTAAAGCCACGCAATACAGTTGAGCCACCTGCATAGAAATTCTCATAGAACGGTAATTCTTTTCCACCTAATCCAGCACCATAACCTAATCGGCCACGAGCTAAGAATACCCATTTATGATCGGTATCAATTGGATAATAATAAGAAGCATCACTAACCATTTTATAGAATCTATTGTCAAATACTGGCACTGTCGCTTTTAAATTAGCGGTTAGTTTTAACCCATCTGTTGGGAAATAGCCGCGATTTAACGTGTTATATGTCCAATAGGCATTCAATAACAAATCATTGGTGTCATATGAATAAGACTTATCTTTATCTTTCATATTTTCACCCATAGACTCAAAATAGCGCCACATATTATACTGTGGTTGCATATCAGTTAATTTATGATTAGCGTATTCTGTACCAAAACGGACAAAGTTATTTTCACTAATCGGGAAGCCTAAGTCTAAATTAGCCCCCCAAGTTTTACTTGAATACTCAGATTCATCATCATCACTATCAGTTTTATAAGTATTGTAGTAAACGCTACCACCTAAACTGACACCATCAACAGTAAAATAAGGATTAACAATCGAAACAGATGCAGTTTTATCACTGCTGGTTGTATTAATATCAAATGAAACGCTATTACCCGTTCCTAACCAGTTATCTTGAGAAATTCCGGCATTAAAACTTAAACCACTGTCTGAGCCGATACCCACGCCAAATTTAATACTACCGGTATTACGTTCAGCTACTTTATAAATAATATCAACTTGATCATCAATGCCAGGAACTCGTTCAGTATTCGCTTCAACACTTTCAAAGAAACCTAATCGATTTAAACGTTCTTTACCAAGTTCAACCAAACCATTACTTAACCATGAGCCTTCCATTTGACGAAGTTCACGACGAACCACACTCTCACTTGTAATGGTATTGCCGACAATTTTAATATTGCGTACGTAAAAACGTTGCCCTACATCAACTAATACTACTAATTTAACAGTATGTGATGAGTCATCCATTTCAGGCTGAATAGCTACTTGAGGATAAGCATAGCCAAAATTAGCCAGCAATCGCTTAATATTATCCTCAATATCAGTTATTTTTTTACCATTATAAAGTTCACCTACAGTAAGCTTTTCTTTGGCTAGTTTTTGTATTGCCTCTTCATGTCCTGCAAAGTTACCTTTAAAATCAAAATCGGCTAACTTATATTGCTCACCTTCATGAATATTAATAGTGACATAAATCCCTTTTTTATCTGGCGTTAAGCTAACTTGTGTAGACTCAATATTAAATCGAGCATAACCTCGATTTAAATAAAAGCTTTGCAACTCATCTAAGTCCGATGCCAATTTTTGCTTTTGATATTTACGATCACCAAGCATATTCCACCAAGGCACTTCATCACGTAATGAAAAACGTGAAATAAGCTCTTCAGATGAAAAAGCTTTTGCACCCACGATATTGATTTGATCTATTAAAGCAGATTTACCTTCAGCAATAACTAATTTTAAATCAACACGATTTCGAGATAATGGTGTTACGACGGCTTTGATTTGAGCATTATATTTACCAACACTATAGTAAAAATCTTCTAGACCTTTCTCAATTCCCGAAAGCATTGTACGATCTAATGCATCGCCTTCACGAATACCGGTACTATCTAAATTCTTTTTCAACATGTCATCTTTGACAGATTTATTTCCGGAAAAGGTAATACTTGCTATAGTTGGGCGTTCTTGGACATGAATAATTAATCTGTCGCCATCACGAGAAACAGTAATATCATCGAAATTACCGCTGGCGTAAAGTGATTTAATAATGCGGCCTAAATCAGATTCATTCACATAGTCACCGACTTGAACAGGCATTTCAAGCATTGCAGCACCGATTGTGACTCGCTGCAAACCTTCAAACTTGATATCCTTAACCACAAAATCATCAACACAAAATGCATTGGAACTATATACTGCTGTGGTACTAAACAGCAAAGATGCTATAAGTAATTTATTTATTTTCATCGTATATATTTATAACCTCATCCCATTACAATCGTAAAATATCATTAAATAGTGCAATTCCCATTATTACCATTAATAAAACAAATCCGATACGAAAAAAACGCTCTTGTGCTTTATTTGATAAGGCATTTCCTTTTATTTTCTCAAAAAATAAAAAAAGCAACTGCCCGCCATCTAACATAGGTAATGGAACAAGATTGATAACTCCTAAACTTATACTAATAAAGGCTAGAAAATATAAGTAAGGGGTAAATCCATAACTTGCTGTTTGCCCTGCGCTTTTTGCTATTGTAATTGGTCCTGATAAATGTTTTAGACCAATCACTCCTGTTACTAATTGATAAAGAGAACGAACCGTTAACTTAGTCGTTAACATTGTTTGTTTCATCGCTTTATCGAATCCATTAAAAAAATCATATTTTTTAATTACTGCATCAGATGTCGGATAGAAACCTGCAACACCTTCCCCATTTCTATTTCTTTTTGGCTCAAGTGTAAGATCGACGTCTTTATTGTTCCTACTTACCTTCAGTTTTATAATTCCAGCTTTTTTTATAGTATCAGTAAAATCATTCCAATTTTGATAAAGGTGCTCATTATAACTGATTATTTTATCACCTACTTTTAAACCAGCTTGAGCTGCTGCTGAATCGGGTACAATTTTACTCACAATTGGATAAATTTCCAATTGTTTAGGTATAAATCCAAATGCTGCGATTGCAGATTCCTTTTCAATATCAAAAGACCAATTACTAATATTAACATCCCGACTAACTTCTTGTTGCTCAATATCAGTACGATAGGTAACATTAATATTGCTTTTACCTAAAGCAGAAATCAATGCTGCATTTACATCATTCCAAGTGTCTATTTTAGCATTATCAATCATTCTTAACTCTGCATCTGCTGGCATATTTATAGATGCAGCTGGTGTTGAAGGTATAATACTTTTTATTTTAACAGGATAATCAACCACACCCGTCAAAAAAATAACCCAATAAATAATTAATGCTAAAACAAAATTAGCAAATGGCCCTGCAAAAATAATTGCAGCCCGTTGCAAAATACTTTTTTTATCAAAAGCGCGTTTTTCTAAATTGGGGGATAATTCACTCGTTTTGCTATCGAGCATTCTAACATATCCGCCAAGTGGAATCATAGCGATAACTAATTCAGTTCCGTTTGAAAATCTATGCGACCATATTTTTTTTCCAAACCCGATTGAAAAACACTCTACATGCACTTTACATAGCCGAGCAACAAAAAAATGCCCAAACTCATGAACTGTAACTAATATACTGATAGTAATAATAAATAACAACAGTGACCAAAGCAAAATCAGTAACCCTTTAGAATAAATGCAAAGATAATACAGTAAATACAGGAACTGCCGACGTTAAACTATCAATACGATCTAAAATACCACCATGTCCTGGGATAAGATTTCCACTATCTTTAATTCCTGCTTCACGCTTAAACATGCTTTCAGTCAGGTCACCTAATACCGAAGCCAAAATAGCCAATAGGGAGCTAAATAAAAATTGAGTAAAATTAATATTAAAATAACCAGTTAAGTAAGCGATCACACAAACTAAAGTTGCTAAACTGACACCACCGATAAAACCTTCTACCGTCTTTCCTGGTGAGACTTTGACAGCTAATTTCCGTTTACCAATCGCTCTTCCAGCAAAATAAGCACCTGTATCGGTTGCCCATACTAACACAAATACATAGAGCAACCAAATAGCCCCAGTATAACTATTAACACTGTAATTAATAGTTCGTAATTCAAGCATTCCTATAAAAAAAGGGACTAAGGTAAAAAAAGCAAACAACAGCTTAATTAATGATGATTTAGACCAGTATTTTGCTGAGTTAGGATAACCTACAACTAATAACAAAGCGGTTAACCACCAAATAACTGATAAGCAAATTATTAAAGCAAATAACTGACTTTTTAGTGTTGACTCAATGGGGATGAAGTAAAGCAAAACTATTGAAAAAACAATAAAAAACAAAAGAACTGTTTTCTCGGTTCTTTTTGCTAAAAAATTACGCCATTCCCATGCTGCTAATGCACAAACAGCGATGATTAAATAAGAAAATATCGATAAAGGTGCAAAAAATAGTGCAATAATAACAAGGGGAATAAGTACGATGGCAGTTAAAATACGCTGGATTAGCATGAAAGGTCCTCATTTAGAACGCCACCAAAACGCCGTTCTCTAGTGTTAAAAATATTTATCGCTTCATCAAATGATGCCTGATTGAAATCAGGCCACAATGTGTCAGTAAAATACAATTCTGCGTATGCACATTGCCATAATAAAAAATTACTAATTCGGTATTCGCCACCGGTGCGAATAACTAAATCAACTTCAGGTAAATCATTCATACAAATAATCGAGCCAAAATATTCCTCATTGATATCCTGTGGCGTTATTTTACCATCTAAAGCTTGTGAAGCTATTTTTTTAGCTGATTCAACAATATCCCAACGACCCCCATAATTAGCTGCAATATTCAAGGTAAGGCCAGTATTATCTTTGGTTAAAAGCTGAGCATTAATAATAAGGTTTTGAAGATTTTGATTAAATTTTGATATATCACCAATGATATTTAATCGAACATTATTTTTATTTAAATTTTTAATTTCGCGATTTAACGCATAAATAAACAGTGAAATTAAAGCAGTAACTTCATTAGCTGGACGTTTCCAATTTTCACTACTAAAAGCATATAACGTAAGCACTTTTACATCTAATTTTGCTGCATATGTGACAATTTTACGCACCGCTTTTAAACCAGCTCGATGGCCTTTAGCGCGTAATTGATTTCTTTGCTTAGCCCATCGACCATTACCATCCATAATAATCGCCACATGGTTGGGAATATATTGTGTCATGTATAATCTCGTTATATATCTATCATATTAATGATAATTTCGATAAATCAACGGGTGCCATAAACAACTATCGTCTTACCATGTGCTGAAATTAGGTGTTGATCTTCAAGCATTTTTAAAATTCTTCCAACGGTTTCACGTGAACAGCCGACAATTTGCCCAATCTCTTGGCGGGTTATTTTTATTTGCATACCATCTGGGTGAGTCATCGCATCAGGCTGTTTAGTTAAGTTTAATAGTGTTTGTGCAATTCGTCCCGCGACATCCAAGAAAGCTAGATTACTGACTTTTTCTGATGTAACTTGTAACCGGCTTGCCATTTGACTAGCTAATCGCATTAATATATCTGGGTTAACTTGCACTAGCTGTTTAAATTTTTTATAGGATATTTCGGCCACTTCACAACTTGTTTTCGCTTTAACCCAAGCACTACGTTCTGTACCTTCTTCAAAAAGACCTAATTCACCTAAGAATTGATTTTGGTTTAAATACGACAAAATCATTTCATTACCTTCATCATCTTTAATCAATACCGCTACAGATCCTTTTAAAATATAATAGAGAGTTTCGGCTTTTTCACCTTGATGAATAAGGGTACTTTTAGCTGGATATTTATGAATATGGCAATGAGATAAAAACCATTCCAATGTTGTATCTGATTGCTGTTTACCAATCATTATTCCTTCCTCTCTATTCAAATTACTACAGTAACACTATAACAAAGTTACAGAATAAATCATATACTCACTAAAATGATTTTAATCATTATTTAATAAATTTAATATCTACTGTTTCATGTAATTCAGACCAAAAAATTGCAGCTGAACCATTAATTAAATGAAGTTTTACATCATTCACTTTATCTTCAAGTGATTTTTCTTGCTCACCATAATCAGTCCCTTCACGTAAAACAAAGTATTCTATTAGATTGTTTAGAGTAGTTGAATCAAGAGATTGCCAAGGAATTATCATAATTATATTAGCTGAGTTAACTTACATTAATTTATTTTAACAAGTTAATTATAAGAAGTGCATACGGAATATTAAATAAAAAAACCACTCAGTTGAGTGGTTTTAATTAGTTTCATTAAATAATGATTAGTTTGCATTAACTGTAAGATTGAAGCCTTGAATACCTGCATTATAGCCTGTGCCACTATTTAAGCTACGGTACACTACATTATGTTTTCCACCAGCAGGGTCACCTAACACAATCACGCCATAACCTTCTGTATCTCTAGGGGCTGCAGTTAGAGTCTCACTTGCTACAGCAGGTTGAGATCCATTTGCAGCACTATTAGTACCCTCTAGACTCCATGTAAATGTGTAAGATGCTGATTGGTTTGTATCTCCTCCAGTAGCGAAGTTAGGCGTTGTGCTAGTACTCGTTGGACTTGCTTTCAACCATACAACAGCCGCTAGTTTATCACCATATTTTGGTATTTCAGTAGAAGAACTATCAGCAAGGTTGTCCGTAAAATCTACACTACCTGAAGAAGTATATTTAAATATACCTAACGTTGTAGCACCAGGATATTCAATAGGACCCTCAGGGATATCTGGATCTTTATCACCAGGACCGTGTTGAACTGTACCTGGATCTGTAGGATTAGAACCATGACCTGGAGTAGTAGTAGCATCCCAAATATCACTTACCCATAACCATTCATTTTCTCTTGGAGCACCATAAGGAGTAATTTCTTCAAGTTTGAAACCGACTTTTGTAGCACCGGCCATAGAAGGAGTAATTTTGAAATAAAGATGACCTGCTTCATCAGAGTTATCAGCTTTTGGATCAAGATCTCTAATTTCAGTCCAAGCAGCAGTACTGCCAGTTTTAATCCAAACTGTAAGTGTATCTAGTACTGCATGGTTCTCAGTTTTATCTATATCTCCATCTTCATCTTTTAAGTCATAAAAGATATGAATGTAATCACCAACTTTAGCTTTTACACCATTACCAAGAGATGTTGTACCTGCTGTAGTATCTGAAATACGAACAGTCAAAGATCTTTCAGCTGGGGCGCTAGTATGTGCACCTTTTGACCAAATTATTGGTTTACTACCTTCTATCGAATTTTGAGTTGTTGCTGAATTTAATGCATAAGCACTGCTAGCAGCATAACCTGCTAAAAACAAACTTAATGCAATTTTTTTAATTGCTAATTTTTTCATGTTTAACTTCCTATTTTCTCTAATAAATTAACATGTTATATTTATATAAATACACCGTTTTTATTGGTGTTGCCTTTTAAATCACCTTCGATAATTCGAAGATGATTAAAAACTTTTTTAATTAACTGAAACTTGTAATTTAAATCCTTGATCTCCAGCACATGCTACTGGTGATGCTGTTACCTGATTTAGATCTAAATATGTAGGAGCTCCAGCCACAGCAGGAATACTTGTACCTGTTGTTGCATAACTAGTCATATTAGTTCTAATAGTGTAAGGTGCATTTGGTCCCATACTTACATTAAACCAAGGGCCATTAGGACTATCAACATAACTTGGTAATGTTGTCATTGCACTTCCAGGACACGCCGGGCTATTTGAACCAACAAGTGACCAGATAACAAATGGGTTGGTAATTTCTACAGCTTCAGTATCATCGACATAAGCTTTTACGGTATATTCAGTACCTACATACCATCCAGTAATACCTGGTTCAAAATCAAGTACGTTTCCATTTTGTCTAGCAACTAAAGTGCCATCACTACGATATACTTTAATGTAGCCCGCTCTACCACCACCAAAATTAACCGTAGCTTTGTTGAAAGACTGACCATAACCATCTAATTTGATAGAAAAATCAACTGCTCCATCAAAGTTTGACGCAACGTCGATGGTATAAGTATCACCAATAGCTGTTGTGCCTGCTGCGGTAGAAGCATTTGCTGAAATGCTGTCACCCATTTTGACTTTTTCAAAAGATTTAACAATGACACAACGTTCTGAGGTAGGGCAACTTCTTACCGTACCAGAAGTACCATCAATCAAAGTGACTTTTGTACCATTACTGGTTGCTGTCCATAAATCAACTACTGAGGATTTGAATGTATTGCCTACTTTAGACATCAATGATTGGTCACTAAAACCATCATAACCATCCCCAAAGCTTCCACTTCCAGTAGGTGTTCCAGGGGTAACCAAACTAGCTAATAGCGTTACTGAAGTTGTACCATCAGCTGTATTTTGCACAGAAGTTGCTGGATCTCCTGAGCTATCAACCGCCCAAACACCTATTTTACGAATACTTAAATTAGGAAGAACTTCAAACGAAACTGAATTAGATGTTGCTGATTTTCCTTTGCTATCAGTAACCGTTACTGCTAGGCTATAAACGCCATTTGTACTAATTGGCAATCTGTTCCCATTTCGATCTACATAACTAGGTGCAACAATCTTCCAATTCTTAACATCAGCAGGAGGTGTTAACCATGAAGAGCTAGTACATACTCCCGCAGCAGAACACAAGAAACCACCACCATTATCAATATCTTGCATATTGCCTGACCAAGCTAAGCTTGATATACCTTTGGCGTTATGAACACCTATAACTAGATCATGAGTAGTACCTTCGAGTAATTGAAGAGAATCTAACCCTAAATCAACAGTCATTTTCTTTTCTTTATATTCAAGAACGATATAGTTATTACGATCAACTAAATCATATCGACTGCCTTTTAAAGAACGAGCCGCTTGAACCATATCCGGATCTAGCTGATCTTTTAACGGTGTACCAATACGATAATTCATGGTTAATTCAGCAGATGTGACTTTTTTACTATCCTGTCCGCGCTTATGTTGAGCTTTAACGGTAAATAAAGGAACCGGGGTATAATCCAATCCGACTGTGATCGCTCTTGGATCTTTTTGTAAATTATCCTTACCAAATAAAGCAACCTTATCACCATAGTATTGTTCATACATAAGTGATCCGCCTAAATGAGGATATTGAGGTAAATAGCCCTGAAAGCGAATATCAAAACCTCTAGCAGCTCGTTCTAAATAGTCATCAAAGTCTCTTGAATCTTTCCAATCAGACAGTGGATGATAATAGTTAGCTGCGAACTTCATATAATCAGTCCAAGCTTCAGCACCTAGGCCTAAACGATTGTGTGAACGTTGGAAATCATGATCAAGAAAGGCGTTATATCCTAATAACCATGTATTATCAGCAACATCCCAACGTTGACCAATACCAAAGTTACCAATATGACGATTATGTTCATATTCTTGGAATGATAACTGACTAAAAATCAATGTGCTGTCAGTATCAATCAATGGGCTAAATAATTTAACATTGATATTATTGAATTCACCCTTATCGCCTAAATCGAACTGTAATTGAGCAGTACCAAAACGCCCTAAAAAATTTTGAGCAGCGCTACGAAGAGGATCGACTACTTGTGAATGAATACCATTGCGAACATAGTTTTCAGCATAATCTTTACCTTTGTTTTTCAAATGGCCAGAGATACCGCCATTATCTGCTGAAGTAATATTTTTCCAATCTTGAGTTGCAAGAGTTTGCAAGGTGGTAGCTACTTGGCTTGATAGTGCATCTTTGTCTTTTTTTACATCGTAACTATCATCAGAGCCTAGCGAAGGTAAATTTGAGTATTTATCTTTTTTATTATTATTATTTATTGCAGGTAATAAAGGAGAATTTTCAGGTAAAACTAGTCGTTCATCGACTTCAACCATATCTTTTTTATCGAAACGACCTGCATTCATAGCTCGTAATTCAGAAATTGAAATATTGCTTAATAATGCAATTTGGTACAAACTGCGTTTTTGATTATTAATCATTTCTCGAGCTTTAGTACCATTTTTTAATTCAATGATTTTATTGCTATCAACCTCATTCGACGATAGCTGAGTATCAATAGCATAAGCATAATTCCAACTTAACGTAGCTATTACAAATGCTGAGATAACTCTTAATCTAAGATTCTTTCTCACCGTAGTCATTCCTTATATCTCACTAACTTTACAAATGCATCGTATTTATTTACGTTGTAAGTAAAGTTTTTATTATTTAATGTGTTGTTTTTAATATGCGATTTTAAAACTAAATAATATTCGCCTAAAAACTAAAACTTCTTTACAAAACAGCTAAGTTCAGGAGGATTTTATTACATAAATGTAATTTATAAAACTATTTTGTAACTTTTTTTGACATCTTTTTGTAAAGACGTTTTTTTGATATATTAATCAACAAGTTAATTAATTATATTTTTGTTTAAAACTTACTATTTTTATTAATTAATCAATTTTATATTACTTTTTAGTAATAGAAATCAAACAACAATATGTCAATTGTAAAGAAGAAAGGCTAATTTTGGGGATGAAAATAAGCTTGAACTGTTCACTTCAAGCTTATTTATGACTTTAGGTTATATTTTAGAAAATTAAATGACTAGTATTGACCTTCATTATAAATTTCAAGATTTTCAGATTCTGGCGTGATTGATTTGTTTTCAGCTCTGTGATGCTCTAGCGTATCAAAATAATTATCATCAATTCCTTCAGTAACATATTTTCCATCAAAAACAGAACATTCTAGATGATGAATATTAGGATTTTGCTCTTTAATACAATCAATTAAATCCGAAAGATCTTGAAATATTAATTTATCTGCTCCAATTTCTTTGGCAATTTGACCAACAGAGCGGTTATAAGCTATAAGTTCACTAGCAACTGGCATATCAATACCATAAACATTAGGATGTCTAATTTCAGGCGCTGCCGAAGCGAGATAAACTTTTTTAGCACCAACTGAACGCACCATCTCAAGTATTTTTTCCGATGTCGTTCCTCGAACAATAGAATCATCAACTAGAAGAACATTCTTACCTTCAAATTCAATACGATTAGCATTTAGCTTTCTTCTTACTGAAAGTTTTCGTTCCGCTTGACCTGGCATGATAAAAGTACGTCCAACATAGCGGTTTTTAACAAATCCTTGTCGATAGGGTTTATTCAGAATTCTGGCAATTTCAAGCGCGGCATCACATGATGTTTCAGGAATAGGAATTACTACATCAATATCAATGTCTTTCCATTCTCTAGCAATTTTTTGACCTAGTTTCTGTCCCATTAATATACGGGATTGATATACTGAAACACCATTCATCAATGAGTCTGGGCGGGCAAAATAAACATATTCAAAAATACATGGATAATATTGAGGATTATTTGCACATTGTTTGGAATGAAGTTGTCCATCTTGAGTAATATAGATAGCTTCACCTGGTTCAACATCACGCATAAATTCAAAATCGAGAATATCTAAAGCAACACTTTCCGATGCAACCATATATTCTGTCTTTTGATTATCAAGCACTTTTCTACCTATCACCAAAGGACGAATACCATATGGGTCACGAAATGCGACTAATCCATGTCCAATAATCATTGCAACACATGCATAAGCACCTTTAATGATTTGATGTACCCGATTGATAGCGGTGAAAATATTTTCTGCAGTTAATGGATAGGTAGGGAATTTATCAAGTTCGCTAGCAAAAATATTAAGTAATACTTCTGAATCAGAACTTGTATTAATGTGGCGTCTTGCTAATTCAAATACTTTATTTCTTAATTGGTCAGTATTAGTTAAATTACCATTGTGTGCAAGTGCAATACCATAAGGTGAATTGACATAAAATGGTTGCGCTTCTGAAGGACTTGAGCTGCCCGCAGTGGGATAGCGAATATGCCCTATTCCTAAATTACCTTGTAAACGCAACATATGATGTTCTTGAAATACATCTTTAACTAAACCATTTGCTTTACGTAAGCGAAAACGATTTTGCTCGTCGATAGTTACAATCCCCGCAGCATCTTGTCCTCGATGCTGCAAAACAGTTAAAGCGTCATAAATAGATTGATTAACTGTACTGCATCCTACAATACCAACAACACCACACATACAATGATTACCTCAAAGTTATTGAACTAAAAATGAAGACGACTGCTGTATAAAATCAAAAAACCAACGAATAATAAAATGAAAATGCGGAATTAGCTGCGATTGCTCCCATTCAGGAGATTGGGATAACGGTGTGAAAGTATCGACAAAAAAGAGCACTGCCGCCACAACTAAAATACCCCTTAATACACCAAAACAAATACCTAATACGCGATCTGTACCTGATAGTCCTGTTTTTTGAACCAATTGCCCAATAATATAAGAAACAATGGCACACACAATTAGTGTAGCAATAAATAAAATAGCGATAGCTACAGCAATACGAATTACATCACTATCAAAATAAGTTAAGTAACTAGTGATATGCATGTAAAAACGACTTGCTATAAAAAAAGCCAGAACCCAACTTATTAGGGATAACGCTTCTTTAACAAAACCTCTAATAATACTAATTAGTGCAGATAAAATAATCACACCAATAATCGTATAATCAACCCAATTCATCATAATAACTCACAATTTTATATTAATATTTTTATTTAATGTTTGTACTCATTAAAGAGTAAAATAATTTTTAATTTGTAACAATAACACCTTTTAATTTTGTTAAATTGTTTAGGTTACTAAGCAACTGCTCTGCTTGCTCTTTTTTTGCATAAGGACCGACCTGTAATTTTATTAATTGATTAGGTCCTGGATTACTTGGAATGATTCTAACGTCATAATTGTTAAGCCTTAATAATGCCACTAATTCCTCAATTTTTTTCTTATTTTTCAATGCGCCAAGTTGAATCATGTAGGGCTTATCTGTTTGTTCAGAAATAGATGAAGCATCGCTATTATCATTATCAGGTGATGCTAAAGGGCTAGTATATTGATCAGAATCAGGTGTATAAGATTGTTCAAATCCTGAACCACCATTAATAGTTGACTCATTTTGTGATGTAATCACTTGATTTTGTTCATTTACTACTTCTGGTTGTAAAATAGGAATTGTAGGCGTATGTAAATTAGATTTATCTGTAATGATATTAGGTGCAATTATAGCAATAGTTAGCAATAATGTAGCAAAACCAACTAGTTGATTCCTAATTTTATTTGAAGTAGTTTTCTCTTGATTAGTATCCATGATTACATTTGCCTAATTTATCTAAAACGGCAGATACAGTATAAAATGAACCACAGACGACAATAATATCATCTTCTTTTGAATCTTGCATGGCCTTTTGATATGCATTATCAACTGATTCAAACGTAGTTATATTTTCTACTTTATTATCTTGCAAATACTGCTTTAATACCTCAGCATTACATCCACGCTCACCGTAAAGTGAAGCACAATACCATTGATCAGCATTTAATAAAGATAGAGTGCTTTTAATATCTTTATCTTTCAACATACCAATGACAAACCTAATCTTACCAATAGTAGGTTGTTTCTTTACCAATAACTTAATTTGGTTAGCTAAATAGTTAGCAGCATGAGGATTATGTGCAACATCAACAATTACAATTGGTGATGTCTGTATTATTTGAAATCTTCCAACTAAATTTGTTTTTTCAAGACCCTCGATTATTTGATTCTGGTCAATTGAAAGCGAAGAATAAGTTAGTGCAGCTATTGCAGTAGCAGCATTAGCTAAAGGCACATTGGGAATAGGCAATTGATCATACTGTTTTAACGGTGAAATGAATTGCCATAATGAATCATCAATTTGTTGATATGACCAATCTTTATTGACTACATAAATAGGACAATTCACCGTTTTAGAAACATCTATAATAGATGATGGTATCTCTGGCTCACCAACAATAGCAATACTATTGGGTTTAAAAATACCTGCTTTTTCTCTACCAATACTTTCTCGAGTATTGCCTAAATATTCTACATGGTCGATACCGATTGTAGTAATAATTGCTATATCAGCATCGATAATATTGGTGGCATCAAGTCTTCCACCTAAGCCTACTTCTAGAATAACTACATCCAATTGAGCCTGTTTAAATTGATATAATGCAGCTAACGTTGCATATTCAAAATAAGTTAAGGAAATATTTCCTCTCGCTTTTTCAATTTCAACAAATGCATCAACTGTGTCTTGTTCTTTTGACTCTTGATTATCTATTCTAACCCTTTCAGTAAAACGCACTAAATGGGGAGAGCTGTAAACTCCAACACGCTTATTTGCAGCAAGTAATATCATCTCAAGCGTGCGGCAAGTCGTTCCTTTGCCATTAGTCCCTGCCACCGTAAAAATATAAGGGGCTGGCTGCAAAAGATCTAGACGCTCTGCAACTGTTCTAACACGCTCAAGTCCTAAATCAATGGTCGTTGGATGTAATTGTTCCAAATAAGAAAGCCATGTTTCAAGATTAGACATGGCATCAGGAATTTCAGGTCGCATGATTAATTAAATAGTCTCATCATTAACGATAGAATCAAAAGGAACTGGGAGTTTCATTAATTTAGCTAACAGACCTGCAATTTTAGGGCGCATATCACGACGATCAATAATCATATCAATTGCACCTTTTTCTAATAAGAACTCGCTACGTTGGAATCCTTCTGGCAGTGTTTCACGCACTGTTTGTTGAATTACTCGAGGCCCCGCAAAACCAATTAACGCTTTAGGTTCAGCAATATTAATATCACCTAGCATCGCTAGACTAGCAGATACACCACCCATTGTTGGATCGGTCATCACAGAAATATAGGGTAAACCTTCATCTTGCATTTTTGCTAAGATGGCACTCGTTTTTGCCATTTGCATTAATGAAAATAATGCTTCTTGCATTCGAGCGCCACCACTGGTAGAAAAACAGATTAATGGGCACTTATCTTCAATTGCCTTTTCTGCGGCTCGAGTAAATAAAGCACCAACCACAGACGACATTGAACCACCAATAAAAGCAAATTCAAAGCAGGCAACAACGACTGGAATGCCCAGTAATGTGCCTTTCATTACTACCATCGCCTCTTTTTCATGCGTTTCTTTTTGAGCGGCAGTTAAACGATCTTTATATTTTTTGGTATCTTTAAA
The DNA here is from genome assembly GCF_026536965.1 of Gilliamella sp. B2911. Lineage (NCBI taxonomy): Bacteria > Pseudomonadati > Pseudomonadota > Gammaproteobacteria > Orbales > Orbaceae > Gilliamella > Gilliamella sp. B2911. Next base: position 76,173 of record NZ_JAFNNA010000001.1, on the reverse strand, counting down.
CCTCAAAATATCTTTAGGAGCAAGTTCTGAACCAATCTCTACATCAGAACCTTCATCTAAAAAACGATATAAGCGAACTCGGGCAGGAATATGCATGTGATGATCGCATTTTGGGCAAACTTCTAAATTACGATCAAGTTCAGCTTGATAGATAACCTGCTCACAATTACTACATTTGGTCCAAACACCACCTGGAATATTTGCCTTTTTATGATCTGACGATATATTATTTTTACTCAGAATTTTTTCAATCCAGCTCATTATGATTCTCTCATTTGGTACTCTTTTCAATTAACAACACATTGTATAATACTTTGCAATAATTCTTAATAGTTGTTTTTATTTTTATCGCAATTAGAAGGAAAATCGATAAATTTATCGACAATTTTATAAAAATATTATTATTTCATACTTCAAAAAATTTGATTTAAAACAAAACTCAGCAAGCTTGATTGATATTTAAATTTAACATTTTTCAATAAAAGTATATTTAGTATGACCTTAAAAAATTATTGGTATATAATTAACTCAGAATCGTTTTCCATTTTTTAGAAATAAGGGGTTATAGATGGACAAGGAAAAATCAGCCGCACCATCATTTCAAGATGTACTTGAATATATTCGTTTATCACGTCGTTTAAATAAATTAAAACGTGAAATTTCAGATAACGAGAAAAAAATTCGTGATAACCAAAAACGTGTGCTATTACTTGAAAATTTAAGTGATTACATTAAACCTGATATGACTTACGAAGAACTTCAAGCTATTATTGCTAATATGAAGAGTGATTATGATGATCGTGTTGATGATTATATAATCAAGAATGCTGAAATTTCTAAAGAAAGACGTGAAATCAGCAAAAAAATGCGTAGTTACCGTTCTAATTAATGTTTTTATGAATAACAACGCCCTTTTTCTCAATAGGGCGTTATTACTTTATTTTTAATCAATTAACCGCCAGCAAATTTGACTTTAAAACCTTTATCTTCTAATAATGATTTTAATAGTTCACGTTTGTCGCCTTGAATTTCAATTTTCCCGTCTTTAACTGAACCACCGCAACCACAACGCTTTTTCAGCTCAGCTGCTAATTGCATCAACTGAGAATCCTCTAAATCGAATCCCTCAATAACACAAACTCCTTTACCTTTACGCCCTGATGTCTGGCGTGAAATACGGATAAAACCATCGCCTTTGATACGAGGTTTAGCAGCCTGCTTTGGCGTAATTCGACCATGTTCAGTTGAATAAACAATAGCGTTATCAGACATAATTATTAACTCTTTGATAAATCTAGTGTTGTTAAAATAGCATGTAATGCTTTGGTTGGGTCTTCCGCTTGAGTAATAGGACGCCCAATAACTAAATAATCTGAACCAGCAGCTTGTGCGCGTTGAGGTGTCATAATACGGCGTTGATCATCAGGTGTTGATCCTGCTGGACGAATTCCTGGAGTAACTAATTTAAAATCACTTCCTAGTCTAGTTCTAAAACTTTGTACTTCTTTAGCAGAACATACAACTCCATCGAGTCCGCAATTCTTTGCCAGTAATGCCAGCTTTGTTGCTTGCTCTAATGGTGAAACGTTAATACCTATTTCTTTAAGATCAGAAGACTCCATACTCGTTAATACAGTCACTGCAATTAACATTGGTGCATCCTTACCGTATGAATAAAGCGCATCTTTTGCAGCTTCCATCATACGAGCGCCACCACTAGCGTGAACATTTGTCATCCAAACACCTAAATCGGCAGCTGCAGCTACTGCTTTAGCAACAGTGTTAGGAATATCATGGAATTTAAGATCCAAAAAGATATCAAATCCTTTTTGTTTTATTTGCCTAATAAAGTCAGGACCTGCATGAGTAAATAATTCTTTGCCTATTTTAAGACGACAATCTTTTGGATCAACTTGGTCTATAAAGTCCCATGCTGACTTAGTATCTGAAAAATCAACAGCAACAATGATTGGAGATGACATAACTTATTTGTTCCTTTTTAATTATATATTCTATCTTTTCTTCTTAATAAACTCATTAAAACCAGTATAGAAAATTTTAGCACTTTCTTTGTAGCCTTGTAAGGTTTGATGTACTAAATCTGGTCGAGTCAGTCCACGTTTTTGCCAAACTTTAACTGAACCAGCTCCCCCCATAGCTGCTTGCCAATTCCAATATAGTGTCCTTTCAGATTTAGCTACTTGCTTTTGAATACTCATAATTGCTAAAAATGATTTAGGGATACTATTTTCATTTACCATTGTATCTGGAGGTGTCATCAATAAAATGGCTGCATTAGGTAATGCTCTACGAATTTGGCGAATATTATTCACTAAGTTTTTGCGGTAATCATTAACATCTAAAGTTTCATCAAAACTTTCATTTGTTCCGTATTCAAGAATAACTAAATCACTTTTTGAAGCAGATAATTCTTTCAACCAACTTGAACCCCATTTTTGCCATATGCTCTGTTTAGCGCCATTAGTTGCAATTGAAGATACAATAACCCCTGATTTTTTTGAGCGATTTAACCAAATTCCTCCAATTTCAACATCGCGGTTTCCTTTAATCGTAAAAGGGTTTTTAGTCACAAATGACACCGTTTGCCAAACACTACTTTTGGGTAAATAACTTATATTTATTTTTTTACCGTCAGCATCATAAATACTCAATAAATTAGGGGTATTCTTCAATGCTCTGAAGGTTAATTTTACTTGCCAATTTTTGTTATCTAAACTTTTTGGTATTATTTGTATAGTGGCTGAATCGTTAGTCGCTTTTGCAATAAATCCACCCATTGGAAAATCTACGTCACTTACTGTACGGCTACTTATTACACGCCAATCTTTTACTTTCCAACCAACTGCTGTATGATTTTGACCTTTAATGGCAACAGGTGTAATCCAACCAATTCCGGCATCACCGTATTTTTGTTGCATTAATGTTCGAAATTCACCAGTAAAAAAATCTGCTGCTGAATGCGAATCTCCAAATTGTGTAATATTAACGACTTGGTTACCATTTCTATTTCTAGCTAAGGAATTTAAACGTTGAGCAAATTGCTTTGCATTTGGGTCACCAAAGTCAACAACAGTCGATTGTGCACCAGTTTTACTTTCTGCTACACTGCATCCTACTGAAACAGTGATAGTCACTATAGTAATAATATACTTTAAAAGTTTAATCACTATCGTCATCCTCAAATTGTTTAAAAATGATTTTATCCATAATTGCTTTAGCTAAAATTTTTTGGCCTATAGGTGTAAAATGGATTCCATCATCAACTCTAACTTTTATTTTATCTTTATTCGATTCAATAAAACTATTAAATGTTTCATAAGTACAACCTAATAATTGATTGGTTGTTAAAAAGTGTTGTTGTCTCTTTTCTACTTCAGACTGATACAGCGTATTTAAATAAACCATCCCTAAATTTAGTTGCGGTTTGCGCATACAAGGAGCAGCAAGCCAAAGCACTTGAACATTATGTTCACTAGCACTATTTAAAATTGTGGCGATACGTAAACGGTATTGTTCTTCCCACAACTCGGATTTAAATTTAACGTATTTAGCATAACCTTTTACAGGAAAGTCCCAAGGATCATTAGGTCCTAAAAAAACAACAAGTAACTTGATAGAAGGATCGGCAATTAAAATATCATTGATTGTTTTTGGCCAATTGAAAGCCTTTGGATAAGCGAGCCCAGTACTTTGTTTGCTTAGATTCACACTTTCTATTTTATATTGTTTAAATAACATTTTTTTAACATATGGTGCAACGCCTTGCATCAAAGAGTCGCCAACAAACAATACTTTGTCATTTTGAGTTAATACAATCGGTAAGGGCTCATGAATTAATGGAATATTTTGAATTTTAGGTGCTTCATCTTTAGCTTCGGTATCTATCTGTTCAGTTACTGGCGTTCCATCAAACCTAGTTTTGCTTAATTTAGTATTTTCTTGCTTAATTGATATTGGTTGAACATGAATTTTTTGCCTTTTTTTATCTTTTTTAATATTAACCATTTCGGATGGTGAAATAACTAACACATTTTTTACTGGTTGGTTTAAATGTGACTCATCATCAATGGAGCTAATGACATTATTTTGATCAATAACTACATCTTTCGAATATTCTTCTACTCGACCATCAGAATCGTCTAGATCCATTTTTTGGGTCATACTTCCTGAATTAAATAGATCATGATGATACGTTTGTTGCCAATAAATTAACACCGATTTGTGATAAATTGCTATTAATGCTATTGCGGTAATCAATAGCATAATAAAAACATATTTAGGTGAAAGTGATTCTTTTTGAGTTATTGCAGCTTCTGATACTTTAGTCTTAGCATTATGCTTTCTTGATTGCTCATGTAAGCCATTTTCGAACAAATCAATTTGTTGTCTATTTTTTGATAATGTTTTTTTATATTTCATTTTTATTGTTCTTCATAATCAAAAATTAGCATAAATAAAATTTGGCACTCCAGATGGTGCAAAATAGATAGTTAGCCATAATATAAATATAAAAATGATAGGCAAATAAATCCTATTTATTTTGCTAAGTTGTAAAGCGCACCAATCAGGAATATTTTTAAATAATGGGTATAACAAAAATATGACACATATACTTAGAAATACCTCAATATAATGTGACTCAATTAAAAAGTTATGGCCTAGAGCCGTTAAATAATCTAATGCGTCAGGTAAGCTTGCACAATAAAAAAATAACCAAGTAAAACAGATATAATGCCAAGTAATTAATCTAGCAATAATTGGGGAACGTTGAGTAATCCAACCTCTTCCCATATAACAATCTAATATATTAAGAACAATAATCCCCAAACCATGACATCCCCCCCAAATAACAAAATTAATCCCAGCTCCATGCCATAAACCTGACAATAACATAGCTGACATAACATTAATTTGAGTGCGAATAAAACCACGACGATTGCCACCAAGAGGGATATAAATATAATCACGGATCCAATGAGATAAACTAATATGCCAACGTTCCCAAAATTCGCGGACATTACAGGCTAAATAAGGAAAGTTAAAGTTGATAGGAAGTCGAAAACCTAATAATAAAGCAATACCTGTAACAAGGTCGGTATAACCAGAAAAATTCAGGTAAATTTGTATAGCATAACCGTATAAGCCTACCAATAAATCAAGAGTACTGTATTCTAATGGATTTGAAAAAATCGGAGTTATCCAGTTTTCGTTAATTAATCCACCTAAACAATAAACTTTTATCACGGCCAGAATAATTAACGTAAATGCCCGAAAGGGTTCTAAAATCTCTCTAGGTTGACTCACCACAATTTGTGGAATAAATGTTTTTGCTCGATTAATTGGACCCGCAATTATACAAGGAAAAAAGGATAAAAATAAGGCAAAATCCGAGAATTTAGCAACAGGTAATTCTTTCTTTTTTATCGAAACTAAATAGCTTACCGAGTGGAACGTATAAAAGGAGATGCCTATTGGAATAAAAATGGTTATTGCTGGCAATAAAATAGATAAATTTAGATAGTTAAGCAATGATTGTAATTCATATCGAAAAAAATCAAAATATTTGAACAATGCTAAATTGATTATTGCGGCACTTAATCCTAGAACCAGCCATCTTTTTGCGTGTTTTTTAGACGTTGCAATCATTATTGAAAAGAAATATATCACGCTAGTGTAGCTAAAAAGGATAACAGCAAATTGAACACTATAACTAGCAACAATAAGGTAACTTGAAATCAAAAGTAAATTATTTTGGAATTTTGGTAATAATCTAAAAGACCAATATAAAGCAAAGAGAACTACAAAAATTAGACCAAATTCAATTGATAAATAACTCACTGCAATCCTTTCATATGTAAATCTACTATTGACCTAAAATTTTATTATTCTATAAAGTCTATTTCTGATACCCAATTAATTGTGATTGAGCAAGAACATTATAAACAATCAACTCCCTATTTAACCCATTTATCGATAACAAGTTTTTTGCCTTTAACCACAGTTGATAAAGCGAAATAATTTCATCATTACTTTTTGTGGCAAGTAGCCTAACTAACGGAACCTGATCACGATTCACAATATATCGACCAACTTTCTGTTTAGCTTTTAACGCATCACCTAGCAATGCACAAAACCAAGTGATACGCTCAAAAAAGTCCTCATGATTAAATGTCTTTGCTAATTGCCAAAAATTGTTTTGTGGCAAGACATTTAACAAGTTTTCACAAAATAATTTTCGTTGTTGCCAATTTTCGGGTTGCAACAGAAGAGCTGCATTTAGTGGCGCATTTTCACTCAATAACAGAGCAGTGGCAAGCTCATTATCACTGTATAAATCATTATGTATCTTTTTTAACCAATTAATAGATTCTTCTATTTTTGGTATTTTTAAAAAATAACAAAAACAACGGCTATGAATTGTAGGTAAAAATTGACTATTATGGTTATCACTTAAAATAAAATAGGTATTTTCTGGAGGTTCTTCTAACGTTTTAAGCAACGCATTTGCAGCGGCTTCTGTCATAAAAGCAGCATGTCTAATCCAGATGACCTTATTACCTCCCTGTTGGGATTTTTCATAGATTTTTGTAGAAATATTCCGTATTTGATCAATACCAATCGATTGTTTTCCCTGTTCATTTGTTATTTGGTAATAATCAGGATGATGTTGAGATAAAAATAACTGACAACTATGACATTTACCGCATGGTTCCAACTGTTTTGAAGATTGACAGAGTAATCGATTAGCTATTAAGTTGATTAATTCTTCTTCACCACTACCTTGAATATAATTGATTAACAAAGCATGATGAGCACGATGATTAACAATCGTTTCTGCTAACTGTTCAAAAGGTAATTTAAGCCATGGATATTCGTTGAAAATCATAAAATCGAAACCTAATTTGTTAACCATGAATTTAATGTTGTTTCAATTTGAGCTGTCACTTCTGTAATTGATTTTGATGCATCAATAGTAATGATAGTGTTATCATTTTCAGCTAACTCTAAATAACGCTGACGAATTCGCTCAAAAAAAGGCAGTGATTGTTGTTCAATACGATCAAGTTGCCCTCGAGATCTTGCCCTCATCAATCCAAGTTCTGGAGAAATATCTAAATACAACGTTAAGTCTGGTTTAAAATTACCTAAAACCTGAGAGTGTAGTGTTTCGATAAAAACTCTGTCTAACTCTCGTCCGCCACCTTGATAAGCTTGAGTAGATAAATCATGTCGATCACCAATGACCCATTTCCCCATTTTCAGTGCAGGCTTAATCACGTTATCGACTAATTGAATACGCGCAGCATATAACATAAGTAATTCAGCTTTATCAGTTAATGGCTCATTATCTAAACCATTTTTAATAATATTACGCAATGCTTCAGCAATCGGTGTACCACCCGGTTCACGAGTAAATTGCAGATCGCAAATATGATGTTGATTCAAAACACGCGCAACAGTATTTATGGCAGTCGTTTTACCGGCGCCTTCCAAACCTTCGATGACAATAAATTTGCCTGTCATACTTATTTCCTAAACTAATTAAGCTGATGAACGAGTAAACATTGCGCTATTGTACGCTATTTTTACCAATTATTTTAGTTCGTATCGTAAATACCTTGTTAATACTTATCAAATATGAGTACTTTTTAATATACCGACATAGTAAAACTATCCTGTTTAATTATTAGCGATTCGTCTATAAGATCAAAATAAAAATAGTTTGAAGTTGTTCATTAATAGGAAAATCATTGAGTATATGAACTTTGTATTTATTACCTTCTAGAAAAGAGATATCGATTGATATTTTTCACTCACTTATCATTTGTTTAGTAAACAATTCATAGTATTATGAATTAGTATTTAACACTGTGTTGCTAGAGAAAATAAAGTTTTTAGATTATAAAATCATTAGGCGGATTTCCAACCATACCTGAACAAGAATATAAAACAAAATTAATCTGGAATGCCAAAGAATGAAAAAAATACTCCTACTATTAGTCGCATTTATGTCAATAGTAACATTAACCAGTTGCAACAAAACACCTTTAGAAAAGGTTTTAAAAGATGTAAAAAACAATCATCCTAAAACCATAACCTTATCTGATTATACCAATTTTAAATGGGATGAAGTTTGGATAATCAGTGGCAGTATTAGTGGACGGTATATCATATTAATGCGAGAACATAATATTGATGTCAAAAAAGTAGAAAAACCTAAAAGGAAATATGGAAAATATCAAGAGCTTTCTAAGACTGTAGTGTATGTATATAATAAAAAAGTTGTCTATTACGAATTTCCTCCGGATAACAGGGACAGGGAGTTTTCTCTTTTAGGTTTTGTAGAACCATATGCACTTTTAGATTTTAACTTAGAAAGAGGACAGATAATGGTTGTTTCCAGTAATAATTCTGAGTTTGAAGTAAAAGGCAAAACATTAATTCCCATTAAGCCAGTTAAGATCTATGACAACATGGATAAAAAATTGAAATGATCCCTAATGCATAAACAATTCTAGATATTCTGAAAAGTTCAAATCCCACGATTTTTATATATTGAGTTTTTATGATATAGATAATGGTTATACCTGTGTATACAAGGAACTCGCCGTGCATACGACATCTACCATTTGTCATTGTGGTTTATCCCTGTGTATACAGGGAACTCGGAAGAGCAAAAAGCTGAACCGACGCCGGAAGCGGTTTATCCCTGTGTATACAGGGAACTCCGCGATTGTCAGTAATTTGCATTGACATCAGTCGGTTTATCCCTGTGTATACAGGGAACTCGTAAAAATGCGATAGCAGTTTTACAGCTATCACGGTTTATCCCTGTGTATACAGGGAACTCTCACTTAGGGTGTCTTTGTGTTCTTCATACTGCGGTTTATCCCTGTGTATACAGGGAACTCCATGGGGTAAATTAATCCTGCTGCGAGTTTAACGGTTTATCCCTGTGTATACAGGGAACTCCCCAAATGAGCTAACTGCTCGGCGGATGGCCTCGGTTTATCCCTGTGTATACAGGGAACTCTTATGTAATATTAATGACGATGATGTTATTTACGGTTTATCCCTGTGTATACAGGGAACTCGTGAATTTGGCTTTATATCGGCAGTATTAATATCGGTTTATCCCTGTGTATACAGGGAACTCAATTTGCGACAGAATTACCATTTGACATGATCCGGTTTATCCCTGTGTATACAGGGAACTCTTGTAAGTGCTTCTTAAAGTTTTAATTTTGCTCGGTTTATCCCTGTGTATACAGGGAACTCGTTCTTTACCTTCTCGATTTTCGAACTAATTTCGGTTTATCCCTGTGTATACAGGGAACTCCGGTAAAATTATCGACAAGCGGATCGCCCAAGCGGTTTATCCCTGTGTATACAGGGAACTCCACCACCCGAACCCCAAGGGTTTCCCCCTCCACGGTTTATCCCTGTGTATACAGGGAACTCTCCTGTGTTCCATGCATCAAGAAGATCCAATGCGGTTTATCCCTGTGTATACAGGGAACTCTCTAAACATAGCTATTTGTTTTATTTAAACTTATAGCAACCATAAAATTCCACCAGATTTTTTAAATTTTTAAAGAGCGTTAACTTATTGATTTTCTACAGGTAAAAAAGAGACCAACCTAATTCCATCGAGTTCTACCGGCACTCTTCTATTGGTACCATAAGTTTGGAAGTCAAATCCTGATTCAGTATTGGTTGCCCAAGCAAGTACAACATTACCTTCTTCAGCGAGTTCAATGATTTGTTGCCAAATCATCTCTCTTATTGGTCTGGAAATATCGCCTATGTAAACACCGGCTCTGATTTCTAATAACCATATAGCTAAGCGTCCTCTTAATCTAGGTGGTACATTTTCTGTAACGACAACACTCATACTCATGATTAATGGCTCCTAAAGCCACTATCGGCAAGTGATTGTGGTTCTGGTATCGCAGGTGGTGGTACATCATCTGGAGGTGGTGGAGGCTCAATCTCTCCAGCGGATAATACCTCTTCAATAAGTGGAATTAATGTCGCTAATGTTTTTTGACTTCTAAAAATTTCACGACAAGCAATACGCACTTCACGGTCGGGATCAGCTCTATTTTGGGCAGCAATTTCAAACGCTTTCGGAACTACCGTATCAAATTTTATAATATCAGCAATATCATAAACAAAAGATAGCGGTTTTCCACTATGCACAAAACCGATAGCAGGAGCATAACCAGCTGCCAAAACTGCTGCTTCAGTAATACCATAGAGACAAGAAGTGGCAGCACTGATACATTGATTGACAGTATCTCCTTTTTGCCAATCTTTAGGATCATATTTACGTCCATGCCACTTAACACGATACTTTTTAGCTAATAATGCATAAGTTGCACGTACACGAGCACCTTCAACTCCTCGTAGTTGTTCAACAGAACGTCGACTAGGAGCCGGTTCACCAAATCGTAGTTCAAACATCTTTTTAACAACTTTTAAACGAAGTTCATCATCCAGGGCTAATTTGGCTTGATAAAGTAGTTTATCCGATCGAGCACCGCCTGGTTGACCTGACGAATACATTCTGACACCAGCCTCACCCACCCATACTAACAGAGTTCCCACGGTAGCAGCTAATCTAACCGCAGCATGCGATACTCGTGTACCAGGTTCAAGCATAATACAAGCGATAGAGCCAACTGGAATGTGGGTTCTAATGCCTGTTTTATCTATTAATACAAAAGCACCATCTAAAACATCAATTTGTCCATATTGGAGAAAGATCATTGATGTTCTATTTTTTAAAGGAATAGGATTCAGTGGAACATACACCATATCAAATATCCTATTGGAAGTGTTTAATTAAAAATAGTCCACAGCCAAATCCTTTGCTTTTACCAATACCTTGATAAAGTGTAGCTAAAAATAGTTTTGGATCAGTAACAGTCAAAACCCCCTCGAAATCAACACTACTATAACTAATCGGTTTAAGTTCTGACTTTTTATTAAGCAGATGTTGGTTGTAACTGATAACATTACAGCAAACTGCCGAATGCTCATTTTGTTTTAATGAGAATCCACGTTTTTCACTTTGCTTAATCAACCAATCTATAGCTGCTTGATATTGCTGAGCTTTGATCTCATTAGATGATAAACCCTTCTGTTTAGCCAGATATTTAGCATTCATCATCACATCACAACGTTTCCCTTGTTTCATTACAACAGGATTGGCACGTAATAAAAAACTTAACTTCATACCTGTTGTTAATTGCGGCGCATAAAGTTTTGTGTCAATTTTAAATAACTCATGATTAGCCAGTGGTGCAAATTCAGATAAAAGATAAAACTGAGTTTTTTTAGCATTAAGATCTTCATGAAATAAAAAAGAACGTTTATTTTCATCAGGAAACAGCTGCCATAACCATTGATGTATTGCATACTCACCTGCATAAAGTCTTTTTTGTTGCATCACATAAGGAAGCCGTTCAAGTTTTAGCTCCACTTTTGAAAAAAACATCTATTCGCTCCTTTTTAAATGTCCTGCATATTGATGGCGATTGATAAATTGCCAACGCTTCCTGTTAATGGGCTGATCTTGTCGAAGTTGTATTTTAATCACGTCAAAATACGCATCTTGATCAGGATGATCCCAGTAATATTCGTTAGCATCACTATCAATTAAATCTTTAAGGATAGAATCACACTGGTGATATTTACGATAATGGTCATTAGCGAAGATAAAAGCATCACTAAGTTCACCATCATAAATTACCGGCGCTAATGGCAATGACAATGGCGAGTTTTTCCTGCCCACATACAGAGGAAATACAGGCGTTAATAATGCCTGCTGTATCTGTTTTACAGAATAAGGAGCTCCATTCGTTTCTGTAATAACAATTTGATAATAAACGTCATTGTAATATTCACGCTTAGTAAGTAAAGTTTCAAGATCCTGAGGATTACGACGTATTTCATCAAAACGAGTGTAAAATACTTCTTTTTTATTCGCTTTTGGCATCTGAACGGTATGAAAATCAGAAAACCAACTACTCTTAGAAATAAAAGGGCGAACTGCAACATGATAATGTTGATTGAAAACTTCAATATGATCATCATCTCGCTGAATACCTAGTGCAGCAGCTAAAAAACCCAATAAAGCTGAACGGGAAGGAATAATATTACTATGACGAATTTCCCCAACAGCTGGTTCTCCCCACGATGTTAGCGGTGCATAGATCTGAAAAATAAGGTGTTTTTTCATCTTGACCGCTCCTTATTTTTGCGCAACAAACTCTAATGCAGTTGCAAGTTTTCCTTCTCCAGTTTCAATATTAAGTTTGTAGCGATTATCGGCACATTGACCATAAACTTGATCAAACTTATCCAATTGTTGTTCTAATCGAGTAATGGCATCATTCACCATATCTTGACTACGGATTGGATTAAAATAAGCAACAGCTAGTGAACGTGGTTGCTGAGTACCTTTTTCTATTAATAAATAAGAGGTATAAGCTCGTGATGCAAAGCTATTCTGCATGCCTGATGGTGCTACTTTGGCAGCAGATTCAGTTAATGCTTTTAGTGTCTTTTCAACCAATGCTTCATCACCATTTAAATTATCAAGGAGTAAATCACGGCTAATACAGATATAAGTATAAAACAGCGCAGAGGCAAATCCACGTTCGCCTAAATGGGCTGAACCAGCATCTTGCTCTTTATTGTTTAAATCATCAACAGCAGTAAAAAAATCATCTTCGATTGTGACTGAACTAACCCCTAAAGCATGAGAAACTTGACATGCAGCATCAACATTAAATGCAGGACTATCCGCTAACATTCGACCAAACAGTGCTATATCAACACTACTATTTTGTTTACGTAACAGTTTAACTTCGTCATCTGTTGGAACCCTTTTTTCGCTAATTAACAGCTTAACCAACGAGGCTATTGCTTGTTGCTCATCGTTACTAATATGGACTAACTGTTCAATATCTATGTTAGCAAGCGGATCTTTTGGTGCTTTTTCATTTTTAACTTTGCCAAATTGTCCTGCAATTTTAATAGCGCTTTCTTTGGCTATTTTTTCAGAAACTCCCTGTTCAACCATCGGTACATAAATCCAATCTCTTGCAAACCGACGAGAACGAACACCTATATGATCGTTCAAAGATTGATAAAAACAATCTGATGTACGCCATGCTCTTTTTAAACTCTGAGATGAAATACGTAGACGATCGCTGTTACCCATCACAGCGGTTTTTGGACGCCCAAGATCATCTCGATTCAAATTAGAAGGGGCATAAGCCGTTAATAAATGTAATTGAATAAATGTGCTCATATTAATTATTCCTTAGATATTTTTTTAGTTGAGTTATAATCCATTGCCCAACGAACAGAAAGACGTTTAAATGGATCAGAATTAAAAGATAAATTTTGTTGACGTTCATGCCACTCTTCTACCCATAAAAATATACCATCAGCCAGAGAAAAAATATTCACACCATTTTCTCCACGCATTTTTACGGCACGAATTAAAAGACGACAAAACTCTTCATTCGTTTCACTAGCTAAAAGCTGTTCAAAGCGTAATCGGGATAGAAAGTTACGCTCTCCCCCTTTAACTTTTTCACTTAGTTGTGTAGCAAAAGGCGCATTGCCATTATTGGCACTGGCAAATGAGGCAACCCACGTAAAACAAGCTAATGCTTGCAGATGGATCGGATTATTACTGGATAAAGTACTATTTTTATCAAATAGAGCATCCTTTAAAATAACATAACCTTCTTGTAAAATTATCTCATGAAGCAACGTTGTACGACGCAGCTCTGCACGTAATTGCCGACCGTTATAAGTACCTCCATTAAATCCACATAGTCGTTGTTGCAGCATCGAAAACCAATCATCAATAATTTTTTTGTGGTTTTCTTTAAGTATAATCGACTTTTTTATAAAACTTTCCGACATCTTGTTCTCCCTTTTTCAAGCAAGGTTATTTGCTATTTTTTATTTTCTTAAAATATGTAAGTTTATTAAAATCAGAAAGCAACTTTTCTCTAGCATTAATCTGAATACAGACTTCTTGATTCGTTTTATTATCCTTGATGTATTTAAACGGCTGATTAGGATCATCAAAAGCAGCTTTATCATAAATTAGGGTAATATAATTTAATAATGTCTTAGTCCAATCAGCTAATAATGGTTGCCGACCACTAGGATTATCTTTTTGTGATATTAGTTGTTTTACAAATTGGTAAAATGGCAGCTCTGTCTCTTTCCAAAAGGCCATATCTATTGCCGTTGACTGCTTATTGATTGCCGTCATCGCTTTACGCAAAATCGGTAAGGTATCTTTGCTAAGAGCTAAAGCTTGTGCAATTATCTCTTTTAAATCACTGTTAGGATCCGCCAAATCGCGGTAGACAGGAAATGTGTGTTCATACCAACAACGAGCTTTCATATTTTCAAAATCGTAACCAAAACACCATAAATGATAGTGTTGTTTATCTTTAAAGTTTCGATCAAGATGAGTTGTAACAACTCTAGCCGACTGTGTATCATCATTGGCGCTTACCATACCCAACCAATCTCGATAAATTAATCCACCTGGTTGCCCTTTAATGGCAAGTTGCTCGCCTGTTTTTTTATCTGTGCGATATGGCGTTAGCGGATGTTGCCAATGTTGATATTGGATGCCATAATTTTTGGTTTGATATTGGGTAATTAGTTGTTTTGAATCTTCACCACAAATGTCACATTGCCCCTGCTCAGTTTGGTGAAAATCTAACTCAATTCGCCTAGGCATTCCCCAAAAAGCTTGGCAGTAATTAGCTTGCTCAGGAAATAGACTTAAATTTTTTGGTGGTTCACTGGTCTTCGTTGGGGCTAACCAAGGAAAGACTAATGCATCAAACTGCTGTGGTTTTTCTTCTTCATCTAAAGGAATTACATTCAACCACAATTTTTTCCATAATGGAGTCTGTATATTCAGTTGAGGCATGATTAAAGTCGTGATAGGTCCTCCACCACGCAGGCTCACCCGATGTCCTTGACCACCCGAAGGGGCATTAGTTTGTAACGTAAACAGCGCCATAACAGCACAGTGTGGGCATATAGCCTTGACGAAATCTCGTTTAATAAAGTGATCGGTATTTCGTTTTAATGCATTCTCGCCTGGGGCTTCAACTAATAAACCCGATATAGGTACTTTATTCCCATCTAACGCTGCAAAGTCTTGCATAAAAGAGGGTTTAGTAGCACCAAATTGCATGGCGGATCTGACTTGTTCAAACGCTTCGATTAGTTGCTGTGATGAAAAACCATTATTCCAATATTCTCGCCATTCAGAATTATCTTCTGGCGATAGAGTAGTTTGTAATAAACCAATAAGAAACTGGTAAGCCGCACCTTGAAAATCGGGTCTAAAATAAGCTAAATCTGAAATTGTTTCATCAACCAATTGACTAGGTTGAATTTTACTAAGATGACCATCGAAATGAACAACGGGTATCCATTTTTCGTCTAATAAAGATAAGATAGACAAATTTTACTCCTTTATTTCCTATATAGGCGATATCATAAATCGATACCGCTTATCGTTTTTTTAATGGTAAAAAATTAATAAATCACAGAATAATGGATTTGTTAATTTCAAAAGTGAATATAAAACTATATTCACCATTTTCATCTATTTTCTTTCTAAATTTAAAAATCCAAGATATTCTCTTAAATCGAACGTTAATAGGTAATCTAAAGATTTTATGTAAAATTGATGTAAATGTTTTCAATGAAATAACCTCATAGCTGAATTAATGATTGAAAATATCAGCAATGCATGTATACTCAAGGAACGCTAATCCATGGAGGTTACATGCAATGCTGGACTTGGGCTAGTTTGTAACCAACCATGATCAATTTAACACAATAAAAAAACATTGCAACAAAAATAAAAGGCGGATGATAATAATATTTCTTAGATTACTGTCTAAGTATTTTTATGATATAATATTGATTGTTCCTTATATTAATAGGGTTAAACCAGCGGAAGATAAAAATTATAATCTGTTCCCCACCATCGTGGGGATTTTCACATCAAGAGTATTTAACCAGATAATTACAAATTTTGCGATGAATTAATAATAAAAATTTGATTTACAAGAAATTTTCTAATAAATCTAATCTAAACTGCTTTTATTATTTGTTAATTTAACTTTTTACATAGATATATGTTAAAAAATTAAAATCTCGCACATTATGAGTAACTTCAAAATAATAAATCCATTATTATTCAATTTTTATTAAATTAGCGACATCAAGTTGGTTTGCTAATATAATTGCTAGCTAAAAGCCAATATAGAAAAGATAAAAATTTAATAGTAGATAGATAAATTTAATATTGAGAGAGTTATGAATCCCCCAAATAACACTAAATATCCACTAAATAATCATAAAAATCTAATAGATAATCCTCATCAACTTGACAATGGACTAGTAAAATCAAAGATGTTTTTGATTCTTTCGGTCATTAGTAAAATTACCCCTTTTTCCATGATTTGGGTAAGTATAATATTGATGTATGGGGTTATTTGTATGTACACAAACGCAATGGGGCAAGACGAGTTTTATCGTTTTATCTTTTTCTTGCAAAAGCCTTTAGTTGTTGTCATCAATTCTATTGCTTTATTACTTGCTTTATTTCATTCAATTAATTGGTTTAGATTAATACCGAAAGTTATTTTTAAGCAAGATTCGCATAAAAAGGGTAAAGTATATTTACTTATTATTGGCTTTTGGTGTGTAACACTTTTACTTTCATATTACTTACTATTATTGATTATTAAATAAGTGGTGTTTGATTAATGAAAAAACAAGAAAATCAACCAATACGCTCTGATTCAACAGTGGCAAAAGGACTATTTGCTTTAGGTGGACTTTGGGCTGCTATTTTTGCTCCCGTGGTATTGGGTATCATTGCATTTATTATCCCTTTTGGTGATGCAATAACGCGTTCATCAATTCTTAAATTAGCCAACACTGAATTAGGCAAACTATTTTTATGCTTAATGATTTCGCTACCAATTTGGTGTGGATTACAACAGATTCTAACTTTGCTGCATCATTTCAACATACATCCCAAACGAGAAAAGCTACTAACTTTCTGTTTAGCATTCGCATGGACTGCTCATGCAATTTATATTTTATTTGTCAGAGTCTAAAGCTACTTTGATATTAATTTATTGGCGCTATCGATTACTTTTGATAACGCCATTTAAATTGGATTAATAATAGGTAATTTGTCGAACAATATTAGTCTGTTTGTTTTTTCTATTTTGTTTAGACTGACTTGCACTAAGCCAATCATTTTTTTCATTAAAAGTTAAGAAATCGGTTATATAATTTGTTGTATCTTTACCCACCATTGAATAAGCTGAATGAATGGCAATTAATCGGTTAATTTCATCAAATTGGTAAGAAAAATTACTTTCATTTTGGGTTTTATTGCTATATTGCGCTGACACTTTTGCTAATTGATGGTTTTGGTAAGTAAATGAATATACCGAGGCACCTTTTTGAACAGTTCCAACTACATCTCCATTAGCATTCAACTCTTTTAGCTGCCATTGAACATTTTTATTAACTAAACAATTGTTATTATCAAACTGATAATTGTCATTCTCAATAAATGTAAAATCAGGAGCCTTCTTTATTTGTTCCGACGCAATAATACGGCCTTTTTCATCTGTTTTGAATTGAATCGTACTGTTAGTTTTATCTTCAATATCTTGAATAACATTTTGCCAACCAAATTCTGTTTTTTGTAGATGCTCAGAATAAAGTTTTTCATTTTTATCAGAATAAAGGTCGTAATGACTTTCAGTAATTAAGCCATTGGAATCATAATTTAAACTATGTTTCGCAATTGAACGGATCGCACCTGTATCTGATGTGATTGTTGAAGTTCTAACTTCTTGTTTTATACCTTTAGCTTTAGAATCAATAAAATCTAATATTTTGAAGATATAATTATTTGCCTCAACTTTATTTTGCTCAACATCATCAGAACACGTTAATGCCATGACATTTATTGAGACAAATGATAAACATGAAGCAGTTAAAAATCGGAATACTCGTTTTTGCATAATTAACCTGTTTAATCTTTTTTACTAAATTAAATTTTTAATTATGGCCTATACCTAAGCCGTATAAATTTATTTTTTGCGCATTAACAATGCATCTTCCCAATTGACCTTTTTTTCTTCTTCACCATCATGCTTTTCAACCTTTTCTATATTTTCTTCTGTTTCAGCTTTCTGCGTTTTTTCCAGAATATCAGCATGAATTAGGGTTTTAGTCGCTTTTCTAGGTGGTTTATCTAAAAATGAAAGCAAATCTTTTGTATAGTCAGTTTCAGGCGTATAGAAGATTTGTTCACGAGAGCCTTGTTCAATAATTTTTCCCTCTTTCATCACAACAATTTGGTGACAGAAAGAATAAACTAAGGCAAGATCATGACTAATAAATAGATAGCTAAGATGGTGTTTTTCTTGCAATGATTTAAGCAAATTAATTATTTGCTTTTGAATAGTATGATCTAATGAAGAAGTTGGCTCATCTAAAATCAATAATTCTGGTTGTAAGATTAAAGCTCTAGCAATGGCAATTCGTTGTCGTTGTCCGCCAGAAAATTCATTAGGGTAACGAAAACGCATTTCAGGCTCTAATCCAACTTCTTGCATAATATCAATCACGGCTTGTTCACGCTCTGTTTTACTCAATTTCTTATGAGTAATTAAGCCTTCACTAATAATTTGTTCAACGTTTAAGCGAGGATTAAGTGAAGAGTATGGGTCTTGAAATACCACTTGGATTCGGCTGCGAAATGGTAATAATTTTTTAGCGGATAAATTCTGTATAGGATGGCTATCGAATAAAATATCACCTTGTGATTGAATTAAACGCAAAATAGCTAGTGCAGTAGTACTTTTACCTGATCCTGACTCGCCAACTATACCCACAGTTTCACCTTGGTGCACCGTGAAGCCAATATTATCAACAATTTTCTTCTTTTTACTACTAAATAATCGTTTTTGCGCGATAACTTCAACATTCAGATGATTAACACTGAGCAATATACCCGGTGTATCAGGTAAAGGAACGGGTTCACCACTAGGTTGTGAATTTAATAATGTTTGGGTATATTCTTGTTGAGGGCGCAAAAAGATGCGTTGTTTATTATTGAATTCAACAATTTGCCCATTTTGCATTACTGCCACTTTATCTGCCAGTTTTTTTACAATCCCCAAATTATGTGAAATAAATAGCATACTCATATTAAGTTCTTTTTTAAGTTCTTTGAGTAAATCAATAATTTGTGCTTGAACTGAAACATCTAAGGCTGTAGTTGGTTCATCGGCTATTAATAATTTAGGATGCGTTAAAATTGCCATTGCAATCATGACCCGTTGTCTTTCGCCGCCAGACAATTGATGAGGATAAGCAGAAAGTTTAGTTTTAGGCTCTTTGATTCCAACACGATCTAAATATTGTAAAATCTCCCCCCGAGCAACATTACGTCGCATACCACGATGTAATGATAGTACTTCGTAAAGTTGTTTTTCCACTGTATGTAATGGATTAAGTGATACCATTGGTTCTTGGAATATCATACTTATTTCATTACCACGAATTTTGCGTAACTCTTTTTCAGGCGCATGTAATAACGATTTATCCTCAAAAATAATATCGCCAGATGGATAGATCACCTGCTCTTTGGGTAACAATTTTAAGATCGATAGTGCAGTCACACTTTTACCAGAACCAGATTCACCAACTAATGCAACCGTTTCTTGTTCGCCGATATCAAAGCTAATATTTTCGACAATTTGACTTTGCAAGTCTTGACCAGTTTTAAAAGCAATACTTAAATCAACAATCGATAATAAAGGAGAACTCATTTATATACTCCTTTGTTTGGATCAAATGCATCTCTAATTCCTTCACCAATAAAAATTAAAAGTGACAATAATATAGAAATAACTAAAAACGAACTAATACCGAGCCAAGGTGCTTGTAAATTGTTTTTACCTTGTAGAAGTAATCGACCTAAGGATGGTGAATCAATGGGCAAACCAAAACCTAAAAAATCCAATGCAGTTAACGTTGAAATTGAACCACAAAGAATAAATGGTAAATATGTTAATGTGGCAACCATCGCGTTGGGCAACATATGTCGAAACATGATTTTACTATCACTCACTCCCATTGCTTTGGCAGCTCGAATATAATCAAAGTTACGAGTACGTAAAAACTCGGCTCGCACAATACCAACTAAAGCCATCCATCCAAATAATACTGTAATAGCTAATAACCACCAAAAATTGAGTGGTAAGATACTTGCAAGTAGAATAATTACAAATAATTCTGGTAATCCGCTCCAAATTTCAATGAATCGTTGTCCCAATAGGTCGACTTTTCCGCCATAATAACCTTGGATTGCACCGATAAGTACACCAATAATGGAAGTGAAGAAAGTTAAAAATACTGCAAAAAACATCGATATTCTAAATCCGTATAAAATATTGGCTAATACATCAAATCCAGCATCAGTTGTGCCAAGCAAATGCGTTTTAGATGGTGGTGTTGGAAATGTGCTAGCTGTATCATGAATTACAGTATTATAGGTATATCGGAATGGAGGCCAAAATATCCAACCATCTGATTCAATCTTATTTTGTACTGCGGGATCTAAATAATTAGTTTGCGTTTGAAACTGCCCACCAAACTCTGTTTCCGGATAAAAATGAAATATTGGCGAGTAATAGTTATTTTGATACTTTATGAAAATGGGGCGATCATTAAATATAAAATCAGAAAATAGACTTATTATAAATAATATTGAAAATAGCCATAACGAATAATACCCACGTCGATTGCGTTTAAATCGTTGCCAACGTAGCTGATTAATTGAATAGTGCATAGTCATCAGTTGCGAGCCTCAAAGTCAATACGTGGATCAATTAACATATAAGTTAAATCTGATAAAAGTTTAGTGAGTAGGCCAATTAATGTAAATATATATAATGAGCCAAAAATAACAGGATAATCTCGTTGAATAATTGCCTCATACCCTAATAAACCTAATCCTTTAAGTGAAAATATCGCTTCAATAAGTACAGAGCTAGTAAATAAAATTCCGACAAATGAGGTTGGAAAACCCGATACAATAAGTAAGGTTGCATTGCGGAAAACATGTTTATACATAATTTGCCTTTCACTCAAACCTTTAGCTCTAGCAGTCACAACATATTGTTTGCGAATTTCATCTAAGAATGAGTTCTTAGTTAGCATAGTTAATGTTGCAAAACCACTAACCACCATAGCAATAGTTGGTAAGCAAATATGCCAACAATAGTCTTTGACTTTGCCCCAAAAATCTAATTGTTCAAAATTATTTGAGATTAATCCTCGAAGCGGGAAAATATCCCAATAACTCCCCCCAGCGAAAAGGACTATTAGCAACACGGCTAATAAAAAAGCGGGTATTGCATAACCAATAATGATTAAAGTACTTGTCCAAAAATCAAATATTGAACCATCTTTAACTGCTTTACGAATCCCTAATGGAATTGAGATTAAATAAATGATTAATGTACTCCATAACCCCAATGAAATAGAAACAGGTAAACTTTTTGCAATTAAACTTAGCACTGATTCACTTTTGAAAAAGCTGTTACCAAAATCAAACTGAATAAATTGTTTCAATGTATTAATGTAGCGTTCCCAGATCGGTTTATCAAAACCATATTGCTTTTCAATCATTGCCACAATTTCAGGATCAAGACCTCGCCCGCCCTGATAATTTGATTGTTTTTTTTCTTCTTTTAATATTGTTGGGCTAGTTTCACTGCCTGGTAACAAGGTATGCCCTGCTTCTGGTCCATTTTCAATCATAGACAATGCTTGATCAACAGGACCGCCGGGTGCAATTTGTACAATAAAAAAGTTGATCGTCAAAATGATTAGCAATGTTGGAATAATTAGCAATAATCGACGGATAAAATAATTCAGCATATTAGTGTTCTCTATTCTTTGATAAGCTAGCTGCTTTATCTTCATCATACCACCAGCTATCAATTCCTATTGCATAAGTTGGTTGTTGGGTTGGCTGGCCAAATTTATTCCAATATGCATAAAAAGTTTTACTGTTATACCACATTGGAATCATCGGATATTCTTGAGTCAAAATTCGATCTAACGCTCGCCCAAGAGGAATTAATTCCTCTTGGTTTCCAACATTTTTAATTATTTCATTAATAATTGAATCAATTGCCTGATTATGTAAGCCTGAGCCATTATATGTAGAGTTTAAATATTCGGTTCCCCAAAAAATCATTAAACTTGAGGATGGATAATCTATCGAACTATAATTACGTGGCATCATATCATAATCACGTTCACGCATTCTGCGATTGATCTGCGCGTAATCAAGTGAGATTATATTCATTTTAATGCCTAAACGAGCTAAATTTTGCTGGAAAGGAATGGCATATTTGATGTCGTCACCAAGGTAAGTTAACAATTCAAATTCAAAAGGTTGTTGGGTTTTAGGATTAATTAATTTACCGTCTTTAATGATCCAACCTGCTTCTTCCAATAATTTAGCAGCTGTTAATAAGTTATTGCGATTAAAACCTTGCCCATCACTTTTAGGGATAGTAAAAGCTTCATCAAACGCTTGTTCAGGAATAATATTTTTATAAGGAGTTAACCATTTAAGCTCAAGTTCACTCGGTTTACCTTTGGCAGCATAAATAGTATTTTCAAAAAAGCTAGATGGTCTTTTATAACTATCATAATAAAATGCATGATTTAACCATTCAAAATCAAAAGCTAAGGTAATCGCTTTTCGAACTTTTATATCTTTAAAAAAATCTTTCTGCAAATTAAACGCTAACCATTTAGTATCTACAGCTGTTTCAACGATTTTTTCTTTTTTAATGATATCTTTTGAATCAAAGTATTTTCCTTGATATTGAGTAAACCAATTTTTCGGTTGTCCTTCACCTCGAAAATCATACTCCCCAGCTTTAAAAGCCTCTAAAGCTATACTGGTATCCATATAATAATCGATACGTTTTTCATCAAAATTATTTAGACCTCTATTAACTGGTAAATCTTTTGCCCAATAATCAGGATTTCGCTTATAAACGACATACTGTCCCATTTTATAATCACTAATATAATAAGGTCCGCTACCAATCGGAGGCGTACTTACTGGCTCGGAAAAATTACGATCTTTCCAATAATGTTCAGGAATAACATGCATATTACCAACAAAGGATAGTAATTTTTCACGGTCGGCTTCAGGTAAGTCGACACGAACGCGATAATCGTCTATGGCTTTAACATTTATCCCTTTGTTGTAAACCCGATATTGTGAAACACCTTCAGTCATAAATTTTTGAAAAGTAAATTCCACATCATGTGCGGTTATTGGCTTACCATCTTGAAAACGCGCATTAGCATTAATTTCTACCTCTGCCCAACGATAACTATCTGAATAAGTGATTGAGGTGGCAATTAGTGGATAAAAACTCGAAATATCATCAGCTGTTGTTGTAAATAGAGAATCATATAAGGAGCCGGAATAATGTTCAGGTGCGCCACGACTTGCGAAACGATTAAAATTATCAAAAGTCCCTATTTCATACAATTTAATAATTCCACCTTTAGGAGCATTGGGATTGACATAGTTAAGATGTTCAAAATTTTCAGGGTATTTAGGTTCACCTAACAATGAAAATATAGTTTTGTGATAAATATGTTCATTAGGTTGAGAAGGCTCAACATTATCAATTGATTCTATAGTCTCAGTTGAGGAATTAACCTCTTCTACCGTCTCGGTTTGCAACGTGAGATTTGAGTCTTCGGCATAAGCAGTCATTGAACAAAGGAATAATCCACTCAAACAGCTTGAGATGAATAACCTCTTAATAATTTTTTTTCTTTGACTAATCATCCTAATTTAGTTCCTGTTTTATCTTCAACCTATCAATATGAGATTTTACTTTAATTGAAAATTTTAAATTATCTAAAGTACTTAAAATAATACATAGTAAGTTAGCTATTTTGCCAAACTTCAATCAAATGAGCAAAACCTAATTAATAAACTTAATAGCTAATATTAATTATCCCATTAATATTTATCGATATTTGTTTAAGATATATCCTGCTATCGTTAACCGAATATTTTTTAGTACACAAATGTGATAGCCAATTAAAAAAAGTTGAGGAACGGGGTTTTTGAGTATAAAAATTTAGCAATTTAGCCAATATTCTTTTATTATTCTAATATTAATGGTGATACTCAGCTTCACATTTCAAACAATTGGCTGATAAATATAGGGATATCCTTTTTAATGTGCGAATCATTTTATCAATATTGGGGAAAGTGCCAACCAGTCGATCAATCAAGTGATTATCATCTTTTACCTTACCACAATTTAGATGTCGCCGCGTGTGGTTATCAAATAGTTAAACAAAATTTATTTAATTCATCACAATTATTTGAACAAATTGGCTTTTCTGCAAAGGATGTCGATCAAGCAGCGCTTTGGTTTGCTTATTTTTTAGCTTGGCATGATATTGGTAAATTTGCGAATGGATTCCAAGCATTATTTAAGCACAATCATCCACAGCTTGTCAGCGTCGATCCATCTAAAAGCTATTATTCCAGACATGATTCACTTGGTTTTTGGTTATGGAATGAATCACTTAAACACCAACCAAATATTAAGCTTGAACAACATAGTGAAGATATTGATGATTTATTTGACACATGGCTGCTTATTATGACTGGACATCATGGCAAGCCACCAGAACGAGGGGCAGATGGCAATTTATCATTTAATGAACAAGATAAACAAGCGGCTTTAGATTATATTATCGCACTGAATCAATTGTTTATTGTCGATAACAATCTAGCACACTATCCTTTTCATTTTTTTGATATGAATTATCATAAGAAATTAAAACAAATCAGTTGGTTAATTGCGGGTTTAACCGTAATCAGTGATTGGCTGGGCTCAAATGAACAATTTTTTCCGTTTTGTTCACAGCCCATGCCACTTGACGAATATTGGCACAATCATGCGATGTTGAAAGCCGAAAAAGCCATTGCCACTTTACCAACAGCCTCGCCAATCACTTCTTTTAGTGATATTAAAAATTTGTTTCCTTTCATTGAAAAACCAACACCACTACAGCACCAAGCGTTAACCTGTCAACTTTCTGATAATGGCGCAGAGCTTTTTATTATGGAGGATGTGACGGGGGCAGGAAAAACGGAAGCGTCAATGATTTTAGCACATCGGCTTATGACAGCTAAAAAAGCACAGGGTATCTATATCGGCTTACCAACGCAAGCAACAGCTAATGCTATTTATCAGCGTACCGCTCAAGTATACGAACAATTATATCAAGCTGATAGCCATCCTTCGCTGGTACTGGCTCATGGCTCTAGCTATATGAATCCGCATTTTACTCAAACAATTTTAAATCAGGATGATATTAGCCAGCAAAAATATCCCAAGGGTGAACAATCAGTGAGTGGAGAATGTAATGAATGGTTTGTTGATACTCGAAAAAAATCGTTATTAGCTGAAGTTGGGGTTGGCACGTTAGATCAAGCGTTAATGGCAATTATGCCTTTCAAACATCAATCGTTACGTTTATTAGGATTACGACATAAATTACTGATATTAGACGAAGTTCATGCTTATGACAGTTACATGGTAAAATTACTCGAAAACTTATTACATTACCATGCGTTACAAGGTGGCAGTGCTATTATTTTGACAGCAACATTACCTTTTTTTCTGCGTCAAAAACTGCTCAATGCCTTTTATAAAGGCTTAAGTGGCAATAAACAAGCTTTAGAATTAGAACAGTCATTACCTTTTCCACTCATGACACAGCTTAATCATAACGGCTTAGTTGAACAAGCGATTGAAACCCGACAAGAAGTTAAACGCCAAGTAAATATCGAATGGATTAACCATATTGAAGCAGGTATAGACAAAATCAGCAAAGCTATGCAACAAGGTAAAATTATTTGTTGGATCAAAAACAGTGTACAAGATGCGATTAGTCTATATCAACAAGTTCAACTCAATTTACAACTGGATCATACGCAAATCCTACTTTTTCATAGCCGTTTTGCGTATTGTGACCGTTTGGAAATTGAAGAAAAAACATTACAATGGGCAGGAAAAACATCGAATCATGAAATCCGTGCGGGAAAGGTCATTATAGCAACACAAGTGATTGAACAATCCTTGGATCTTGATTTTGATGAAATGATCAGCGATATTGCCCCGATAGATTTATTGATACAACGAGCTGGACGTTTACAGCGACATGTTCGCGATAAACAGGGTAATATCAAGCCATATGATGAAAAAAATCAATCGTTAGATGAACGCCATCCCCCTACCCTAACCGTGCTTGCCCCAGACTGGCAAGCTGAACCTAACGAGAATTGGCTTGACGAACCAGCCTTTCGAAATACCAGTTATGTTTACGCTAATCCGGCTCATTTATGGTATACCCAAAAAATACTATCCGAGCAAGGTTGCATTAAAATGCCGGATGATGCAAGGCAATTAATTGAATCCGTTTATGAACAAGATCTTGAACCACCAGCAGGATTACAAAAAGGTTATTATGGTGCTCAAGGAGCTAATTTAAGTAAATCATCAATCGCCAATCAAAGCGTATTAAATTTGAATGCAGGTTATAAGCGTGATTCAACAAATGGATGGGATAACGAAGTCGAAGTAGCAACTCGTTTATCAGAAGATAGCGTTGATATCTATTTAGCTTATCAACAAAATGGAAAAATTATTCCTTACTGTGGTAATGCCGAATATGCCTGGGAGCAAAGTCGAATTTCGCTAAGACGTGCAAAATGGGAAAAAATCAAAAATCAGATCCCTCAACTTGATCAAACAAGTTTAGAAAAACTCCGACAACAAATACATAGACCGAACGCTATTATTGTTTTAATTGATACAGAAAAAGAATCTTCTTTTTATTCTAAAGAATTGGGTTTTTATTTGAATTGAATTAGTTTGATTTAATTTAAAAGTAAACACTTTTAAATTGGAATGTATTGAATAAAATTTATCAAAAATTAAAAATTTAAATCAATTTGTTATAAAATTAACTTATTTCTTTATACTAGAGATGAACCGCAATGGGGCTGGAAATTAAAGACTGTCTTTAGTGTTCTCTATATACATAGGGATAAACCGTTTTGTTAGAATTGTATAGTATGTTTGACTCAGTGTTCCCTATATACATAGGGATAAACCGCGACTAATATCGCGTTCTTTCCATACAATACGGTGTTCCCTATATACATAGGGATAAACCGTTAACTAACTTTTAATGTTTTACTTCTAGTTTGTGTTCCCTATATACATAGGGATAAACCGTGTAAACCGCAAGTCGCAGTCTGATCGAAGGGGGGGGCTATATACATAGGGATAAATATAATAGCCACATATTAGTGACCGCAAATTAATCACATTGATTGACCAAAGCCAAAATATTTTGGATTGCGGTTTTTGCCTGATGGCTGTTTTTCCAACATGATGATCCGGTTAATAAGGCACCTTTATTCAGTATTTCAACTAAAGTAGTATTACGCAACTTTTCAAATGAATCGAATTCCATCTGTTGTAATCTTTCTATGATTTTATCGCCAACGTATTTTAGTTCTAAAAGGTGTTTCTTTTCTTGTTCTGAAAAAGCCATACAATTCCTTATCTTTTTGGGAATAAATGTTATGATTTTACTGATTTGAATTTAATTTTTTCCATTTTCTAATTTTAGCTCTAAAGGATTTAAATGGTGCAACAGAATTAATATGGATAAATCGTGCAACAGTCCATGCTGGAGGAAAAGGTTTAGTCCAATTACGCGTGTCTTTTATGAAAAGTGTACTATCATCTAATGAGTTAATCCAATTATTCCAGATAACAATTTTCTCATTAAATAATTTAATCAGTTCTTGTAATGAATAATCCTGATAAATCTTATAAAAGTGTTGATATAATGTGCCTAACTGATTCCATTTGTAGCCTTCTGCTGGTAATGTTGGGGTTTGTCCAGCAAGTTCAAGATCATCCCAAGACTTAACAAGATCCAACCATCCTAACTGATAAGCAATCATTTGACTTGGAGTTCGATCTACTCCATCTATTAACTTATCTTTATCTAGTTCGGATAATTCGCTGAATTCATCAATAAATAGCTTAGCAGTTTTATTTATCTCATCCAATAGATGCTGTTTGTTTTCATAATTCATCTTATTTATCTGCCTTATTAAAATGTTTCATTTCTTCATTAATAAAATATTTAACTAAGTTAGCATACAATTGTTTAATCACTTCACCATCAAGTCCCAACTCATTAGCCCAAAGCATACGTTGCTCTAACATACTGTTAAAACGAGCTTGAGCCTGCACATCAGTGACATTTTTTTTGAATTGGCTTGCAGCTTTAACATACTCGAACCGAGCGGCTAATAATTGAATTACCAAATGATCTATTCTGTCGATTTCAGCTCGAATATCATTCATATCACGACATTCATTAGCTAATATTTTTGAATGGTATTGAATCATATAGAGTACTCAATAGTGAATAGTTTTGCTATCTTAGCACTAGATATATGTATTTGAAAGAATTTGATTTAAGAAATGGGGAATTGGTGGAGCCAAGGGGGATCGAACCCCTGACCTCAACGCTGCCAGCGTTGCGCTCTCCCAGCTGAGCTATGGCCCCAAATAGGTAAAACTTTGGCTAATAATATGCAACTAGTTAGAGGGTGTCAAATAGTTTGGTATTATTCGCTTAAAAAACAGTCTAATAAAGCTCTGCCAAACCATGACAGAGCTTAAGTAGTTAATGAATAATTGCGTTTTGATCTGCACCTTCAACTTCAACTTTTGGTGGCATAAAGTGCTCACGTTTAACACCCAACTTAAGTGACATATATGCAGCCACATAGATTGATGATATCGTGCCTAACACAATCCCTACGCCTAATGTTTCAGAAAAACCTTTTAACATTGAACCGCCAAATATATACAAAATAATAACAACAGCTAAGGTTGTACCTGATGTCATTAAGGTTCGATGTAATGTTTGAGTTAATGAGATGTTGATCACATCGTATGGCGACGCACGTCGAATTTTTCTAAAATTCTCACGAATTCGGTCAAATACAACGATGGTATCATTTAGCGAATAACCAATGATAGATAACATCGCTGCGATAATAGTCAAATCTAACTCTCGATTAAATAACGATAAATATCCTGCGGTTATTACAACGTCATGCGCTAATGCGACAACAGCACCTGTACCAAATCGCCATTCAAATCGAAACGCAATGTAGATTAAAATACAGATTAAAGCAGCACAAATCGCTAATATTCCATCTTGAGCTAATTCAGTACCAACTGTTGGGCCAACGAATTCAATTCGTTTAATTTCCGCATTACTATCAATATTTTTATGCACTAAATTTGAAATTTTCATACCTAATGCATTATCAATCGTTGATGATACACTACCTTCACTTTGGTTGGCCGTTGGTAGTCGAATAATGATATCTTTACTGCTACCATAATATTGAACGATTGGTTCATGATAGCCCTCATCACGTAAACTGTTACGTAGGTCATCAAGGTTTATAGCTTTAGTAACGGTTAACTCAACAGTTGTCCCACCAGTAAAATCTTGTCCAAGATTAAATCCTTTAACAAAAATTATTACAAATGACGCCACAACTAATATCATTGAGATGGCAAAAGCAATAAAACCAAATTTTAAAAAGTCGAGGACTCTGCGGCCATGATTTAGCTCTCTAACATCATGATTTTCTTTTTTATCAACAATCACAATAAACCTCTAAATTGATAACTTATCAACACGACGACCACCATAAATAAGATTGGCCAATGCTCGAGTCCCTACGATCGAGGTAAACATCGATGTTACAATACCGATACCTAATGTAATAGCGAAGCCTTTAATTGAGCCAGTACCAACCGCATAAAGAATAACCGCAGTAATCAGTGTGGTGATATTGGCATCAAAAATACTACTCCAAGCACCTGCATAACCTTCGCTAATTGCGTGTTGAACACCTCGTCCGTTACTGAGTTCTTCTTTTATTCGCTCGTTAATCAATACATTAGCATCGACTGCCATACCTACGGTTAAAACTATACCGGCAATACCTGGCATACTCAATGTCGCACCTGGTAATAATGACATGGTACCAACAATCAAAATTAAGTTCGCTACCAGTGCAAGACTTGCAAATACTCCAAATAGGCGATAAACCACCAGCATAAATATGACAGAAATTAATAATCCCCAAACACAAGATTCTAAGCCTTGTGTGATATTTTCTTGCCCCATTGAAGGACCTACTGTTCGTTCTTCAATTATTTGAATCGGAGCAATCAACGCACCGGCTCTAAGTAATAATGATAAATTCTTAGCTTCATCAATACTACTTATGCCTGTTACTTGGAATCGGTCACTAAAAATACCTTGGATAGTTGCGACATTGATAACTCTCTCTTGTTTTTCAAGAATAGGTTTATCATTTTCATCACGTTTTCCAGTATCTTTATACTCGACAAAAAGTGTTGCCATTGCTTTTTTCAGATTTTTTTGCGTGAAACCAAGCATGGTTTTACCACCAGCACTATCAAGAGTGATAGAAACCTCTGGTTGGCTATATTCGTTTACTCTAAATGAAGAATCGGTAATATGATCACCTGTTAATACTACACGTTTATAAAGTAAAACTGGTCGGCCGTTTTCCATATATTTAATTTCAGAACCATATGGAACACGCATATTGCCGTTTAAAATTGCAGCTAAGTCAATTGAGCTATCATCATTCACTTGCCTAAATTCAAGGGTAGCTGTCGCACCTAAAATGCGTTTAGCCAATGCAGTATCTTGGATACCGGGTAATTCAACCACAATACGATCTGAGCCTTGGCGTTGAACAATTGGTTCAGCCACACCTAACTGATTAACTCGATTACGTAAAATGGTAGTATTTTGTTGAACTGCATCATTTTTCGCTTGTTGCAGTCTCTGTTGACTAACACTAATGACAATGCTGTTTTCATCTTGTGAAGTTAACTCATAATCTTGTAATCCATTGATCTTAGTAATAGCTTTATTTCGATCTTCAACATTATCAAATTGCATTGTTATTTGTTGATTAGGATTTTTGCTGATTGTTTTATATACAAGATTGTTTTTATTAAACTCTGCTTTTAAATTTTCAATCGACTGGTCTGTCAATTTACTTAATGCAGTAGTCATATCTACTTCCATTAAGAAATGAACACCGCCGCGCAAATCGAGGCCTAATTTCATTGGCTCGGCGCCAATCACAGCTAACCACGATGGTGTTGCTGGTGCTAGATTTAGCGCAACAGTATAATCTTCACCTAATTCTTGTGATATTAATTCTTTAGCTTTAAGCTGAGTATCATTATCACTTAATCGAATTAAAATAGATTTATTTTCATATACGAGTGATTTAGGTTCAATTTTGTTTTTCACCAAAAGTTGCTTAACTTTATCTTGCATAGCAACATTAATTTCGGTACCGTTTGAACCTGAAATTTGTATAGCAGGATCTTCACCATAAATATTTGGAAGCGCATAAAGCAGGCCGACGCAAATTACGACGACCAACATAATGTACTTCCACAAAGGATAGCGATTTAGCACGACATTTTCTCTTGTGGAATTAGATAATTAATACAATGAAATTTATTATAATGATTTCATTGTTCCTTTTGGTAAAACAGATGTGATAAAGTCACGTTTGATAACAACTTCTGTTGTATCATTTAACTCTAACGCAATATAACCATTGTCGTTAACTTTTGAAACTCGACCAATAAGTCCACCATTAGTTAATACTTCATCACCTTTAGAAATTGATGCCATTAACTCACGATGCGCTTTAGCGCGTTTTTGTTGTGGGCGCATAATCATAAAATAGAAAAATAACCCGAATACCACTAACATAATTGGCATTAAATAATCAGCACCAGGCTGAGCGCCATCGGCTGCATATGCATTAGAAATAAAAAAGTCCATATCGGTCCTCTTAATTATTACAAAAATATTAAAGTTCAGAATTATAACACAATAAATATGTCGATAATTAACTATTTCTTGTCAATGTCTTTTTAATCAATCTCAAGAAAGTAACAAAAATAATTAAGTCGTTAAATATTGAGCCATACTAACTAAGTTAACTAACCATTTTGGATAGACACCACATACAATCGTTAAAACTGCTGCAAGAACAATTAGCAATTCGCTCATTTTTATATCCTGCCATTTTAATCTGATGTTCGAATTCAGCTGCTCATCATTGGATGGTTTGATATAAAGGTTGAGAATAAGTCTTGCATAAAAATAAAGTCCTAGTGTGCTACCAATAACCACTGCCGCAATTAACCACCATAATTCAGCCGTTACACCCAACAATATTAGAAGGAAACGCCCAACAAAACCAGCTGTCAGTGGAGCACCGGCTAAAGAGAGTAAACCTATACCCATTGCTAATGCTAAAACAGGACGACGCCAGAATAATCCTGAAAGATCGACTTCGTTTTCATGATCCTGTAACTCGTTGGAATGTGATTCTAAACTGATCACGCCCAAAATACAGATATTGGCAAGAATGTAACCAATCAAATATACACCAATGGTTTCTAAGGCCAATACTTGATATTGCACCGCAATTAAAGCAAGTAATAAATAACCAAAGTGAGCTACGGATGAATAAGCTAATAAACGCTTTAAGCTACTTTGCATTAAAGCAGATAAATTACCCCATAGTATTGAACAAAAAGCCATAATCACCAAAATAATACGAATTGTTTCATTATTAACAATTGGCGCAAGTAAAAATAATCTGGCAATAGCACAAAATACTGCCACTTTTCCTACTGTTGATAATAATAATGCTACTACAGTCGGCGCACCTTGATAAACGTCAGGCAACCAAAGTTGAAAAGGTACCAGTGAAAGCTTAAAACCAATTCCCACTAATATTAAACAAATGCCAATTAATAATAATGTACTTTGATAATTCATGGTTGAAAGCTGGTAACTTAAACCACTAAATGTAAGCTCTCCAGTTGTTGCATAGTAGAAGGCTATTCCCATTAACAAAAATGAACTAGCTATTGCAGATAGAATCATATATTTGATCGCAGCTTCTAACGCATGTGTTTGTATATATTGATAACCGATCAATCCAATAAATGGTATCGAAAGTAATTCTAAGCCTAGGAAGAATGACATTAAATGACTTGCATAAACTAAAGTTACGCCGCCTAATGCCATAAGTAATAAAATTACATAGAATAAACCATGTACGACCAGTTCTTGTACAAACCATTGATAAGCGAGTGAAGCAACTACAATAGAAATAATCAAAATCAAACTGGTATAAAGTAATCCATAGCCATCACAGGTAAATAACGCTGTAACTTGATGAGCACGCCATTTATTATCAGTATTATCATCAGCTTGTGTAGTATCAATAACATTCTGAGGTGGGCCTACAAAATCTTGTTGAACCATAGGTTCAGAGTTCTGGTCATTTTGAGGGGATGATGTTTCCGTTGGAACTTCATCAACGGCTATAGTTTGCTCACTTGATAAATCAGTATCAGTTGAACCTTGTGAAGTAGGTACAGATATTTGCATATTGTCACTACTAATATCAGTTATTGCGGGTGTGTTATGAGAAATTTTAAAGCCTAGAATTGATGAACAAATTAAAGCGCATATCAACCCTGATATAGCTAAAATAGCGCATTTTTTAGTTCCTACTTTAAAAACAAAAAGCGCTATGAGCAAAACAATTATGGCAAAGCTCAATATGAATATTGGCAATAAAGCTATCATAAATTTTTACTCTCCCACTCGTTCTGCTGTTATATACTGCTGTGTTTGGTTGACAGTAGAATAAGATATATCTAACACTATCTTAGGGTACAACCCGATAAAAATTAGAACAATCAACACACTAGATAATAATAAAATATCTTTTTTACTTAAAAAGTGTTTGGTTACATCTACTTTATCAACTACTCCATAAAAAATAGGTTGCATACGAATAATTAAGGAAATTGACAGTAACAGCAACCCAATTACCAACAAAATTGTATAATATGAATAAGAGGTATAACTACCTAATAACATCATATAATTACCAACAAAATTAGCTGTGCCTGGTATGCCTAATACAGCTAACATAAAAAATAAAGTAAAAGAGGACAGATATCTCACTTGCTCTTTTAATCCAATAAATTGGTTTATATTCCGAGTTAAATAGCATTCAGCCAATAATCCGCTAATCATAAACATGCCAACGATAGCTAGGTTTATGGCTATCATTTGAATAACAACGCCTTGAAATGCTATTACAGATCCACTATAAATAATTGTAGTAACAAACCCCATTAACGCGATATGGATATAAGCAATTAATTTTTTTATATCTGTTTGGTTAAATGCTAGTAAAGCAGCATAAAAAACAGTAAACATAGCTAGTATTGAAATAACAGGCATAATGGCCAAAGACGCGTTTGGAAAAAGGGGAATTACAAAACGTAATAAACCAAATGTTGCCGTATTAAGTAATAAACCACTTATCATCATTGAACCACTTGTTGAAGATTCAATATGTGCTTCAATAAACCAATTGTGAAAAGGAACTAAAGGAATACGAATAAGGAAGGCTGCTAGAAATCCTAACATTAATAAAAATTCAGTATTACTTGAAATTGGTGTTTTAGTTAAAATTTGATAGTCAAAAGTCCATTGACCGGTTAAATTCCAATTAATTAGTGCTAATGAAACAATAGATATTAACATTAATAAACTACTTATTTGTGTGTAGATTAAAAATTTATTAGCACCATTGAAGCGTTGTGAATTTAAATCTCTCCTTCCCCACAATGAAATTAAGAAATAAATCGGAATAGCTACCGCTTCCCAGAAGAAAAACATCAAAAACAGATCAGTAATGACAAATAACATCATAATGGCTGATGTCATAAATAATACACATAAGTAAAACAACCCAAGGTTATTTAGGTTTTCTTTGCTAGAATAAATAATAACTAGTAGTACAATGAAAAGTGTCGAAGTAATTACTACCAACGATAAACCATCCAATAGAAGATGAAAATGGATACCAAGTAATGGGATCCAGTCATAATTAACCTCTTTACTCCAACTTGTATCTGGTTCTACATTTATTGCATTCGCCCATAAAATTATGGCTAATATTAATGTGATTAATATAGTCGTGAAAGCAACCATAATTGGTAAACGTTGCCAACGCAATTGTACATCAGTTGATACTACGATTCTTTGTAAGAATACTTGACATAACCAACCAATGAATCCGCCAATTACAGGTAAGAAGACAAGCCATAACAACATGAAAGTTCACACCTTTATTAAATAAAAATCAATAACATTAATATAATAATGCTACCTATGACCATTGAAACCATATACCATCGTATCTGTCCATTTTCTAGGCTAACAATATATGAGTTTATTTTTTTAATTCCCCACATTATCCAGTTGTCCCATATCGCTAACGGATCTTTTTTCAGGAAATCCGCTAAATAGATATAAGGTTTTACGAAGATATTGTTCAAGACAAAATCAAATCGCCAATTGCTTTTACATAATCTTCCTAAAAATTTGACCATCGGAGTATTAAGTATTTCATGAACCTCACTATTAAGATGCCCATAAAGAATATAAGCAATAACTAAACTCAATATAGTCACTGCACTTAATAATATCCGAAATGGTAACTGTTCCTGAGTATCAAGATGGGCTATTGGAATTATTCCTTGTATCGGCAATGGGAAATAAATAAATAATGCAGTAGTAAATATTAACAATATAAAAATTGGAAAATAATTTATCGTTTTAATTTTTATAATATGATCCATTTTATGGGTATGATGGAAAACTAAAAAGATTATGCGCCAAATGCCCAAACTTGATAATAAAACACCTAATAAACCTATGGTGCCAGCCATCAAGCTATCTTGTGCCATTAATCTCCAAATAATATCGCCTTTAATATAAAAAGATGCAGAAATATAAGGGAATGCACTAAGTGAAAGCATTATAATTAGAAAAATAGCATATAATATTGGGTTAGATTTTAATAAACCACCAATTTTGCTAATGTCTCTTTCACCTTGGCATTGTTTTAATAAAATTGCTGAAGCTAGTATTAATAATGTACTGGTTACAGAATAATTTATCAAACAATTTAATGATAAATTCCAACTTTGAGTTGAAAAGGCAAAAAATAGGTAACTAATTTGAGCTAAATTAATATAGGTTATAATTCGTTTTATATCATTTTGAACCAAAGCAATACTACTAGCAAATATAATAGTTAAAGATGCAAATAAAAGCATTATATAAAGTGTATCACTAGACATCATAAACAGATTGCTTAATCTTAAAACAAGATAAACTCCGGCCAATATGACAGTTGAAGACTGTAATAGAGCAACAGCTGGCATTGGTGCTAATGTGGTTTCTGTGAACCATGTATGCATTGGAAAAAGAGCCGATTTACTCATAGCGCCAAGGAACAACATAATGGTGATCCAAAAGATAATATCTGAATCGATAGCTAAATCGTTATGTGCTTTAAATAAAATCTCGCTGATTTTTAATGTTTCTACTGTTTGATAAAGTAAAAATATACCAATAATTAGAAATATGTCGGTTAAATGCATCATAACAAAAGCTTTAACTGCAGCATAACCATTACGAGCCTGTTTGTAATAAATACCAATAAGTAAGTAAGTGCTTATACTCACACCTTCCCAACCGAGTAGCATCACAAACAAATTATCAACAAGCACAACTGTTAACATGCTAGTTATGAGTAAATTACTATATGCATAGAAAGTATAAATATCTTCCCGTGATTTTAGATAACAGGCAGCAAAGATAGAGATCAATAAACCAAAGAAAGAAATTAGCACTAAAAAAGTTAGCGATAACCCATCCAAAGTTAAGGAAATCGGAACTTCAAAATCACCGACAGAAAACCAAGTCCATAGATTTCTTGTATAAACGAGTGTCATATCTGGGACGGTATTGGTAGAAAAATCAATACATGAAAATATTGTTATTAAACCAACAATAAATATAGTACTAATTCCGATTAACTTAACATTAATGGATTGTATTTGTCGCCCAAAACAAACCTGTATTAGAAAAGATAGTAATGGAACAATGATAGTTAAATAAAGTAAATTCATCCTTTCATTTCGCTCAATGAATCAATATTAAAGTTTTTACGTCGATAAATTAATTTAACAAGTAAAGCAAGCCCGACACATATTTGAGTTAAGACAGTAATTACAGCTAAGATAGCTAAAACGCCACCATCTGATTGCTGCCAATAACTACTCGCGACAAACAAAGCTGCTATTGCTCCATTATTCATGATAATAAGGCTTAATAATAAAAAATAGAGATTTCGTCTAATCATTACACCTAACAGC
The DNA here is from genome assembly GCF_026536965.1 of Gilliamella sp. B2911. Taxonomy (NCBI): domain Bacteria; kingdom Pseudomonadati; phylum Pseudomonadota; class Gammaproteobacteria; order Orbales; family Orbaceae; genus Gilliamella; species Gilliamella sp. B2911. Next base: position 38,473 of record NZ_JAFNNA010000001.1, on the reverse strand, counting down.
CCGATTACAAACAAGATAGAAGCAAAAATTAGCCCATGCATAAGTGGTATCACGTTATTTCTCCGAAAACATTCGATGCATAAAATGATAAGATATAACTACTGCACCTAATAACAAAAATGCAGCTAATTCCGTCATCAAAATATAAGCATAGATAGACATTTGATGCATTAATTCATGTGTTTCTTTAAGTTGTGAATAGTCAGTGCTTACTACACCATATATAAGAATAACTAACAATATGAATGCCAAAACTAATGGCCCCAACCAAATCTTAGGACTTATGCCATGTTTATTATTTTCAACATTATCATTACGAATTTTAAGCTTTAAAGAAACACCCCAAAAAAGGATTATGCCACCGCAAATAAAAAAGAGGATATATAAAGCAGCTGAAATATATGTTTGTAACAGAATAAATATTAATGCTGATGCAAAAAGTGAAATAGCGAGATATAAAATTGCCTTCTCTACCCTTCTACAAAAAATCACTTTTAAACTAGCAATAATAGCTATTATCGATGCAATATAAAAAACAACGATCATTAGATAATCCAATACTTATTCATAATGATATTAGTATATACCCAATCGACGACAATATACAGTTTACTAACGTTTCGTTAATACAAAAAATTCTTTCTAAATAATTTATTATCTTTATATAGTCAACAGAATGTTATTTTTACCAAATATAATAAAAACGATGGAAATAATAAAAACTATAAGATTTTATTATTTAAATTCAATACAACATTGTTATAAAGTATATATCCTGAGCAATTAACTTATATTTATACCTTTTTCTTTAATTTTTGGTCATACAGCTTAAAGGCTCTTAGGCAAAATATAAACAAAGTAGAGAATAGAATGAATAGCCAATACTCATCAATGCGAAGCAACGTCAATATGCTAGGTACATTATTGGGCGATGCAATTAAACGAGCAACAGGGAATGAAACTTTCGATTTGGTCGAAAAAATAAGGCAGTTATCAAAATCAGCTCAGCAAGGTAACAAACAAGCACATAATGAATTACTAAAATTGATTGAAAATCTTAATGATCAAGATTTACTCCATGTTGCACGTGCGTTTAATCAATTTTTAAACTTAGTTAATACTGCTGCTGAGTATTATGGAATTTCACCACATGGGGAAGCATCGAGCAGCCCTAAAAAAATGACCGAATTATTTAAAACACTTAAAAATTTAAATTTTGCGCCTAAAACAATTGAACAAGCTATTGATAATTTATCTATTGAGTTAGTGCTTACTGCACATCCAACTGAAATCAATCGCCGAACAATGATTAATACTTATACCGCTATTAATAATTGTTTGTCACAACTTGATCATAACGATTTAGCGGATTATGAAAGAGAACGTATCATGCGTCGCCTTAAACAACTTGTTTGCCAAGCATGGTACACCGACGAAATTCGTAAAAAACGCCCTACTCCTCTTGATGAAGCTAAATGGGGATTCTCTGTAATTGAAGATAGTTTATGGGAAGGTGTCCCGTTATTCTTACGTGAGTTTAATGACCAATTAGTTGATGCATTCAATGCTGAACTATCTGTTGAACATGTTCCAGTGAAATTTACCTCTTGGATGGGGGGAGATCGAGACGGCAACCCAAATGTAACAGCTAAAGTTACAGGAAGGGTGATGTTGCAAGCTAGATTAAAAGCAATTGAACTATTTTTAGCTGATATTCAAATTTTAGTTCGTGAATTATCAATGACTGAATGTAGCCAATCAGTCATTGAATTATTAGATGAACAAAATAAAACAGCATCAGAGCCTTATCGGGCTGTAATGAAACAGTTACGTTCACGTTTAACTAAAACCCATAGCTACATAGTTGCATTATTAAATAATGAACAAGTTTTAGCACCTAATGATCTTTTAATAAAGAATGAACAATTATGGACACCACTTTATACATGTTATGAATCATTAATTGAAAACGGAATGTCAACTATTGCTCATGGCCCACTATTAGATACATTAAGACGTATTAAAAGTTTTGGATTGCAATTAGTTAGATTAGATATACGTCAAGATAGTTCAGTGCATACTGAAGCGTTAGACGCCTTAACTAAAGAGTTAAACTTAGGCAGCTATGCTTCATGGTCAGAAGAAGAAAAACAAGAATTTTTATTAACCGAATTACAATCTAATCGACCATTACTACCCTATAATTGGCAACCAGATGAAATGGTTAAAGAAGTATTAGACACTTGCCGTGTTATCAAAAAAGCAGGTGAAGAATCGATTGCGTCTTATGTCATTTCGATGGCAAAAGCACCTTCTGATGTCCTAGCTGTTTACTTACTTTTAAAAATTGTTGATTGCCAAAAAAATATTCCTGTTGCGCCTTTGTTTGAAACCTTAGAAGATTTAAATAATGCAAAATCTGTTATGCAAAAGCTTTTAGATATTCCTTGGTATCGTGAAAAAATCAATGGCAAGCAGATGGTTATGATTGGCTATTCTGATTCAGCAAAAGATGCAGGAACTCTCGCAGCATCATGGGCACAGTATCGTTCACAAGAAGAATTAGTTAATTTATTTGAACAATATAATGTTAACTTGGTGTTATTTCATGGTCGTGGAGGTTCAATCGGACGGGGAGGCGCTCCTGCTCATGCAGCTTTACTGTCACAACCACCAGGATCATTAAAAGGTGGCTTACGTGTTACAGAACAAGGAGAGATGATTCGGTTCAAACTTGGTTTACCTGAAGTTGCACTTAGTAGCTTAATGCTTTATGCATCAGCTATTTTACAAGCTAATTTATTACCACCTCCTGAACCGAAGCAAGTCTGGCGTGATATTATGGACGAAATGTCTGATTATTCATGCCAATGTTATCGTAGCTACATAAGAGAAAAAGCTGAATTTGTTGATTATTTTAGATCAGTTACACCAGAAACCGAACTTGGAAGATTACCTCTAGGCTCTCGACCACAAAAACGTCGTACCGGTGGAGGAATAGAAAGTTTACGAGCAATTCCGTGGATTTTTGCTTGGACTCAAAATCGCCTAATGGTTCCATCATGGCTAGGTGCAGGAAGCGCACTTAGGCAAGTTATCAATGAGGGCAAAAAAGAACAACTTAAAGATATGTATCATAATTGGCCATTTTTTAATGCCCGATTAGGTATGTTGGAAATGGTTTACGCTAAAGCGGCGCCGAATATTCATGAGTACTATGAACAAAGGCTAGTTTCTCCTACATTATGGCCATTAGGAGAGGAGTTAAGAAATTTATTAACCGAAGATATTAATACCGTATTAACGATTACTGATGATATTAGCTTGATGGCAGACTTACCTTGGATTGCGGAGTCTGTTGCATTACGTAATACATATATTGAACCACTTAATTTATTACAAGCAGAATTATTAAGTCGTTCTCGTAAAAATGATAACGAAAATACTATAGTTGAACAGGGATTAATGATTACCATTTCTGGTATTGCGGCAGGAATGCGAAATTCAGGATAAGAAAAAAGGGCTTATTCGCCCTTTTTATTTTTTTTAGCTATCTCTTCTAAATAAGCTTTAGCGTCGGTATCCCCTTGCTCACTAGCTTTAGTAAACCAATAAACTGCTAGGTTATCATTTTTTTTAACGCCTTCACCTTCTAAATATTTAATACCTAAATTATATTGCGCATCAACACTTCCTTGCTTGGCTGCTTTGGTATACCAATCGATTGCTTTTTGTTCATCTTTAGGAACACCCCCGCCAACATCATACATAACCGCTATATTATATTGCGCATCAGCGTTACCACCTTCAGCGGCTTGAGTAAACCAATATGCGGCTTGAGTGTTATCTGGTCTTGTTCCTGTTCCGGTTGCATACATAATGCCTAAATTGTACATTGCTAGTACATAACCGCGTTCGGCCGCTTGAGTATAAAAATAAAGGGCAGCAACATTATCCTGGGTTAAACCGTCACCAGTTTGGGACATTAATCCTAAATAGTATTGTGCTTCTGGATTGTTATCTTTTGCGGCTTTACTAAACCAATCGGCCGCTACCAGGCGATCTTTATCAACGCCATCACCCGCAAAGTACATAATGCCTAAATTTAAATAAGCATCATAAATACCTTGATCGCCAGCTTGGGTAAAATAATCAATTGCGGTAGACGTTTTTTTTTCTACGCCTTCACCATTTTTATACATCAAAGCTAAATTATATTTAGCTAAAGCATAATTTTGATCGGCAGCCAATTTAAACAATTTGAATGCCTCAGATAAATTAGCTTTAGTCCCTAAACCATTTTGGTACATATAAGCTAAATTATTTTGAGCTTTAGCTAAACCTTGATCAGCGGCTTTCTTAAACCAGAAAAAAGCCTTTAGATCATTAACCTCAACCCCTAACCCCTGCTTATAAATTGTTCCTAGCATATATTGTGATTGCATATCACCCTTTTCAGCAGCAATTAACAACGAAGGAATTAATGAACTAGGGTCACTTACTTTTAACTCAGTATCCGATTGTGTTTTAGCTTCGCTTGCAACTGCTCCACAAGAGATAGATAACACCAAAGCCAATATAATTTGAAGTTTTTTCATAATTTTTTAAATGTCATAATATTAGCAATAATTATACATAATTGATTAAAAGGGGAATAGTTTTGTTTTTTTAAATATACTTTTTTTTATTATTTAATTGAAAGTTAAAGTTATTCTAATATTGTAAATATTATTAAATCGCTTAATCGGACTCATTATAAAAAAATATAATTAATTATTTAACAAAAGCTATCACAATCCAAGTTCGTCCCAAATTTCATCAATATGAGCGACTACTTTAGCATCTTTAGTAATAATTTTACCCCACTCACGATTAGTTTCACCCGGCCACTTGTTAGTTGCATCAAGTCCCATTTTAGAGCCTAAACCGGAAATAGGTGAAGCAAAATCCAGGTAATCAATTGGCGTATTATCAACAAATGTTGTATCTCGATGTGGATCCATTCTTGTCGAAATAGCCCACATAACATCTTTCCAATCTCTAGCATTAATATCGTCATCACAAACAATAATAAATTTAGTATACATAAATTGTCTTAAATAAGACCATACACCCATCATCACTCTTTTAGCATGTCCCGGGTATTGTTTTTTGATTGTCACAATGGCAATACGATAAGAGCAACCTTCAGGAGGTAGATAAAAATCAACAATTTCAGGAAATTGTTTCTGTAATATCGGGATAAATACTTCATTTAATGCTAATCCCATTACAGCCGGCTCATCTGGAGGTCTACCTGTATATGTAGAATGATAAATTGCATCTTTACGTCTGGTTAAATGTGTAACTGTGAAGACAGCAAATTTTTCTACTTCATTGTAATAACCAGTATGGTCACCATAAGGCCCTTCAACAGCTTGCTCATGGGGATCAATATAACCTTCTAAAATAATTTCGGCGGTTGCAGGAACTTCTAACTCATTTGATAATGATTTGACCACTTCTGTTCGGCTATTACGCAATAATCCAGCAAAAGCATATTCAGATAAGGTATCAGGTACTGGTGTTACTGCACTTAATATTGTTGCAGGATCAGCCCCAATAGCTACACTAATAGGAAATTTTTCATTTGGATAAGATTGTTGCCATTCAGCAAAATCAAGTGCCCCACCTCGATGGGACAACCAACGCATGATTAATTTATTTTTACCTAGTAGCTGTAATCGGTAAACACCTACATTTTGACGATCTTTATGTGGTCCTTTAGTTATAGTTAGTCCCCAAGTTACAAGTGGAGCTACATCATCTGGCCAACAATGCATAATAGGCAATTGAGTTAAATCGACCTCATCATTTTTAAATATTAATTCCTGACAAGGCGCTGAGGAACGCCGTTTTACCGGCATATTTAGAACTTGTTTATATTTAGGTAATATATTAAAAAATTGTCGAATACCTTTGGGTGGCTCTGGTTCTCGCAAAAAAGCTAGTAATTCACCAATTTCTCTTAATTCTGTAGTCTTTTCTCGCCCCATCCCCATAGCAACTCGTTTAGCTGTACCAAAAAGATTGCAAAGTACAGGAATGTCATAGCCAATTGGGTTTTCAAATAATAGAGCTGGTCCCTGAGAGCGTAAAACTCTATCAGCAATCTCGGTCATTTCAAGATGAGGGTTAATTGGATAAGTAATGCGTTTTAATTCACCTTGCTGCTCAAGGTAATCTAAAAAATCACGAAAATTAGACAACGACATTATTACTCCTTTTAACTCTCGCTATTGAAATACTAATTGATGAAGATTAACTAATCTTCATCAAAGTTCTCACTATATATGGGAAGTTGTTTTGTTTGATTACATTCAACGATTTTAGGTAATAATGCTTCAAATTGTTTTTGGTCAACTTCAATAATTTCGTTTTTATCAACTTGATAAAATAGATAAAATTCTGATTTGTCATCAGTTTGTATCGATGCTAACCAATAATTACGATCTTCACTATTTTCATTTGTAAAAATTTTAATAATGCTATTTTCTCTTTTTTCAGGTTGATTATGTAACTTGTAATCAATAATTTTTTCAGCGATTTGTGAATCATATTCATCAAAAATTAAAGCTTCTTCTTTAGTTACTTTGCATTTTTTTATATTCATTTCTGCATGACTGATAGATATTACAAAAAACAAGCTGAATAACGAAATAACATAATGGCTAAGTTTCATTTTGGATCTCTTGTATTAATTTTTATCAATTGAGCCAATTTTACTAATAGCCTCACAATTATTTGGCGATATAGTAAGATTGGCTGCACTATTTATAGTTAACCATTGATAAGATAAATGTTCAGTAAGCAATGGCGTTATTTCATCATTAAGAGCTAAATAAAACCAATGTTCTTTATTTATCTTTACTTCTGGTGCGTACCGATATCTAAACTGTGGAAAAATTTCAAACTCAACCGTATGTTTTGCATCAATTAATTTAAGATTTTCTTCGCTAATATCTATACCGGTTTCTTCAAAAACTTCACGAATTGCCGTATCTCTAGGTAATTCATTATCTTCCATACTACCTGTAACTGATTGCCAAAAATTAGGATCATCCTTACGTTGCAACATAAGAACACGCAAAGTCCGTTTACAATAAATAACAACTAATACTGACTCAGGGTTCTTATATTTTTGCATATAAATATCGCTATTTTTTGCTCACTTCTATACCTAATTCCATTAAAGCTGTAGGATTTGCAGGACTAGGCGCATCAGTTAATAAACATGTTGCTGCAGTCGTTTTCGGGAAGGCAATAACATCTCGAATATTATCTGTTCCAGTTAACAGCATAGTTAATCTATCTAGGCCAAATGCTAAACCCGCATGAGGTGGCGTACCATATTTTAATGCATCAAGTAAAAAGCCGAACTTTTCACGCTGATCATGTTCATCAATTCCTAAAATAGAAAAGACAGCCTGCTGCATTTCACTGCGATGAATACGTACAGAACCACCGCCAACTTCATAACCATTGATTACCATATCATATGCATTAGCTACTGCATTTTCAGGATTGCTAATTAATTGCTCTGGGGTAAAATCTTTTGGTGATGTAAATGGATGATGCATTGCACTTAAGCCTTCGTCAGTTTCCTCAAACATAGGGAAATCAACAACCCAAAGTACCGCCCACTTACTCTCATCGGTAATACCTAAATCTTTACCAACTTTCAAACGCAATGCACCTAATGCATCACTCACTACTTTATAACTATCCGCACCAAATAATAAAATATCACCATCTTTAGCATTGGCACGATTAAGTAATGCTTCCATTTGAGGTTCATTAAAAAATTTAGCTACTGGGCTTTGCACACCTTCAAGGCCTTTACTACGATCATTAACTTTGATCCAAGCCATACCTTTAGCACCATAAACTGAGATAAATTGCGTATAATCATCTAATTGTTTACGTGTTAGTTCGGCTCCATTTGGAACGCATAATAAAGCCACTCTTCCTTTAGGATCATTTGCTGGTGTTGAAAATACTTTAAAATCGATATCTTTAACCAAATCCGCCACATCAATAATTTCAAGCGGATTACGTAAATCAGGTTTATCACTCCCATAACGACGCATTGCCTCAGCAAAAGTCATAATTGGGAATTTGCCTAAATCAACATTTTTAACATGCAACCAAAGTTCACGTATCATTTTTTCCATGATTTCGCGCACTTGTTCAGCTGTCATAAACGAGGTTTCAACATCTATTTGTGTAAATTCTGGTTGGCGATCGGCTCGTAAATCTTCATCACGAAAACATTTAACAATTTGATAATAACGATCAAATCCAGACATCATCAGTAACTGTTTAAACAGTTGTGGAGATTGAGGAAGCGCATAAAACTCACCATTATGAACTCGACTTGGAACAAGATAATCTCGAGCACCTTCTGGTGTTGCTTTGGTTAACATTGGTGTTTCGATATCTAAAAAACCATGCTCATTCATAAATGAACGGACAAATGCCGTAATTTTTGCGCGAGTTTTAAATATAGTCGCCATTTCTGGACGGCGTAAATCTATATAGCGGTATTTTAAACGCTGTTCTTCACTATTATTTTGGTTGAAATCAAGCGGTAAAACATCACTACGATTAAAAATCACAAGCTCAGTCGCCAGTATTTCAACCTCACCAGTTACCATATCTTTATTAATTTGGCCCTCTGGTCGTGCTCTTACTTTTCCTTTAATTTGAATACAAAATTCATTACGTAATTCGCCAGCTAATTGATATGCTTGTTGATAATCAGGATCAAAAAAAACTTGCACAATTCCTTCACGATCACGCATATCAATAAAAATCATCCCACCTAAATCTCGGCGTTTATTGACCCATCCACATAGTGTGACTTCTTGATTAATATAGCTTGCGTTTAGCTGTCCGCAATAAATTGTTCTCATTAAAAATATCCTGTGTACAGTTATCAAAAATAATAATTATTATAGAGCAATTTATCAGGGTATAAAGACTATGTTTGAAAATAATCACTATTTAATTTATTTATACTCGATTTATTATAATAATTTTACTTTATACATTTTTTTACAAACTATTTTAAATTCAATTAGATAATAAATATAAAATCGTTTTATCTTGATAAGCTTTTAAAATGATTTATTTAATAGCTTGTCTTATCAGATATTTATTACTAAGCTTTAGTATTATTTGGATATTACTCATATGATATGAAAGCTTTAATTTCAATTGACTATACTAATGATTTCATCGCTGACGATGGCGCTTTGACTACAGGTTCTGCTGGGCAACAAATTGAGTCAGAAATATTAAATTTAACTAAATCATTCATCCAAAATAATCAATTTATCGTTTTTGCGATTGATTCTCATGACCCTTCAGATAAATATCATCCAGAAAATAAACTCTTTCCCCCTCACAATATTATTGGAACTTTTGGGCAACAGTTATTTGGTAATTTACATCCTCTTTATCAAAAACATCAGAATTCAGATAATATTTATTGGATGAATAAACGACACTACTCGGCATTTTGTGGTACGGATCTCGATCTACGCTTACGCGAAAGACATATTACTGAAATCCATTTAGTTGGTGTCTGCACAGATATTTGCATATTACACACAGCGATTGATGCCTATAATTTAGGCTACAAATTGATTATTCATCAAAATGCAGTTGCTAGCTTTGATCCAATCGGTCATCAATGGGCTTTAAAACACTTTCAAAACACTTTAGGGGCAACAGTAATATAAAATATAGATAAAAATTAAAATAAGGAGCAGGAATGGAAGTTTTACGAGACTATAAATTGCATATAATTGCACTGTTAGTAGTAATTATTTGCGAACTAATCGGTAAACAATCAATATGGATTATCGCCGTTTATCCAATGTTATATGCAATGATCTTCGGCGGTGTAATCAGCCTACCAAAGCTAAAAATATTAACTAATAAAAATATGCAGCATGCCAGTTTAGTGATGATGGTTACATTAATATTACTTATTGCAAAGCTTGGTGTGGCTGTAGGTCCTAAAATTGACATGATTTTAAACGATGCCAAGTTAGCCCTAATTTTTCAAGAATTAGGCCATTTCGCAGGAACAATTTTACTAGGATTACCATTAGCTATGTTATTAGGTATGAAAAGAGAGGCAGTTGGTGCAACCTACTCTGTTGCTCGCGAACCTAATATAGCTATTGTTGCAGATAAATATGGGCTAGATTCACCTGAAGGACGAGGTGTTATGGCTATGTATGTATGTGGGACTCTTTATGGTGCAATTTGGATGAGTATCCTTGCAAGCATAATAGCACAATTGAATATTCTTCACCCTTATGCTTTAGCAATGGGAGCTGGAGTAGGTAGTGGGAGCATGATGGCTGCTTCATTGGCACCGATAAGTGATTTATATCCTGACTTATCAGAAAATATCAATGCTTATGCAACAACAGCGAACTTAATGTCTGGTATTGTAGGCATATATATTTATACACTATTTTCTTTGCCTTTCGCTTCTTTCATGTATAACACTTTAGCTCGCCTTCGTCGCAATAAATAAGGAATCGAATATGAAAATTTTAGAAACAATTTTTGTACTTATTTTAGTAGCCGTTATCATGGCAGCAGGTAACACTGTAGGATATAAAATTGATTTTATGCTATCGCTTCAAGCATTAGCTGTGTTAGTTGTCATATCTATTGCAGGATTATTAATAAGTAAATTACCTGTATTAAATAAACTTCCTGTAATTCTATGGGTATCCGTTGTTGCTGCTATTGTATCAGCACCGATATTCCCATATCATCAAGAAGTGGTTGCAATTACAGATCAAGTCTCATTACTTGCTGTTTGTACACCAGTACTTGCTTATGCGGGACTAGCGATTGGTAAAGATCTTGCGCTATTTAAAAATATATCTTGGCGTATCATTCCCGTATCTTTAGCTGTTTTTTCTGGTACGTTTATTTTTGCTGCCCTAATTGCTCAAATTACTTTACATTGGGAAGGCGTTATCTAATTTGGATAAGGATTTTATTTATGACTAAAGAAGAACTAAAGAAAAAAGTCTGCGATGCAATTGCAAATCGAAAAGCAGATATCAAGTCGATTGCTGAAGCAATTTGGTCAGAGCCAGAACTTGGTTACAAAGAACATAAAACAGCTAAAAAAGTAGAAGACGCTTTAGAGAAATTAGGTGTTCCATTTAAAAATAAATTAGCCTTAACTGGTGTTAAAGGTCGATTAAAAGGTGGGAAAGGAAGTAAATATAGCATTGCCATTATTGGCGAGCTCGATGCAATTATTTGTGCCGACCACCCTGCCGCAGACGAAACTTCAGGAGCGGCTCACTGTTGTGGCCATAATGCGCAAATCGCTAATATGATGGCTGTCACTATGGGGCTAATTGACTCAGGTGCAATGCAATTTTTAGCCGGGGATGTGGTACCATTTGCTGTCCCTGCAGAAGAATATGTTGAAATTACCTATCGAAACCGATTAATTGAAGAAGGCAAAATCAAATACATTGGCGGAAAACCAGAATTGATTTCACGAGGTGATTTTGATGATGTTGATATGGCATTACAAATACATTTAACAAGCGTCCCAAATGAACGTCAGGATGGTTTTATTGAAATCTCAACCACAAGTAATGGTTTTATCGGAAAATTAATTAAGTATAAGGGAGAGGCAGCTCATGCGGCAGCAGCCCCTCATGCTGGCGTAAATGCTTTAAATGCAGCTATGATGGGGATGATGGGTGTTCATGCTATTCGCGAAACCTTTCAAGAAAAAGATTATATTCGCTTCCATCCAATTATTACCCAAGGTGGTGACTTAGTAAATGTTGTACCAAGCGATGTAAGAATGGAAAGCTATGTACGAGCAGGTAATGTTCCTGCAATGATTGATGCGAATGAAAGAATCAATCAAGCATTAAAAGCTGGTGCAATGGCTGTTGGTGCAACTTGTGAAATTAAAGATTTACCAGGCTACCTACCATTACATAATAACCCAACACTTAATGACCTTTTAAAGCAAAATGCTGAAAATTTAATTGGTGAAGAAAACGTTTCAATCGCACCACATATGACTGGAAGTACAGATACTGGCGACCTATCTCATATTATGCCAGTAAGTCACCCTTGGATTGGTTCGGTTAGAGGGATTTTACATGGAAAAGACTATACCGTATTTGATGAAGATATGGCCTATATTCGCCCTGCTCAAATGATGGCTTGTACCATTATTGATTTGCTCTATGATGATGCGAAACCAGCCGAAACATTAATGGCGAATTACAAACCGTTAATGTCTAAGGAAGAATATTTAAAATTCCTATCGGGTTTTGACAAATAAAGTTAAAAACTTGGCACAATCTTGTGCCAAGTTTTTGTTATACTATCCACTTCATCATCAACCTTTATAACTTCATATGTTAATGCTTACCGACCAAGAATTGTTTCGTTATGACAGGCAAATAGCTTTGCATGGTTTTGATATTGATAAGCAGCAAGTTTTAAAAAACAGTACAGTTTTAATTATTGGATTAGGCGGATTAGGTTGTGCTGCATCCCTCTATTTAGCTGCATCTGGCATAGGCAAAGTGACTTTAATTGATTTTGATACCATATCCGAATCAAATTTGAATCGACAAATTTTATACACGCCAAAATCCATAAATCAATATAAGGTTGATATAGCTAAGCAAAAATTAAGCCAAATCAATCCAAATATGATTATTGACACCATTAATCAGAAGCTGGTTGATAGTGAATTAATGACAGTAATCAAACAGCATGATATCGTCATTGATTGCACTGATAATTTAACGAGTCGTGAACAAATTAATCGTTGCTGTTTTCAAGAAAAAAAACCTTTAGTTTCAGGCGCTGCAATTCGAATGGAAGGTTTACTGACTGTATTTAATTATGAAGATGATCAACCATGTTATCATTGCTTAAGTCAATTATTTGGTCAAAACCAGCTTACTTGTATTGAAGCAGGCATAATGGCGCCATTAGTCGGTATGTTTGGTTCAATTCAAGCACTAGAGTCCATCAAAGTACTTACCAAGTATGGGAAACCTCTAGTTGGGAGAGTATTGATGGTTGATGGTATGACGATGGAGTTTAACCAAGTTACATTTGCTAAACAAAGTAATTGTATTATTTGTGGAAATCAACATACTACACAGGCCATAAAATGCAAATAAATCGAATTATTTTAGCACCAATGGAGGGAGTGCTTGATTATCATGTTCGAGAAATCTTAACTGAAATTAATAAGTTTGATTATTGTGTAACTGAATTTGTAAGAGTGACCAACCATAAATTATCTAATCGAACTTTCTTCCGACTATGCCCAGAACTTCATAATGATGGCAAAACAATATCAGGAACGCCTGTACGTATTCAGCTACTGGGACAATCACCAGAATGGATAGCAGAAAATGCCGTTAAAGCTATCGAGTTAGGCTCTTATGGTGTAGATATTAATTTTGGCTGTCCGGCTAAAACAGTAGTAGGCAACCATGGCGGTGCTTATTTATTACAATATCCGAATCAGATATATAACATTGTGAATCAAGTTAGAACAGCAATAGGTTCTAATCCCGTATTATCAGTTAAAATTCGATTAGGATGGGAAGATAAATCCCGCTGTTACGAAATTGCAAAAGCAATTGAAAATGCAGGAGCAAATGAAATTGTCATTCATGGTAGAACAAAAATAGATGGATATAAAGCTGATAAAATTGATTGGTCAACAATTGGAAAGATAAAACAAAAACTAACCATTCCAGTTATTGCTAATGGCGAAATTTTTTCTATTGAAGATGCCTACAACTGCATAAAACATAGCCAAACAAATGACATCATGCTTGGCCGTGGGATACTAAATATTCCTAATTTAGCTAATATAATTCGTTATAAACATTCATCATTAATCTGGCAAGAAGTCATAAAAATACTACTTAGTTATGCGATGACGGCTATTGACGATGTAAAGCCACTTTATCATTCTGCTCGAATTAAACAATGGTTAGCTTATTTAAAACAGCATTATCCAGAAGCATCGGTATTACTGCCTGAAATAAGACAATTAAAATCACAAATTGAAATCTGTGATTTTTTGAAAACTAAATTAAATAATTAATCTAACTGGTTTTGGCACTCTTAAAATTTGTCTTACCAAAATAATATTTAGTTATTTTATTAAGTACTAGGCAAATCCATAAAATAAGAAATATCAATAAAAATAATATACGAATATACTTAAATAATATATCAAACAAATCAATATAGTATTTGGTTGGATTGTCATAAATAATGGTAAAGATAATATAAACAACGGCTAAAATTAAAATATTTGATATTGATACACTTTTAAAAAGTTTTATATAGATAACTTTATTAGAAAAAATATGAAACCATCGTTTGCTCAATACAAGACCCAATAATAAAGCACCCAGATAAATAGCAGTAAAAAAATTAGAAATATCAAATTTTTTTGAAAGAGGCTCATAAAGAAGGTTAAAACCTTTAATCAATATAAAGCCACTAAAAATAGAAAAAAGAATAAAGTGAATTTCAGAGGAATTTTTTTTAGTCAAAATAAATTCATTTTGATCTTTAACAAAATAAATTTTAGAAAAGTCAATTAAATAATACAAAAGCAAGACTTCGAGTGAATAACGAATAATAGCAAATGCTAAACTAAATAATATTGAATAAAGGTGATAATTTTGGGGTTTAACGTTTGTATTAATTGCAATGAAAGATGCAATAATTGAATAAATCAACATTAAAATGATTAGTGAAACTATATTAGCTTTATTAACAATATGAATATGGAAAGAATAAAAGAAGACCGCTAAAAGACCAAAAACCCATAATGCTTCTATAAAACTTTTTTCAAATAAAAACCGAAATAAAAAATCTGATTCAAAAAAGAAATACCAAAACATATTATCTGGAATTGAAGCATTGTGTTGCAAATATAAAAAAGATGTATTCAAAATTGTGCTAAATAAAAAATAAACTAAACATCCTGTTAACGGCAATTTAAAAAAAGATACTTTTTGCATTTAACTTCCTTGTTATCAATACCACAACTTATTCAATTCTTTTAATAAAATGTTTTATTTTAAAGCCCATCAAGGCCAACGAGCCAAAATAGATACAAATACCAACAATAACTAGCAAGAATAAATATCCAATTCTAGTTAGCATTGAGCCTGTAGACCAATCGGGTAATAACTGAGCTCCAAACCACAACGCTACTGACATCAATAAAACAGCAATAATAACCTTGAGTAAAAATCGATACCAACCTGGTTGTGGTTGGTAGAGTTTCTTCTTACGAAGTTGCCAAAACAATAAACCAGCATTAAAACATGCTGCAAGTCCAATTGATAATGAAAGGCCTGCATGTTGTAAAGGTCCAATAAAAGCCAGATTCATCAATTGCGTTAAAATAAGGGTTATTATTGCAATTTTCACCGGTGTTTTAATATCTTGTCTGGAATAAAATGCGGGGGCTAATACTTTAATCAAAATTAATCCAAGCAAACCAATTGAATAAGCGACTAATGCACGTTGAGTCATCAAAGTATCATTTAAAGTAAATTGACCATACTCGAAAAGGGTTGATATTAATGGTTTAGAAATAACACCTAATGCCACAGTACTTGGCAAAGCTAATAAAAAACAGAGGCGAAGTCCCCAATCTAACAACTCTGAATATTGTTTGTGGTCACCTTTGGCAAAACTTTTGGCTAAAGATGGTAACAAAATAGTTCCTAATGCAACACCTAGTACACCTGCAGGAAATTCCATTAATCTATCAGCATAATACATCCATGAAACAGAACCTGAAATCAAAAATGATGCAAATATTGTATTAATAATTAACGATATTTGACCGACTGATACACCTAAGATAGCGGGACCCATCTGCTTTAACACTCGCCAAACACCACTATCTTTAAAACTAATACGAGGCAAAACCAACATACCAATCTTTTTCAAATAAGGTAGCTGATATAGCAATTGTAAAATTCCCCCCACCACAACAGAAACAGCTAACGCAAGCACTGGTGGATTAAAATAAGGGGTTAAGAATAAGGTAAAAGCAATCATGCTAATATTTAACAACGTTGGCACAAATGCAGGTACAGAAAAACGATTCCAAGTATTAAGTATAGCGCCCACTAATGATGCAAGTGAGATAAAAAAGATATAAGGAAAAGTAATTCGTAGCATAATTGTTGCAAGTTCAAATTTATCTGATGATTCTTGCATAAAACCTGGTGCAGTTATCATTATAATAAATGGTGCAGTTACAACACCAATTAAAGTAACGATAGCTAATACCAGTGTTAATAAACCTGCGATATAAGCCACAAAAGTACGTGAAGCCTCAATGCCTTGCTGATTTTTATATTCAGCTAAAATCGGTACGAAAGCTTGGGAAAAAGCCCCTTCAGCAAAAATTCGTCGAAGTAAATTGGGCAGTTTAAAAGCAACAAAAAATGCATCCGTAGCCATTCCCGCTCCAAAAAAACGGGCAATAATAGCATCACGAACAAACCCCAAAACGCGTGAAACCATTGTCATTGAGCTAACTGTAGCTAAAGATTTTAAAAGATTCATATACGATTTATGTACCAAGTACATAGTCAAAAACGATTAATGAAGCATAGTCTACAAACTATTGTTCTAAATCACCATGATTTTTTAATAAACAGCCATTTTAATATCACCGTCAGAATGATACTGACGGTATATGTATCAACGATCTTTCAAAGGAATAAAAGGCATAAGTTCGCCAATGTTTTTATAGGCAGGACGTATAATTCGACGATCATCAAAATTAAGTTCTTCAATGCGATGAGCACACCATCCAACGATTCGCGACATAGCAAATAATGGCGTGTAAACTTCTTTTGGTAACCCAATCATGTCATAAACAAAACCTGAATAAAAATCGACATTAGCACAGACTTGTTTTTTAGTTCTGGCATTTTTACGATTAACTATTGCATGAATCGCACGTTCCTCAAGTAAGTTTAGAAAGTTAAATTCTTTTTCTCGGCCTTTTTCTTGAGCAAGTTTATGGGCCATCTCTTTTAGCAACATGGCTCTTGGGTCTGATACGGTATAAACAGCATGACCAATACCATAAATTAACCCTTTTCGATCAAACACTTCTTTATCTAAAATACGTTGTAGATATGCATCAATTTCATCTGCATCAGTCCAATTTTTAATCTCTTCGGCAAGATGTTTAAGCATTTTTCCTACTTGCAAATTAGCCCCACCATGCAATGGACCTTTCAATGATCCTATACCTGCAGCAATAGATGAGTAAGTATCGGTACCCGTAGAACTCGTTACGCGAACGGTAAAAGTTGAATTATTCCCGCCACCATGTTCAGCATGAATAATCATGGCTAAATCAAGTACTCTTACATCAAGTTCTGTGTATCGACCGGATCCTTTCATCATATAGAGAAAATTTTCTGCAATTGAAAAATCTTCGTGTGGATGGCGGATATGCAGTGATTTACCTTTAGCACTATGACTTAACATATTGTAAGCATAAGCAATAATTGCTGGGAATTTAGCAATTAAATCGATGGATTGACGCATTAAATTATCACGTGAGGTATCATCAGGTTCAGGATCATAAGTATACATTTCAAGAACAGTTCTAGCCAAAATGTTCATCACATCATGGCCTTCAAGTTCCATTATGGCAATCTTAGTTTGTTTTTCTAACGCCATCGACTCACAGAGTAAACGTGAAAAATCTCGTAATTCTTCTTTATCGGGTAAGTAACCAGATAATAATAAATAGATAGTTTCTTCAAACCCTGTTCGTCGCTCTTGTTGAGCATTATGAACCAGCTCTTCAATATCAATTCCTCGGTATAATAATTTACCGGCAATTGGTTTTAGAGAACCATTTTCTAAGCGTTCATAGCCTAATACATCACCAATTTTGGTTAATCCAACTAATACACCAGTATGATCTGCATTACGTAATCCACGTTTTACATTAAATTGTTCGAATAACTGCGATTCAATTTTACTAGTATTTTTAATGGTTTCCGATAATTTATAAACCAAGAACTTTTCTTTCATTAACCATCCCCTTTGAATTATAAATTATCGATAACTGCTTGAGTAAATTCAGTTGTTGATAATGATTGTCCATTTTGCATAAAGCGTGCTAAATCAGTTGTTGCTTTACCTAATTGAAACAAATTTTCCATCGCATTAGTGATTAATTGTCCTACTTCATGCCAACCTAAGTATTCAAACATCATCACTCCTGACAATATAAGTGATGATGGATTGGCTTGATTTTGACCTGCTATATCAGGTGCGGTACCATGTGTTGCTTCAAATATAGCATGTCCGGTTAAATAATTAATATTAGCACCTGGCGCAATACCAATACCACCAACCATGGCAGCCAGCTGATCCGATACATAATCACCATTGAGATTTAATGTTGCAACAACAGAATAGTCCTCAGGTTTTAATAATGTATTTTGTAAAAATGCATCACAAATAACATCTTTAATAATTAATTTAGAGTTTGCTTTAGCGGTTTGTAATGCTTGTTCTGCTGCTGCTTTACTTTGGGCCTTCTGAATTTTTGCATATTGATTCATGGTGAAAACTACGTCAGCAAATTCTCTTTCCGCAAGTTCATAACCCCATTGCTTAAATCCACCTTCGGTAAATTTCATAATATTACCTTTATGAACAAGGGTCACAGACGGTAATTTATGTTGTAATGCATACTTGATTGCTGAGCGTATTAGGCGTTCAGATCCCTCAATTGAGACAGGTTTCACTCCAAAAGCTGAGGTTTTAGGGAACCTAACTTTAGTTACTTTCATTTGTTCAGATAAAAAATGATAAAACTTTTCAGCATCATCAGAACCTTGTTGCCATTCAATACCGGCGTATATATCTTCGGTATTTTCACGAAAAATGGTCATGTTTACTTTTTCAGGATGCTTTATTGGTGATTCAACACCTTTGAACCAACGGACAGGGCGCAAACAAACATAAAGATCTAATTCTTGTCGCAATGCAACATTTAGTGAGCGAATCCCTCCGCCAACAGGTGTCATTAATGGTCCTTTGATACCGATAAGATAATTTTTGAAGGCACTCATGGTCTCTTCAGGTAGCCATGATCCATTTAAATTAAACGACTTCTCACCAGCAAGTACTTCTTTCCATTGAATACTACGCTTACCTTGATAAGCTTTTTCAACTGCTTTATCAAAAATAGCTCGAGCAGCGTGCCAAATCTCTTTACCCACACCATCACCTTCAATAAAAGGAATCGTTGGATGATTTGGTACAACTAATTGTCCATTTTCAATTGAAACTTGCTGATTCATATTGTCTATTCCTCTTATTTTACTTAACTTCTTCTTTTAACTTATTCAATGCACTACCTGCCTTGAACCATTCAATTTGTGCTTGATTGTAAGTATGCGAAACGGCGAAAGACTCTTTACTACCATCACGATGATGAAGGGTTAATGTTAGATTTTTTCCCGGAGCAAAATTACTGAGTCCTGTAATGCTAATTTGATCATCTTCACGAATTTTGTCATAGTCATCTTTATTGACAAAGGTTAAAGCAAGCATACCTTGTTTTTTTAGATTGGTTTCATGAATACGAGCAAACGATTTAACCACAATGGCTTTAACGTTTAAAAAACGTGGTTCCATTGCAGCATGTTCTCTTGATGAACCTTCACCATAATTCTCTTCAGCAACAACTATTGACCCGATTCCTTGTGATTTTAATTTACGTGCTAATGCAGGTACCTCAACATAATCTCCCGTTTGAGCATCCAACACACAGTTCGTTTTTTGATTAAAGGCATTAACCGCACCTATTAGCATATTATTTGAAATATTATCTAGATGACCACGAAATTTTAGCCACTTACCAGCCATTGAAATATGGTCTGTGGTACATTTACCAGTTGCTTTAATCAATAGTGGTTGCGAAATAATATCTTTACCATCCCAAGGAGTGAAAGGTAAAAGCTGTTGTAGTCGATCTGAATGAGGATCGATACGAACTTCAACTGCACTACCATCAGCTATTGGCCCAATATACCCAGCATCATCAACCGCAAATCCTTGTTTTGGCAACTCATCACCGAGTGGCTCAGGAAGTTTCACTTTTTCACCTTTAACATTAATGAGATGGTCAGTAAGTGGGTTAAAGCTTAATTTACCTGCAATTGATAATGCCACTACAATTTCTGGGGAACAAACAAACGCATAAGTGTTTGGGCTACCATCATTACGTTTAGCAAAATTACGATTGAACGAGGTGACAATCGAATTTTTGTGTTCATCGGCAACTTCATCACGACGCCATTGCCCAATGCAAGGGCCACATGCGTTAGCCATAATAGCAGCACCTGCTTGTTCAAAACGACTTAAAATGCCATCACGTTTAGAAGTATATTTAACTTGCTCTGAGCCAGGATTGATAATTAATTTTGCATTTACTTTTAAGCCTAATTTATTAGCACTATCAATAACTGAAGCTGCGCGCATCATATCTTCATAAGAAGAATTAGTACATGATCCAATAAGTCCAACTTCCATATTGTCTGGATAATCGTGTTCTTTAACGGCAGAAGCAAGCTCTGAAATAGGATAAGCTAAGTCAGGTGTGAATGGACCATTCACATAAGGTTCTAAGGTCGATAAATTAATTTCAATAACTTGGTCATAATAATTTTCAGGTTGCTTTAAAATTTCTTTATCAGGATTGAAACAATCTGCCAATGTATTAGCTAAATCCACTACTTCTTGACGACCAGTCATGGCAAGATAATCAGCAGATTTTTTACTGTAAGGGAAGATTGAGGTTGTTGCGCCAACTTCAGCTCCCATATTACAAATTGTTGCTTTACCAGTGGCTGATAACGACTCAGTACCTTCTCCAAAATATTCAATAATTGAATTAGTACCACCTTTAACGGTTAAAATACCAGCTAGTTTTAAAATGACATCTTTTGGTGATGACCAGCCAGATAATTTTCCAATTAGCTTTACACCAATAATTTTTGGCATTTTTAGTTCCCATGGCATACCCGCCATCACGTCAACAGCATCAGCGCCACCAACACCAATGGCAATCATGGATAGGCCACCTGCATTAGGGGTGTGCGAATCGGTACCGATCATCATACCACCAGGAAAGGCATAATTTTCAAGCACTACTTGGTGAATGATTCCTGCATCAGGTTTCCAAAATCCGATGCCATATTTGTTCGAAACATCACGTAAAAATTGATAAACTTCATGGTTATTACTTTCAGCAATGATGAGATCATCATGGGCATTTTTATAAGCTTGAATAAGGTGATCACAATGGACTGTTGAAGGTACCGCAACTCGTTTACGACCAGAATTCATTAATTGTAATAGTGCCATTTGTGCCGTTGCATCTTGCATAGCGACACGATCTGGGGAAAAATTTACATAATCTTCCCCTCTTTTATAAGCTTTAAGCTCTTCACCTTCAGCAAGATGGGCATAAAGGATTTTTTCCGTCAAGGTTAATGGTTTTCCAATTTTCTGGCGAATAAGATCAATTTTTTGCGGGTAATGTTGATAAATATCTTTTATTAAATCAATATCGAAAACCATAATTAAGCTCCCATTGCTTATATTATAATATCCTTTAGAGCCTTACTCACAATCAGGATGATTGAATATTTATTCTTTTTTTATGATTAAATATTCAGACAATATAGCATTATTTTTGTTTTATGCAATCTTGCAGCAATACTTATTGTTAACTTTGATTAAAAACAATAAATTTAGATGTCATCGTTAACAGGAATTCTATACTAGCGAAATATTAAATATTATGCACATTAAAGAAAATTCAAAATTAGTAAATCCCATAAGTAAAAATAATGTAAAAAAAGTTGAGGAACGGGGTTTTTTAAGTCATTAAAATCGCGCCAACGCATTGTTTACTTACATTATTAAACTATGTTACATTGTTTTCCCGAATAATATTTACACTTTTTTTCATGAATCAAATAAAAAATACGTCACCATTAAAAACTGGTGGATTTTTAAATACAATAGAACGAATTGGAAACAAAATTCCTGATGTTACAACTCTTTTCTTTTATGCATTAATAATTTGTCTGGTTGCTTCATTATTACTTTCTTTTGTCAGCTTTAATTATATTAATCCAGTAACGCAAGAAAAACTGGCAGTAGTGAATATGTTAGCACCCAACCAATTAGTTACCTTTTTTACAAAACTTGTATCAAATTTTGTCTCATTTCCACCTCTTGGAATTACCATTGTAGCTACATTGGGTATTGGTATTGCTGAAAGCAGTGGCTATATTCATGTTCTGCTCAAAAAGTTATTAGCTATCACACCTAAAAAACTGGTTACTCCTTCAGTCATTTTTGTCAGTATGGTTTGTCATATCGCGTCAGACTCTGCTTATGTAATTTTAATGCCTGTGTCAGCAATGATGTTTTATGCAACAGGGCGTCACCCATTAGCGGGGATTGCTGCTGCATTTGCAGGATTAGCTGGAGGTTTTAGTTCAAGCTATACCCCGTCAATTATTGATCCAATAATGCAAGGCTTTACACAAAGCGCCGCTCAAATTATTGACCCAACATATCAAGTCAATGTTCTTTGTAATTACTTTTTAAGTTTTGGTGGTACTTTCTTTGTATTGATAGCCTGCTGGTTTGTTACAGATAAGATTGTTGAGCCTCGCTTAAATGCCACGATGCCTTTAAACAATGATATTCAATTAGATAACATTGCTGATTCTCCTGAGATTTCACCAATTGAAAATAAAGCATTTAAAATTGCATCAGCTGTTTTTTTAATTATTGCTGTCGGCTTAGTATTGGTTTTATTACCAGAAGATTCTTTATTACGCGCACCCGACGGTAGTATGACGAGTAACAAAGCACCAATCATGCAAATTATTGTGCCGTTGTTATTTGTATTTTTTGCAATACCAGGCTTAATTCATGGCTTTATCACTGGCGCATTTAAATCATCGCGAGATATCGTCAAATCAATGGAAAATATTACTAAGTCACTTATTCCATTTATTGTTTTTGCTTTCTTTTGTGCGCAATTTTTATATGTATTTTCAAACTCACAAATTGGTACCTTAATTGCTATTGGTGGAGCTGAGTTTTTAAAAGCATTACATTTGCCATCAGTTGTTACTATTTTTGGCGTAATAATTCTAACTAGTCTGCTTAATGTGTTAATCACTTCAGCCTCTTCCAAATGGGCTATTTTAGCGCCGATTTTTGTTCCGATGCTTATGTCTGTGGGGATCTCGCCAGAATTAACCCAAGCAGCTTATCGTATCAGTTCAGCAGTTAATGTTAGCACGCCTATGTTTGCTTTTTATCCTTTGATCATTGCTTATTGTCAGCAGTATTGTAAAAACACTGGTGTGGGTACTTTGAGTTCGATGATGATCCCATATACGGCTGCTCTCTTAATTGCTTTGACAATAAATTTATTACTGTTTTGGTTTTTAGGTCTTCCTATCGGTTTTGATAGTGGTTATGTCTATCCTCCAATAACTAGTTAATCGCAGATAAGGATTTTAATCATGAATATTACCGAACAATTAGTTAAACGATTTTTACGTTATGTAAGTATTCCAAGCCAAAGCAAAGCTGGCTCGGCAGTTGTGCCCTCTACTCCAGGACAAACTAATTTAGCAAAACAACTTGAACAAGAGTTAATTGATTTGAAGTTACAAGATGTTCACCTTGATGAACATAGTATTGTGACAGCCAAATTAACCGGTAACCAACCTAATGCGCCAAAAATTGGCTTTGTTGCGCATCTTGATACTGTAGATGTCGCACTGTCAGAGAAGATTAATCCACAAAGGGTGACTTTTACTGGTGAAGATATCTTATTAAATAAAGACAAAGATATTTGGTTTAAGGTGGCAGAACATCCAGAGTTGAAGAAGTATCTCAATGAAGAGCTGCTCGTTACAGATGGTACCAGTGTTTTAGGCGCTGATAATAAAGCAGCAATTGCAATTGTCATGACCATGTTAGATCAGTTGCAACAGCAAAATTGCCTACATGGTGATATTTATGTTGCTTTCGTGCCAGATGAAGAAGTTGGGTTAAATGGCGCCAAAAAACTGGATCTGCAACGTTTTAAACCTGATTTTGCTTATACCATTGACTGCTGTGAATTGGGTGAAGTCGTTTATGAAACATTCAATGCTGGCTCGGTTACGTTTGAAATTGAGGGTGTATCTGCTCATCCTATGTCAGCAAAAAATGTCTTAATCAATCCAATTCGCATAGCGAATGATATTATTAACTGTTTTGATAGCTTTGAAACACCTGAACATACCGAAGGTAAAGAAGGATATTTTTGGTTTAATGATATTATTGGTAACCAAAGCACAACTACATTAAAAATGAGCATTCGTGATTTTGATTTAACTCGATATGAAGCTCGTAAAACTTACATTCAAGATGTGGTTAGTTTTATCAGTCGTAAATATCCTAAAGCAAAAATTGAATGTCAAATTACTGATATCTATAGCAATATTGCTAATTATTTAGGTGATGATCGTCGTTGTATTGATTTGATTTACCAATCATTTGAATTATTGGGTATTAAACCAAATACTATTGCCATGCGTGGAGGAACAGATGGTTCAGCACTATCAGCAAGAGGACTCACCACGCCAAACTATTTTACTGGCGCACATAACTTCCATTCTTGTTTTGAGTTTTTACCATTATCATCATTCTTGAAATCATTCGAAGTCACGATGAAAATTATTGAATTAGCGGCGAAAGTTTAGATTAATAAAAGAGGGAATACTATTCCCTCTTAAAAGTATTCATTGAGGAGTATAATTTATAACTTGCAGTTAATAAAAGGCCCTCAAGTACCATACATACTACTTGAGCGCCAATACTCTTTATCAAATAAATTAGTGTTCGACTTAGATTGAATAGCGCTAATTTGTTTAAGAATCTATCTTATTTTAACTACGGTCTATTAAAATTGGCTAAGCTGATTAATCGATAAATTTATTAGCTTTCTAAGTTTGATTAAGTGAATTTAAAATTTGAGAGGAAATGGTGGGTCGTGAGCGATTCGAACGCTCGACAAACGGATTAAAAGTCCGCTGCTCTACCGACTGAGCTAACAACCCATTTTGATAGAATTACTTTCTGCTTTATTACTTATCGCTTCAAGCAATTTCGGGTTGCTATAATACTTATAATTATAAGGCGGTGCAACCCTTTTATTGCTATTTTTATTCAATAGCTGGTTATTTATACACTTTATTATAACGATGCTATTTTTTTATTTGCTAGATCAACTGTCTTTTTATCTTTAGGGTATTTATTTACGACTTGTTGAAATACAGTTTTGGCATTCTTTTTATCACCTTTATCAAGTAAAATTAAACCCACTTTGTAAAGGCTATCTGCTGCTTTTGGAGAAGATGGAAAATCTTTTACTACTGTTGCATAATAAAATGATGCATTATCTTTTTTTCCTTTTTTATAACAAAGTTGACCAAGCCAATAATTGACATTTGCACGGTAACTTGTCTTTGGGTAGGCTTTTAGATAATTTTGAAAGGCTATAATTACGTCATCACTCTGTTTGTCATCATTAATATATTGCATGACGTAATTATAATCCGCTTTATCATCACCTGAAGTAGACCATCCAGATAAACCTGAAGATGATGATGGCGATGCCCCAGCATCAGTGCTTGATGTTGAATCAGAACTGTCACCTTGGGTTTCATCATTTGGATTTGATGAAAATCCTGTCCCATTAGTCATTTGCTGTAATATCATTTTTTGGCGTTCAATTGTTTGGTTAAGTTGATGCTTAGTTTCTTCCAATTGACCACGAAGTGTATCTACATCAGATTGTAGATCATTAATTTTTTGTTGATTCTGGATTATCAACTGTCCTTGTGCTTGTATTGTTCTATCCACATCAGAACTACCAGCAGCACAACCATATCCAGCAAATAATAAAAATAAGGACAATGTGAGTATTTTTTTATACATATTATATAAACTCGACGTGAACTTAAACATAAAAAACGGCTGATAAATCAGCCGTCATAAGATGGGATTAATATCCAGCGTAAGTAATTACTGCACGACGGTTTTTAGCATAAGCTGCTTCGTTGTGACCTAATACTGCTGGTTTTTCTTTACCATAAGAAACGATTGAAAGTTGTTCACCAGAAACACCGTTACTTTGTAAGTAAGATTTAACTGCTGCTGCACGACGTTCACCTAACGCGATATTGTATTCTGGAGTACCACGTTCATCGGCATGACCTTCAATAACAACATTTAAGAATGAATTTGCACGCATAAAGATTGAATGTGCATTTAATAATGTTGAATATTCTGATTTAACATTGTATTTATCATAATCAAAATAAACTGTATTGATTTGTTGTAATTTTTGTAATTGAGCTAGAGCTTCTTTAGATAAAGAACCGTTACCTGCTTTGCTGCTGCTGTTTGAAGAACATGCTGTCACAGCAATTAATGGTAAAGCAACTGCAGCTACCTTAAGAAATTTAGAAAATTGCATTGAATTAACTCCTTTGTGTTTAAATAAATTATTATTTATATTTTGTATACTTCTAACCAACTTCAAAGTAACACCTGTTACCAACTAGAAAGATTAGAAGTATATATTATAACGACCTTCACATTTACACAATTTTAATAATTATATTATTGCTTAAAATTTAGTCGTTCCTCATAAATAAGGTGACCACGATGGGAATTTTACTTGTCCATCAGTCGCTGGTAACCTTGCTTTAAAATTACCATCAGTTGAAACAAGATTTAAAATTGTACCTAAACCTTGCGATGAACTGTAGATAATCATAGTGCCATTTGGAGCAATACTCGGTGTTTCATCTAAAAACGTATCAGTTAATCGTTGATAAGTATTCGTTTCTAGATCATATCGAGTAATATGTTGCTCACCATTATTAGTAGAAATCACAGCAATAAACTTACCATCAGGAGATACGCGAGCATTTTGATTCTGCGTATTATCCCAAGTTATACGTTGTGATGCTCCACTATTAATGTTAATTGAATATAGTTGAGGACGTCCCGCCTGATCAGATGTATAAACTATAGTTTCATTATCAGGCATCCATGAAGGTTCAGTGTCATTACTGCGGCTAGAGGTAATTTGTGTAATTTTCTTAGTTCTTAAATTCATCATATATAAATTTAAGCTACCCCCTTTTGATAAGGCAAAAGCTAATTTGCTACCATCTGGTGAAAATGCTGGTGCACCATTATGCTGTGGAAAAGATGCAATAGTTTCAACTGCACCACTTTCTAATGTTTTTAACACTAATGCAGAACGACCACTTTCAAAAGTTACATAGGCTATTTTTTTGCCATCAGGTGACCATGTTGGTGACATTAATGGTTCTTTTGAACGGTGTACGGTGACTTGATCAAATCCGTCATAGTCAGATACACGTAATTCATGTGTGTAAGGACCCTTACTATTTTTAACGACGTAGGCAATACGTGTTCTAAAAGCACCCTTGATACCAGTTAACGCTTCAAAGATTTCATCACTTGCAGTATGGGCTGCATAACGCAACCAACGTTGTTCAATAGGAAACTGATTTTCAACTAAGACAGCGCCAGGACGTTCAACTGTATCAACTAATTGATAGGTGATAAGATATTTTCCTGATGCATCAGGTTGGATTGTTCCGACGACAACGGCAGAAATACCAATATTGCTCCAAACACTAGGATTGACTTCAGAAGCGGTAGTTGGTTTTTGCGGCATTGCTGCCACATCAATCGGATTAAATTTACCACTATTGCGTAAATCAGAAGCAATAATATTATCCACAACTTGTGGAGGTTCACCACTACCTGTCCATTTAAATGGTATGACCGCAATTGGTTTAGCAGAACTTACGCCATCAGTGATTATAATTCTAACTTCAGCAGTAGCTATCATTGTATATAAAAAAACAAAACAAGCTATCAAAAAGCGAGAAGCAAATTTGATCATCTTAAATTCCTTAATCAAAAAGAAATATATTTAAGTTAAAATAAGTATAACAACCGTATTTAAATACAAAAAGATAAAACCTTTTAACAATTAATAAAATGTTATTAAATGGTATCACTCTTTACAAAATATAAATATCAGCGTGAAAGATAGCCGAAATTGCGTAACAAGTCCATAGCTATTTGAGTAAAAAAGATTTTTCTATATAAATTATTTATTATTCTTATATTCGCAATTACTGTCGCTTATTTACTATACTATTCTGATTTGGGTGGAGTTAAAAGTAGTCACCAAAGATTTTTATTTAAATCAAATATAATCAGGCTAAAGATATTAAAGAATGATCAATAAGAATAAATTTTCAAATTTGCTATTTTTGGCATTTTTCACAATAGAATGTATTGCGTTGGCCTATTCGATGAGACTTTATGTCAGATTTACAAATTAAACACTTTTCGCCTTCTCTACCATATACTTGGAGCTTTTGTACAAAATAACCAGGTTTACCATCAGATTGAACAAAGTCTTTAAGTGTAGTACCACCTTGTTCTATAGATTTGGTGAGCACTTGTTTAATTGCTGTGACTAATCGTTCAAATTCTTCTAAAGTTAAACTATTTACTTTCCGGTGCGGATTAATTTTTGCCATAAACAATGATTCTGAAGCATAAATATTACCAACACCAACCACAATATGGTTGTCCATGATCCAGCTTTTTATAGGAATATTTCGATTAGTCGCTTTTTCGAAAAGATAGTTTGCTGAAAACTCCTCGCTTAGAGGTTCTAATCCTAAATGCTTCAATTGTTTAAGATCATCAATAGAATTAGTCCAAAGCCACGACCCAAAACGCCTTGGGTCGGTATAACGTAATGTCACACCATTTTCTAATACCAAATCAACATGATCATGTTTATCTGGTTTTTGGTTTGATTTTACTATGCGTAAGCTACCAGACATACCTAAATGAATTACAATCCAATTTTGCGTCAACTGTAATAATAAATATTTAGCACGTCTTTTGATATCTATGATTATTTGACCTTGAGCATCGGAAATAGCCACATCAATAGGCCAACGAAGCTTGGGTTGTCGAACAACAACTTGTTTGATAATTTGGCCTTTTAAATAAGGTAAAATACCACGCCGACTAGTTTCTACTTCTGGTAATTCAGGCATTTAATAATCTCATTTAATTATTGAACATGTCAGTAACCCAGCTAGGAGCCGATTGATTTGTCTCAGTTTGAGAACTAACAGCACATAAACTTTGCGGATTGACCGTCCATGCAGGTAAAGTCCTTACTCCTCCTCCATCGCACTGCCATTGGCCACTACTATCAATAGGTACCATAAAGATATTTTGTGGTACTGAAAGTTGTAATTTTTTCGGTGGATTATTTTGTAAGTATTCACTATATATTTTTAATGCACCTGTAGCGCCTGTTAATTTCATAGGTGAATGATCATCAAGCCCTATCCAAATGACTGCAACATTTTTTCCATCAATACCAGTAAACCAACTATCACGCGAATCATTACTTGTTCCAGTCTTGGCAGCTAAATTGAATGATCCATATTTAGCTTTCAATGAACGTGATGTTCCTGATTCAACGACTTGTTGCATAGCGTAAGTGGTTAAATAAGCCGATTGCTGAGAAACCGCTTGAATTTGTTGCGGGTAATTTTGATAAACTAGTTCACCTTTATCAGTTAATACATACCGTAGTATTGTGAGCGGTGCACGTTGGCCATTATTGGAAATAGTTTGGAACATTTGTGCTGTTTCTAATGGTGTTAACTCTAGAGCACCTAATAAGCGAGAAGGCAAATTAGGGATACGATCTTCAGGTACCCCCAATGCTTGTAAAGTCGTTTTAGTTGCGTCTAAACCTAATGACATACCTAAGTTAACTGTAGGTACGTTAAGTGAAAGAGCTAATGCATCAATTAACATCACTTTATCGCGAAATTTCCGATCAAAATTCTTCGGTTGCCAATAACCGCCGTTATCAAGTTTGATTGATAGTGGGTTGTCGTTTAACCAAGTATTAAGCTGATAACGTTCTGGCTGACCTAATGCAGTTAAGTAGGTTGACGGTTTTGCCAGTGAACCAATTGCTCGTCTAGTTAACCACGCTCTGTTATAACCAGGGTAACGTGGCTCAGCGCTACCAATAATAGAACGGATTTCACCTGTCTCACGGCTAACAATAACCATTGCTGTTTGTAATTCTTTATTAGTCGATTTACGTAATGTTTCTATTTCATCCGTAACCGATTGTTCTGCTGCAGCCTGAGCAACTGGGTCGAATGTGGTGAAAATTTTCATTCCTGACAGATGGTCTGCTTTATCACCCAACTGTTTTCTCAGCTCACTACGGACAACTTGCATAAATGCTGGTTGCGGTGATATCACACCACCTTTTGGTAAGACTGAAAGTGGGCGTTGGCTGAGTAAATTATATAATTCCTCATCAATAATTCCTTGTTGCTCAGCAAGTTTTAATACAACATTACGACGTTCAATTACTTGTTGTGGTTGAGTCCAAGGATTATAGTACGAAGCACCTTTTACCATACCTACTAATACAGCTTGCTGATCTAATGTCAATTCATTAACTGGTCGACCAAAATAGTAAAGGCTTGCTAATGGGAAGCCATGAATTTCTTCACTACCAGCTTGACCTAAATAAACTTCATTTAAGTAAAGTTCTAAAATACGTTCTTTACTATATCGAGCATCTAAAATGATAGCCATATAGGCTTCACGTATTTTACGACTGATACTTCTCTCATTCGTTAAAAAGAGGTTTTTAACCGTTTGTTGTGTTAGTGTGCTTCCACCTTCAGTACGACCTGTTGTTAAATTAACATATATAGCTCGACCAATGGAATATAAACTTACACCATGGTGGTCATAAAAACGTTTATCTTCAGTTGCAACTAAGGTTTTTATTAACGAGTCAGAAAATTCTCTTAAAGGCACAAAAAGCCGTTGTTCACCATTTGGGGAATGCATCATCGTTATTAATTTAGGATCAATCTTAAGTAAGCCAAAATCACGACCTGTGTCTAAATTAGATATGCGATCTATCCTGTTTTCATAGAAAGTAATTTTGACACGAAAAGCTTTTTCTTCACCATCAGGAAATGTAAATGGACGACGGTAAATTTCAACAGCACCATTTTGAACAATAAATTCACCTGGTCGAGTAGCTTTACTATCTTGCTGACGATATTGTGCACCTTTTAGCAAAGTAACAACATCACTAAGACTATAATCACTATCTGGTTCAAGGTCGACTATCTGTCCATAGACAGCCGCAGGTAATTCCCAAACATTACCATCTATACGTTCTTTAATTTGTTGATCTAAATAAATCCCATAAACGACAGTTACAGCAACAAAGATAAGACATAATTTGAAAAGCAACGACCAAAGTCGACGCCACAATGATTTCTTATTTTTTTTTGAAGCCTTTTTAGTCGATTTCTTTTTAGTTGGTCTGTTCAAACTGCACCCAATATTAAGATTAAATAAAATTAACTTATAATAACATAACTTTTTAATGAAGCATTGAGCTTCTTATCAATAAGATATTTTAGTTTAAATAATATAGTTGAATATATAAAATCAATTAAAAACTAAGTTGTGGCTGAATATTTTTAACTTTTTCTATAAATGCTTTTTTAGACTTACCGGTTAAACCTTCATTAATCGGTAAACTTGCTGTTAATGGATTAACAGGTTTATTATTGATATGTAATTCAAAATGCAAATGTGGTCCAGTAGAACGCCCAGTATTACCAGATAAACCAATTTTGTCACCCTGTTTAACTTGTTGGCCTGGTTTCACTAAAATTTTGTCTAAATGCATGTATGCCGTCATATATTGCCTACCATGGCGTATAGCGACATAGTTACCTGCTGAGCCGCTGTATTTCGCAATAACAACTTCTCCATTTCCTACAGATAATACTGGCGTTCCTCTAGATACTGCAAAATCAACACCATTATGTGGTGTAACAACGCCTGTAACTGGATGTAACCGACGCGGATTAAAACCTGATGATACGCGAGCTTTTTTAGCTAAAGGATATCGGAAAAAACTTTGAGATAAACTACCTGCATTAATATCATAGTATTTACCATCATCAGCTAGAATCGCATAATAATCTTTAGACCCATTTTTAATGCGAACACCAAGTAATTTACTATTTGATAAACGATTTCCATGCATTTCACGAGATAAGTATACCACGAATTTATCGCCTACTTTTAAACGTCGAAAATCCAAACGCCACTGCAATGCACGTGTAATAATTCCAATCTCATTACTCGTTAAACCAGCTTTACGCGCATCAGCTACAAAACTGGATTTCAGCTCACCTTTAATAACATTATTTTGTGAGACACCTTCTACTGTTTCAGTACTTTCTATAAATTGATTGCCTGACTTTTCAAAAATTCGGACATTATTAGTTGATATTGTCCAGTTAAAAGTGAGCAAATTGTGATTATCATCGGTCGTCCAACTAACCTGCTGTCCAATTCTCAAATTGGCTAGTTGTTTATACTTACCTGTTAACTGTGCAATATCATTTTTATTTACATTATAACGATTCAAAATATCGTGTAATGTATCACCACGTGATATGGTATATTGCACTGTGTTATCTTTTTCTTCAGCAAGATCATCTAATTCGTCTTTAGCTATATCATCTTCAGGCACATCAGACGACTCTGTAACATTGTCAGTTTTAGACTTATCACTAAGCATATCAATTCGCCCATCGCCAATAACAACTGAAGACGAAGGCGTATCTGTAACTGTAGTTTGAGCTTGAGAATTTAGAGGGACGTACACTGTGCGATCTAAATTTAAAGGTCGCCACAATATAGTTACAAAAATAACAACAACAAGGGCTCCTAATACTGAAAAATAGGGAATTTTGAATTTATTTTTTGCAATATTAGGGGATTTAATCTGCTGTGCCAAAATTAACCTTAACTATCTTATAATCTAAACTATTTTTTATCTAAACAATCCAACAGCTCCTGAGTTAATGTTAATAAAAAGTGTGAATAGGCACCTTTTTCGACAATGATACCTGTCCCTAATGGATTTAATTCACCAATTTTAACATTTGTACCATTTACTAACTTCTTTATAACTGCAGGGCTAAACTGTGGCTCTCTAAAAACACAGACTGCTTGATGTTCCGCTAGCTTTTTTTGAATTGCATAGACAGTTTGAACGCCAGGCTGTACTGCTGGGTTTATGGTAAAACTTCCTAGATTTTTTAATCCGAACTGTGATTCAAAGTACCCATATGCATCATGAAACACAAAATACCCTCTATTTTGTACGCTAATTAGTTTTTTTGCAATGTTTTGTTCTGTTTCTGATAGATTTGTAATGAATTCGTTCAGATTTGCATCAAGCAATTGCACTTTATTAGGATACAGTTCTATAAGCTTATCATGGATTGATTTTGCAATAATTTTAGCAATTTTTGGCGAAAGCCATATATGTTCATCATATTCACCATGATGATGGTCATTATCATCATGAGGTATTTCTTCATCGTGATGATTGGTTCTAAGCAAACTCTTAATTTCGGGAACATCCATTAATTCTATCTGCTTGTGTTCATCAACATTTTTTAAAACAGTTGGCATAAAAACTTCCATATCTTCACCAACCCAAATTATTAAATCAGCATTCTTAATTTTAGCCAAATCGGAGGGTTTCAATGAATAAGTATGAGGAGATGCGCCATCCGGCAATAATATATCTGTATTTGTTACACCTGATGCAATTGCTTCAGTAATAAAACCTATCGGCCTTACTGAGGAAATTACAGTGGCATTAACACTATTTGTTAATCCAATAACGATTAGCGTAAGTTGAGCAAGAAAACGTAGAACTTGTCTGATGTTTTTAGTTAAATTTTTCACTTTGTCATCCAATATTTATAAAATATGATGGAATAAAACCACATTATTGTTATAATATAACATAACATATTGATCGGCAAGGACTATCGATATCATGACACAATTAATGGCTCTAAATAATATTTCGGTTAAAATAAATCAACAAAAAATATTATATGATGTTTCATTGACGATTAACTTAAGCCAAATTATTACGATTCTAGGTCCAAATGGTGCAGGAAAATCAACACTCGTCAAAGTTATTTTAGGATTAATTTCACCTACAACAGGCACCATTGAACGTGCTTCTGATTTGACTATCGGTTATGTTCCTCAATCAATAAATTTGAATCCAACTTTACCTATAACCGTCAAACGGTTTATGCAGCTAAATAAACAATTAAGTTATGATGATATCATCCAAACATTATCTTTAGTAAAAGCTCAATACCTGATTGATCGATCTATGCATCAATTATCAGGCGGGGAGTTACAGCGAGTGCTACTTGCTCAAGCATTAGCAAAACGCCCAAAACTACTTATTTTAGATGAGCCTACACAAGGTGTAGATGTAAATGGGCAAGTGCTATTGTATGATTTAATTATTGATGCTAAAACGAAGTTTAGTTGTGGTGTTGTAATGGTTTCACATGATTTACATTTAGTTATGGCAAAAACAGATGAAGTAATTTGTTTAAACCATCATATCTGTTGTTCAGGAACACCAGCTAGTGTCTCAAACGATCCAGAATTTGTTTCTTTATTTGGACCTCACGGCGCATCACAAATCGCTTTATATAAGCACCATCACAATAATGATTGTTGCCAGCATCACAATGATCATAATCGAAAAATTATATTACCTGATTCAAGAGGAACAAAATAATGATTGAGTTACTCTTACCCTCTTTACTTGCAGGTTTATGCTTATCGTGTTTAACAGGTCCATTGGGTACATTTGTTGTTTGGCGAAGAATGTCTTATTTTGGAGATACGTTATCCCATGCAGCATTATTAGGTGTTGCCTTTGGCTTCCTTTTTGATATCAATCTATTCTATGCCATCGTTTTAGTGACACTGATATTAGCTATCGGGCTGTTATGGTTAGAATCTCAAAAACAACTACCTGTTGATACATTACTGGGTATTTTAGCTCATAGCGCTCTTTCACTTGGTTTAGTTGTGATAAGTTTAATGAATAGTATACGCATTGATTTGATGGGTTATCTATTTGGTGATCTTTTATCTATAACAATGTTTGATGTTTATCAGATTTTAATTTGTGTAGTAATAATTGGAATTCTGTTGATATGGCGTTGGAATCAATTTTTATTTATCACTGTTAGTGAGGAACTAGCATTTAGCCATGGTATTAATGTTCCACTAACAAAATTTATGCTTACAATACTTTTAGCATTAACAATTGGTATTGCTATGAAATTTGTTGGAGCTTTAATTATTACTGCACTATTAATCATTCCTGCTGCTACAGCTAAATATTATGCTAAAAACCCAGAATCAATGGCATTTTTTGCAATATTAATTGGGATGCTATCTATTTTGGGTGGGATTCTGTTTTCATCAATTTATGATACTCCAACAGGTCCTTCTGTTGTATTAAGTAATACTTGTTTATTTTTTATATCATTATTTATTTCTAAATTCTTTTTAAGAACTAAAAATTAAAATATCAGTAAAATTAGAAAATTTATTGCGAGAGAACACGCATTTTTAGTTCTCTATTTGTTCACATTATTTAATTACTAATAAAGTGCTAAAAATCAGAAACTAATGAAGACAAAACTATGTCTCTCGCAATTATTTATACAAGAGCCTCTATTGGAATACAAGCACCTCAAATTAATGTTGAAGTACATATTAGTAATGGATTACCAGGTTTCGTTCTGGTTGGTCTTCCAGAAGCAACGGTTAAAGAATCTAAAGACCGAGTTAGAAGCGCTATTATTAATAGTGGCTTTACATTTCCAGCAAAAAAAATAACTGTTAATTTATCTCCAGCAGATCTTCCTAAAGAAGGTAGTCGCTTTGATTTGCCTATAGCTATCGCTATTCTTGCAGCAACCGAACAAATACCTAACGATAATCTAACTAAATATGAATTTTTAGGTGAATTAGCCTTATCTGGGGAGATTAAGGCAGTAAAAGGTGCTATTCCTGCTGCTATATCATCTAAAAAAAATAATCGTACATTGATTATTTCTAGAGAAAATCAATCTGAAATATCATTAATCCATCATAATAATACGTTAATTACGCATAATTTATTAGAACTATGCCAATATCTATACAATGAAATTAATTTACCTACTGTTGAATACAGAGAATACAAAGATGATGATGAGCAAATAATTAACCTACAAGATATAATTGGTCAAGAACATGCTAAAAGAGCCTTAGAAATTGCCGCTGCAGGTGGACATAATCTATTGTTAATTGGTCCACCAGGTACCGGTAAAACGATGCTAGCCACTCGGTTAACTTCATTATTACCATCATTATCAGATGATGAAGCACTTGAAAGTGCAGCAATCACCAGTCTTGTTAGCACTAATGGTTCTATTCGAAATTGGCGTAAAAGGCCATTTAGAGCCCCGCATCATAGTGCATCAGCAGCAGCTTTAGTTGGTGGCGGCTCAATTCCTAAACCAGGAGAAATTTCATTAGCCCATAATGGAGTGTTATTTTTAGATGAATTACCAGAATTTAACCGTAAAGTATTAGATGCCTTAAGAGAACCCATTGAGTCAGGAGAAATAGTTATATCTAGGGCAAATGCAAAAATAAAATTTCCAGCAAAGTTTCAACTCATTGCCGCCATGAACCCTAGCCCTACGGGTCATTATCATGGAACTCATAATAGGACAACACCACAACAAATTATACGTTACTTAAATCGACTTTCTGGCCCATTTTTAGATCGTTTTGATATATCAATTGAAGTACCATTACTACCTAAAGGTACACTAAGTCAAAAAGTTAGTGTAACTGAACCAACTGATAAAGTGAAAAAAAGAGTTATGGATGCTAGAAAAATTCAAATGATAAGAAATAAAAAGTTAAATAGTCAATTATCACCAAAAGAAATTCAAATTCATTGTTTGTTAACTGATGAAGATAATGAGTACTTAGAACAGGCTTTAATTAAATTAGGACTTTCTGCTCGAGCTTGGCATAGAATATTAAAAGTATCTCGGACTATCGCCGACTTAGATTGTTCAAAGAACATAGAACGAAAACATATTTCAGAAGCACTGAGTTATCGTTCTATGGATAGATTATTAATTCAAATGCACAAAAATATTGGCTAATAAATTAATCATCACTATCGACAAAGTCATCACTCACGTCAACTTGAGGTTTTCCACCTGATAACGTGTGAAAACGTTTTGGTTTGTTAATTTTAGAAAGGTACTTTATCCATGTTTTTTCATAATCTGTAACTGGTTCCTTTTTCCCTTTACAAACTGCAACAAAAGATTTCTCTTCTGATGTAGTTGGCTTTTTAGTTTCTGCATCGAGATCTCTAAAAGCACAACCATATTTTTCTAAGATCTGTGCTTCTTTGATAGTAAAATCGCCATGACGAGAAAATCCTCTTGGATAATTCTTATTATCAAAAAAACGTTGTTGACTTACAAAACTTTCAGCCATGTTATATCCTCTAGATTATAAAAGTTGTTGGGCGGGAATTATAATTGACAAAGTTAATCTGTAAACAAAATTTTTTTATTTATATAAATAAAATTGAATGAATGACTAAAATTAGAACAAATCTATTATTTTTATGGCAGGGGCGGAGAGTCTCGAACTCCCAACACCCGGTTTTGGAGACCGGTGCTCTACCAATTGAACTACGCCCCTAGATAAGGTGGCGGAACGGACGGGGCTCGAACCCGCGACCCCCTGCGTGACAGGCAGGTATTCTAACCAACTGAACTACCGCTCCACCGTATTTTTTGGTGTGTTTATAAATTAAAAGTCTGGCGGCACCCTACTCTCACATGGGTAATACCCACACTACCATCGGCACTACGGCGTTTCACTTCTGAGTTCGGCATGGGGTCAGGTGGGACCACCGCGCTATTACCGCCAGACATATTCTGTCTTCTCTTTTTCAACTGATGATGATTATCACATATCTTCACCAATCGCTCAATCCGGAACAAACTGTTTTATTAATCTTTAACCATCTTTCGATGATTTCTTACTCTCAACTTCGCGTATCCAAAACAACTCCGAGTTGTAAGGTTAAGACTCTCGGTTCATTAGTATCAGTTAGCTCAATGTATCACTACACTTACACACCTGA